>DYOW01000002.1:34197-58623 GCA_020720325.1 Desulfobulbus propionicus
GATGGCTGGAAAATCAAAGAAACACAGATTATTTTATCCCAAATGAAGAAGAAAATGAGAACAAACGTTAATTTTTTTGGTATTTAAAATTTTTCTTTTGAAATGTTACAAAAATTTTGCCATTTGGTTTTTTGCTTAGTTCGCTGATTTTGTAAAAGGGCTCGAATCCTCTTTGCCTTTACTGCGCCTTCCATGCCCCGCTTTCCAGAGGCGCGTATGATATTGCCCTGAATGCTTCATTATTGACCATTGGATTAAAAAAGAATAATTTTACAAACACAGTCTGGGAAAAGAAATTATCCATTAAATATGCCTGAAAATCTCCCTGGGCAACCAGCATTGTCAGACCTTTTTCGTTTGCATAGCGCTGGCTTGTGACAATTCCTGGTTTGGGCTTAAAAACATAATTATAAAGTTCCTTAACAAAAAGGATATCTGAACCCACGTTAATCAACCCCTTATTAACATCAAAGGCAGCATTATTAAGATTTACTTTTAATGTATACGGATGGATTCCTTCATTTTTTTCTTTACTGTAACTGGCAAAATAATACCACCAGTAAGATTTATCTAAATAAGCGCTATTTAAAAAAACATATACATCAGACTTTGGGAAAAGATATTCCTCCCAGCTTTTATCAAAGGCAATTCCAAACTCCTCGCAGGTCTTTTGTAAATCCTCTTTTTTGGATAATGCCTTTATCAAAAAAGAAACCGACTTTTCTATGCTTCCGGTCAGGCTGTTAAGTTTTGTCAAACCTCCTGACTCATGCGCCATAAAAAATTTAATAAGGTTTGAAGAAAGCGGCATGTCATTTACTGCAAAAGGCAGAGATGACATAAAAGCTCTGTCTGGATTTTGGGAGCCTCCGTCAATAAAAGTCTTTCTTTTGGCGTAATATTGCAAAAAATAACCGTAATCCCACATTGCCCATATTGCTGCATCTTTTGAGGCTTTTTCATCTATGCTTTTGGCAATTTTGATGTCGTATTGAGTGACAACAGGCAAAGGTCTGAACTGAAATGTTTTATATGAATTAATAGCAAAAACAATAATAAATAATGTTGCTATAACACCATTTCTTTGAAGATTGGATAAATTTTTCATATAAGACAGGTTAAATATAAAATGCAGGCAATAGGCAACGCTTAATGCATAAAAAGGGAGAAAAAATATAGCAAAACGATTCGCTGAAAACATAAAAAGACCCAGCATAAAAGGCAGAATCAAAAAAATCAGCTCTTTAAAATGTCTCTTAATCATCAGAAAAAATCCTGCAAAAAAGAAAATCAGCATTATTGGATGTCCGGCAATGTCATTTGATATGCTGTTAAGGCTAACCGGCAAAAGTTCAGTTATGGAATTGCCCACATCCGCAAAACTTCCCCCTGTTATCTTTCCCACAAGGCTTATATGACTTCTCACTTCAGTTATAATCTTATTTATAAAATCAGGGAAGAACAACGGAAGATCAAAAAATACCCAGAATCCTGCGATTACAGCCATAGCCATAAAGAAAATTTTTAGATATTTTTCTCTTTTATTTGAGTCATAAAAAAAATAACTAAGCGAATAGGGCATAATAAAACATGGAATAATAAGATATCTGGCAGGAAGCCACCATATAATAAATAAAACAGAAGTCGCAAAATATGCAAGCAAAAATGTAATTTTCTTTATTCGCTCTTTTTCTTCAACAAATTTATATACAAGATAACTTAATATAAATACAAAAATAGGAATAAAGGCGTCTGTGTCAAACCTGCCGAAACTCGTTCTTATGTGCCAGAAAAATGAGCCGGAAAATAAAATTCCGGAAAACGCAAAGACCATGTTTCCGCCAATAAGCCGACCCCACAGGAAAAAAATCAGGAAAGAAAAGCCTGCCAGAAAAGGAGGAATAAAAAAACCGATTTTTTCAAGGGAACCCCCTGAAATTTTATGGATAAATACCAGTAAGGAAGATAAAAGAGGAATAGGTTTGGGAAATTTCCTGCCCGCTAATTCATCAAAATCATCATATGCGCCGCCTGCAAATTCCCTTGAAAGTCTTAAAAAATAATAGGCATCAAAGGTTGTCATAAGATATGTGCCGTTTCCATCAGAAAAGATAGACTGATTGTCTATGCGGCTTTTTGAAAAATTATAAAAATTAAAAAAAAGTGTCAGGGAAAAAATTAATAAAATAATTGCAGAAACTGCATAACGGTTAAAATTTATTTTTTTATTGTTTTTCATGTTCTTTTGATTCAATTATTCCTTCTAAATATGCCATGCGCTGGGTAAGTTCCTTGATTCTTTGCTCAAGTTTAGACCTTTCTATGTCTGTTCGCAGAAGTTTTAACAAAACAAGGCTTAATGCAAGAACCAGCAAAAGAACCGGAGGATAACTTACACCAAGAAAATTTCCTATTTTATCAAAAAATTTAGGAAAAACACCAAGAAAAATAACAGCCACCGCAATTATAAACCAGAAAAATGCAAACTTTACATGAAGGCGGTCGTGTTTTATCAGAAAAAATATGATTAATCCCAGGATAATTCCAATAATTGCAGAAGTGTATTGATAAGGAAACAAAATGACCTCTTACTTAAAATTGTTAACAGAACACATAAGATGCCTCCTGTCCCTGAAAAGTCTCTTTGTTAGAGCTATAAATGAAGTGTCTATCATGTAGCTTAACACATTCCACCATGAAGAAAAAATTCTTGAACACCCGTTCTGTCTTGGCTCCATTAAAACCGGCACTTCTTTTACCCTCATGCCGCATCTGAGCATAAAAAGGATTATCCCAATATCCTGATAGTCATATATGAGGGATTCATCAGCAATCAGATATTTAAATGTCTTTTTATTGTATGCCCTGAATCCTGACGTAAGATCCATAATGCTTAATCCGCTCATTATCCTGAAAAAAGACCATGCAAATTTTCTTCCCGCGCTTCCCCTTCCGGTATAAGAACCAATTGTAAGGTCAGCGTCATTATCTTCAAGAGGTTTAATAATAAAGGGGATGTACTCAGGCAGATGCTGTCCGTCCGCATCCATTGTCACCGCTATATCATAACCTTTATTTAAGGCATATCGAAATCCTGTCTGTATAGCGCACCATGCCCCGCAATTTATGCAATGGGATAGAACCGCAGCTCCTGCCTTTTGGGATACGTCCCTTGTATTGTCCTGGCTGCAATCATCCACAACAAGAACATCAAGATTATACCGTCCTTTTATCAAAGAAATAATATTGGAAATAGTGGCTTCTTCATTATAGGCTGGCACTATTATCAGTATTTTTTTATCGAAAAAGGATTTTCTAATAATCATTTTGCCTCTAAAAGTTTTTTATAGAGTGTCAGGGTCTTTTCAGCAACTGTAAGGATATTAAAATCCTCAGTCAAACCTTTTCGTGCATTTTCCTTTATTTTTTTTGTTTTGGATGAAGAATCATCAAAAAATTCGTTTAATGTCATTACAAGGGAACTGATACTGTCATGCCTGAAGCAGAAACCTGCCCCTGTTTTTTCAGAAATCCATGACATTCCCGACCCTTCCAGATCGCTTGCAATAAAAGGTTTTTTATAAATAAGCGACTCCAGAAGCACCAAGCCAAAGGCCTCTGTTCTTTCAATAGATGGCAGACAGAAAACGTCACATGTGTCATAGAGCGCAAAAAGTTTATCTTCGGGGAGAAAACCTGTGATTGTAACTTTATCTTCAAGTTCATTTTTTTTAATTAAATCCGAGAGATATTTTTTTTGCTCTCCCTCTCCAACTATAACTAACTTCATATTATTAACATATTTAAAGGCATTAATCAAGTTGTGAAAGCCTTTATAATACGCAAGTCTCCCCACTGAAAGCGTCCTTTTTTCATTGTTTTTGCCCCAAAAATCATTTGCCCATTCAGTTTGAAGATTATCAGTCCCCGGGAATCTTTCAGGATTAATTCCAAGCTGCAAAACCTCACACTTATCCTTAAAAGGCGCCAGGGTATTGCTTGTTTCTAAATACGAAGGGGATGTGACTATAATTGAGCCTGCGTGTTTAAGCATCCTTGTTTCAAAGGGTTTATAAAAATTATATGCCAGAGACAGCAGCCTGTTAATCTTTGAAAAAACCACATCAGCATGCCAGTGTATAACCCAGGGGATGGCAAAAGCTTCTTTAATAAAAAGCAGCCAGAAAACCGAGGTATTTGGCATATGAAGGTGGATTATATCAGGTTTGAATTCCTTTAGATTTTTTTTGATTTCCGCCTTAAAGCCAGGAGAAAGCGGGGCATAAAGGAATTGCCCATAAGTGGGCGCTTTTTTTATAACTGATTCGTCTTGTTTGGAATTTTCAGGATAATTTTTATCTTCATGAACTATTACCCTGACGTTCATGCCGGAATCAATCTGGGCATTTACCAGGTCTCTTAAAAAATTTTCAATACCTCCCGGCACAGGGGGATAATATTTTCCGATATGTAAGACTTTAATGGGGTTCAAAATAATAAAAAAATAACCTTAATTTTTTTGGGGCTTTGTTAATTAAGCATAGATTTTTGTTGCAGACGTTAATGTTAGATTGCTTTGTCACTACGTTCCTCGCGATGACATACCTAATCATTGCGAGCGAAGCGAAGCAATCTCATATCACAAACTATACTAAATTAGCAATGCCTTTTTTTTATATAATATCTTAAATTGGTTATAATTTTATATGAAAAAATCATTAAAACAACATCAAAAAATTATATTTTTTAATTATGCTGTCCGGGTATTATTTTTTTCAAAATAAAAAGGTTTTTTTATATTGTTAAAACCTGAAAACATTGTAAATTATTGTTATCATGATTGTATATGAACTATGCTGTGACAATAATCACAAATTTGAAGGCTGGTTTCCCTGTAAGGATTCCTTTGATGAACAGCTAAAAGGCGGACTGGTTTGCTGCCCTTATTGTAATTCTGCAAATGTTTCCAAGGTTCCAATGGCATTTTTTCCCAAAACCAAGACCAGCAAAGAATTAAACGAGATAAAAAATGAACCTGACATCAATTTTATCAGAGAAAAGGTTTATAATCTTATAATTCAGCACACCGAGGATGTTGGGACAAGTTTTGCCGATGAGGCATTAAAAATCCATTATGGAATACTTCCGGAAAGAAATATCAGGGGAATTGTCACTGAAAATCAGGAAAAAATCATGAAAGATGAGGGCATTGATTTTTTTAAGATACCTCTTCCGGAAAAAAAGAAAATTGATGACAAACTTAATTAAATTTTTTATTTAGCTGGGATACTAACTATTAATTTTAAGCAAAAAATAAAATAATAAAGATAAAAAACATGGAAATAATAGAAAAAATAACTGTTCAAAAGGGCAAGCAGGTAATAATTGATTATCAGGTAAGACTTACAACAGGACAGGTTGTTGACAGCGCTGAAAAAACCGGCCCTGTTAGTTTTATCTGTGGCGCCGGTGAATTTCTGCAACCTGTTGAAGAAAAAATAATAGGCCTTAAAAAAGGTGAAAGCGTTGCTGTAAATGTTTCTCCGATGTATACTTACGGATATTATGATCATAAAAAAGTTATATTAATTGCAAAGGAAAGAGTAAGCGGAGAAATAACAAGAGGAAAACCTATAAAAGCTCCTGATTATTACGGAATCCATCAACAGGGATTCATTGTTTCAGAATGGCAGGGAGCAATTCTTGTGGATTTTAATCACCCCCTTGCAGGAAAAAATCTGATTTTTTTTGTTAAAATTCTTGAGATTAAAGAACCTGATAATAAATAATCTTTTAATAAACTAAAACTATATGGAAAATACAGATATAAACACAGCAGAGTTTTTTTGCAAAAAAGAAAAACTTGGAGATATTTTTTATAAAATTAATAATAACGAGAAATTAAGCCTTGAAGACGGGGTTTTGCTTTATAAATCCGATAATCTCCCCCTTATTGGAATGCTCGCAAATATAGTAAGGGAAAGGCTTAATGGAAAAAATACCTATTACATCTATAACCAGCATATAAATTATTCAAATATATGTAAAAATTTATGTAAGTTCTGCGCGTTCGGAAAACCTGAAAGTGATTCAAAGGCATATCAGCTTACCATTGAAGATGTGGCAAAGAAGGTGAAAGACAGGATAAATGAGCCAATAAGAGAAATACATATTGTGGGAGGACTTCATCCAACCCTTCCCCTTGAATATTACACGGAACTCTTAAAAACAATAAAATCCATAAGACCAGAGGTGAAGATAAAGGCATTTACCGCTGTGGAATTTGACCATTTTGCAAAAATTTCTGGAAAAACCATTATTGAAATTCTTCAAATCTTAATTAATGCAGGTCTTGACGCAATCCCCGGAGGAGGCGCCGAGGTTTTCAGCCCGAGAATCAGAGAAAAACTTTGTTCTGAAAAAATTTCAGGTGAAAAATGGCTTGAAATATCCAAAACAGCCCATAAACTCGGATTAAAAACCAATGCGACCATGCTTTACGGTCACATAGAAACCATTGAAGAAAGAGTGGAACATCTAATTGCCTTAAGAGACGCCCAGCAAGAGACAAACGGCTTTAACTGCTTTATCCCTCTGTCATTTCATCCTAAAAACACAAAAATAAGCGACATTGCCAGAACAAGCGGCGTTGATGACCTTAAAACAATAGCCATCTCCCGCCTTATTCTTGATAATTTCCCGCACATCAAGGCTTACTGGATAATGCTTGGGACAAAAATAGCCCAGATAGCCCAGTCATTTGGGGCAGATGACCTTGACGGAACAGTAATGGAAGAAAAAATAACTCATATGGCAGGCGCTGAATCTCCGGACTTTCTCACAAGAATTCAGATGGAAAAATTAATAATTGATGCAGGAAGAATCCCTGTGGAAAGGGATGCCTTTTTTAATCCAGTATGAAAAATATAATTGAAAAAACGTTAAATAACCTGCGGTTAACAAAAGATGAGGCATTAATTCTTTATAATAATTCTGATTTAAATTTTCTTGGATATATTTCAAATGAAATCAGAAAAAAAAGAACAGATTTCAACATAGTGACCTTTGTTATTGACAGGAATATAAATTATACAGACATTTGTGTATCAGGCTGCAAATTCTGCGCATTTTATAAAGCGCCTGAAAGCAAAGAAGGATATGTTTTGTCCTTTGAAGAGCTTGATGAAAAAATACAAGAGGCAAAGGAACTTGGCGGCACACAGATACTTCTGCAGGGTGGTTTGCATCCAGAACTGCCTTTGTCCTTCTATGAAGAAATGTTAAGTTTTATAAAATCAAAAGGAATGCGCTGTCATGCCTTTTCCCCGCCTGAGATAATCCATCTTGCCAAACTTAATGATCTTACAATTAAAGAAGTCCTTGAAAGGCTAATTAAAGCCGGGCTTGATTCCATTCCCGGAGGCGGCGCTGAAATTCTCTCGGACAGAGTAAGGACAATCCTTTCTCCAAATAAGGCAAACACAGAAGAATGGCTTTTTGTAATGGAGACAGCCCATAAACTTGGATTAAAAACCACTGCAACCATGATGTTCGGTCATATTGAAACATTGGAGGAACGAATTGAACATCTTAATTTGCTTAGAGAACTTCAGGACAGAACCAATGGTTTTACGGCATTTATACCCTGGTCGTTTCAGCCTAAAAACACTCAGATTGAAAAAGAAACCGCATCTGCCTTTGAATACTTAAAAATTCTTGCTATTTCAAGGATTTTTCTTGATAATTTTGATAATATTCAGGTGTCATGGGTTACACAGGGGTATAAAATGGCGCAGGTTGCCCTGTATTTTGGAGCAAATGATTTTGGAAGCGCTATGATAGAGGAAAATGTTGTGGCGGCGGCAGGAGTAAAATATCGTCTTTCAGTGGATGAAATAAATAAACATATAAAAAATGCCGGATTTATCCCTAAACAACGAAAAATGGATTATACCCTTATTTAAATGCAATCATCTCTTGAAATATATACAGCCAAATGGATAATACCAGTAACTTCTGAAATTATAGAAAACGGGGCTGTTGTTGTCTTTAACAATAAAATTCTTGATGTGGGAAAGAAAAAAGAGATTCTTTCTGTTTATCACGGAAAAATAACCAGTTTTGATGACGCAATAATCTGTCCGGGACTTATAAATGCCCATTGCCACATTGAGTTGTCATATTTGAAGGGAAGAATAAGCGCCTCAAATAAATTTTCTGAGTGGTTAAAGGAGGTAATCTCAAAAAAAGAACTTCCTGACAGGGCATTAATTTCATTTAACATGAAGCTAATGAAAAAAAAGGGTATCTGCGCTGTTATTGACATTGGAAATGACCCTTTCTGGCTTACCCTTGCTTCTCTGTCAGAAATTAATCCCCAAAAACCCAACATCAATTACTTTATTCATCTTAATGAGATAATAGACCCAAAAGGAAGACTTGCAAATGCCATTCCTTTTATCCCTGAATTAAACACTGACTTAAATGAATATGAAAAAGATTTTACCATTGGGATAACTCCCCATGCTCCATATACTGTCCATCCTGAAACATTTAAGGCAATAAAAAAAATTTCAACCGGAAACACCATTTCTTCGGTTCATCTCGCTGAATCAGGGGGAGAAAATGAACTTTTTTTAAATGGCACAGGGGATTTGGTGGAACTACTTGAACTTAGAGGTCATTGGCCGCTTTCATACCTACCGGCTAATTGCAGCACAACCAAATATCTTGATAAGCTTAGTTTTTTTGATGCCAATACATTATGCGTTCATTGTATCCATGTAAGTGATACAGATATCCAGATACTTAAAAATAATAATGTCTCAATAGTAGTTTGCCCCAGAAGCAATATGCTTCTTTCAGGAAAGATTGCTGATATAGATAATATCCTTAAAAATCAGATTAATATCTCAATAGGGACGGATAGTCTTGCCTCAAACGACAAGCTTTCAATTTTTGCGGAGATGTCCTCGCTTTCTTCAAATTTTCCAGAAATTGATCCGGAAATAATCCTTTACATGGCGACTATGGGCGGGGCAAAGGCAATGAAATTAAGCGATAAAATAGGGTCAATTGAAAAAGGCAAGGATAACTGCATATTTGCATTTTATCCCGGTCTTAAAATAGATAAGGCACACGAAGCTGTGGAATATCTTGTCAAAAACGGAGAAAACCAGCTTGATATGACAAAAAACACCTGCTTAATCTGGCTGCATGAATATTAAAATTAATAGAGAATAAATGAACATAAACAAGATTGGTTTTGTAAGTTATATAAATGCATATCCCTTTATTATCCCCTGGAAAGAAACAAGAGGCCTTAAAGGATGGGAAGCAGTTGAGGCTCATCCTTCAGAGCTAAATGCGCTTTTAAGAAAAGGCGAAATACAGGTGGGTCTTGTATCGTCTTATGAAGTCCTTGAAAATGCCACTAATTATGTGGCGCTTCCAATGTGCATTGCCGCAAAGGAAAAGGTAAAAAGCGTGCTTCTTATCTCAAGGACTGATATTTATAAACTTGACAATAAAAAGATTATTTTAACCACTCATTCTGCCTCGTCAGTAAATCTTCTTCAGATTATCCTTGAAATATTTATTAAAACAAAACCCTTATACAGCGCAGGGACATTTAAAGATTTTGAAAGTGGAGATTTTTCCGCATATCTGGCAATAGGAGACGAGGCTCTGTCCCTGTCAAAATCCAAAAATAACGAATATTTTGTTTATGATCTTGCAAGTTTGTGGGATGATTTTACAAATCTTCCCTTTGTGTTTGCCCTCTGGGCTGTGAGAAAGGATTTTTTTGAAACAAATAAGGAAAAAATCTTTATATTAAAGAAAAAACTGGAAGAATGCCTTGAGAACGGCTTAAAGCAGGTTGACTTTAAAGTTCCCCGAATTTTACAGAATAGTGTTATGGACACTGAAGAATGCTTTCATTACCTCAAATGTATAAATTATTATCTTGATGAGAATAAAATGATTTCATTAAAAAAATTCTTTGAATATTGTGTCACACTGGGTAAACTTATGGGAAGTTTTGATTTGAGGATTATCTAAAATTAATAAATGATTAAAGAATACTTAGAAGCTGAGACAGGACTTGAGATATCAGAACTTGGCATTTATCCCGGGGCAACGGTTAAAATCAGAAGAGACCAATACAGCCTTTTTGAAATAAAAAGAATGGCGGAAGAAACCAAAGAAATTAATATTAGCCCATCATTTCAAAGACATAATGTCTGGAAGCCTCTGCAAAAATCCGAATTGATTGAAAGCATTTTAATGAATATTCCCATACCAGTAATTTATGTTTTTGAAAATGAAGTTGGGCTTAAGCAAATTGTTGACGGAAAGCAGAGAATCAACTCAATTATTGATTTTATGAACAATAAATTTAATCTCTTGAACTTAAAGATGCTTCCCCAATTTAACAAAAAATATTTTAATGACCTTGAGCCGCTTTATCGAAACAAGATTGAAAGATACCAGTTGTTTTTCTATGTTATTGAGCCGCCAACCCCTGAAAGGGTAAAGTATGATATTTTTGACAGGGTTAACAGGGGGGGGACAACGCTTAACAGTCAGGAAATGCGAAATGCCCTGTATCAGGGAAAATCTACCATTTTATTTGATGAACTATCCCAAAAAAATGAATTTAAAAAAGCCACAGGAAATGCCATTGATTCAACAAGGATGAGGGACCAGTATGTAATTTTAAGGTTTTTATCCTTTTATTTTTTGAGAAAGAAAATATTCAGCTTTAATTATCAAAGCAATATGGAAGATTTTCTTGCTTTTTCAATGAACTTTATAAATAATTTGGATAATGATAGAATCAATGAAATTAAAGATGTTTTTGTCAGGGCAATGGCTCATAGTTTTGAAATTCTTGGAGAAGACGGCTTCAGATTTTCCAATGAAAAAGGAAAAAAAAGACCTGTTAATATGCCGCTTTTTGAGGCATTATCATTTTTATTTGCCAATATTGATTTAAATAAATATACAGAAAAAAAATTATTAAAAAACAGGATAGAGTCTTTAAAAGATAACTTTGACATGAGCGGAAAATTTAAGGGCAATATTGACAGTTCAATTAATGTGGAATATCGTTTCAGTGAAGTTGAAAAAGTTATTGAGGCAATTAATGCTAAAACAAATACATATTAAAAATTTTAAGTGTATTTTGGATGAGACGCTAAAAATCCTACCCCTTACAGTTTTGATGGGTCCAAATTCTGTGGGTAAATCCAGCGTTATTCAGGCAATTTTGCTTGCGGTATCCTATTCTGAACAGGAATTAGTGCATTTTATCAAGGATATTGTAAAACCGTTTAGTATTTATGAAGATATTAAATGTGTTTGGTCAGAAGAAAAAAAAATTTTTATTAATTTAGATTTTTTAGAGAAAACATTTTCTGTAAAACTTAAAAGTGGTTTTCCTGAGATTGGAAGTATTAGTCCTAAATTTGACGAAATAGAAAGTTACCAAAAAATCCCCCTGAAATATGAAGATTCATTTTTTTATTTATCTGCCAATCGCACAGGCTCTGAAGATATCAGCGACATAAGTCAGGAATTACGAATAGGGCATAATGGCGGGTATGCCGTGGGATATCTTGAAAATAATAAAAGCAAGGAAATTTTTGAGGAAATACAAACGGAAAAAGCATACTCAAAGACACTTAAAGGTCAATTGGATTTTTGGCTTACATATATTACAGATATAAAGACAGACATAAGCACAGAAAAAATTTCTCACTCAAAAGTAAAATTAACCTTTATCCAAAATGATATTGATAATATTTCATCTTCCAACACAGGCGCTGGCATTGGTTATTTATTAAAGGTTTTGATTATGTGTTTGTCTGCAAAAAAAGACGACCTTTTAATCATAGAAAATCCTGAAATTCATCTTCATCCATTGTCACAGTCTCGTTTGGGCGAATTTTTGGCATTTATTGCCTCTAAAGGAATTTATCTAATCATAGAGACTCATTGCGACCATTTAATTAACAGGATAAAATATGAAGTTTATAAAAAGAAAATAAAGCAGACAGATGTTGTCATTTATTATAAAGGCAATGCAAAAAATCCGTTTACTCAAATCAATATTAATCAACGGGGTCATTTTTGTGATATTTACAACAAAGAGATTTCTTTTCCCGAAGGCTTTTTTGACGCCACATTAAAAGAACTTCTGGAGATTGCCTGATGGCTTATTCTGTTGTCATGGAAGATGATTTGTTAAAGGAATTTTTTGCCTTTAAGCATGGGAAAGAACATGATATAACAATAATTGAAAAATTGCTAAATATGTATAAACCAACATATATAACAAACTATGCACAGCTTAATAGAATAGGCGTTTCAGATGTGGGCATAAATTCACAATTAGCTCATTCTAATCAGGTCAATCAAACACTAGAAGAATTAGCTCAAAATACAATCTATAAGATAATTTTATCATCTGATAAAAATCATCATCCTTACGTAAATATCTACAATGACTCTTTTTCAAATTATTACACAATTGCCTATAAACAGGGAGAAGATCGGACAAAATTACATAGTTATTTATCTTCCATGTTTTCAGATGCAAGACAAATTTGGATTTATGATAATTATTTATCAAATCAATGGAACACAGCAAATCAGATTTTTGATTATTTTCCAAAAAGACAACTAAATTTTTTTATATATAAAATTGAAAAGCAACATATCACTTATCTTAAAAAAAAATGTAATGATTGGCAAATAAACAATACAAATATATTTTATACCAGATGTCATGACCGTTATATACGAGTTGAAAAAGATAAACTTTTTATTGAAATAATTATAACAAGCGGTATAGACTATATCTTTGATATTCAAAAAGAAGTGATTTTAATAATAAGACATAACATGAAATAACCATTCAGGAGAACCTAAATGATTGACAGATACTCAAGACCGGAGATGAAACAAATCTGGTCAGTTGAAAATAAATACAAAAAATGGCTTGAAGTGGAGATTTGCGCTGTGGAGGCATGGGCTGAGCTTGGCGTTGTCCCAAAGGAGTCCGCAAAAAACATAAGGGAAAAGGCTGATTTTGATATAAAAAAGGTTGAAGAAATTGAAGAAAGAACAAAGCACGATGTAATTGCGTTTCTTACAAATGTTGGTGAATATGTTGGTGAAGACTCAAGATTTATCCACCTCGGATTGACCTCATCTGACATGCTTGACACAGCCCTTGCTGTGTTAATGAAAGAATCAATGGAATTAATAGTAAAAGATGTTGATGAGCTTCTTGTTGTGATAAAGGAAAGGGCGTTTGAGCATAAAAATACAATAATGATTGGAAGAACCCACGGAATCCATGCCGAGCCAATAACTTTCGGCTTAAAGCTTGCAATCTGGTTTGAGGAAATGAAAAGAAATAAGAAAAGGCTTGAAAATGCCCTTGAAACCATTTCTTTTGGCAAGATTTCAGGAGCTGTGGGCACATATGCTTATCTTGACCCAAAGGTGGAAGAGTTTGTCTGTGAAAAACTTGGACTTCAACCTGCCCCTGTGTCAAATCAGATTATTCAGAGGGACAGATATGCCGAGGCATTCGCAAGCCTTGCTATTTTGTCCGGCACAGTGGAAAAAATCGCAACAGAAATAAGACATCTCCAAAGGACAGAGGTTCTTGAGGCTGAGGAATATTTTTCTAAAGGTCAAAAAGGCTCATCAGCCATGCCCCATAAGAGAAACCCCATTCTTTCCGAAAATCTTTGCGGTCTTGCCCGTGTTGTAAGATCGTCTTTTCAGCCTGCAATTGAAAACTGCGCTCTCTGGCATGAAAGGGACATTAGCCATTCTTCAGTTGAAAGATTTATATGCCCCGATGCATTTATTACAGCGGATTTTATGCTTGGACGACTTAAGGGACTTATAAAGAATCTTCTGGTTTATCCAGAAAGAATGCTTGAAAACTTAAATAAATTAAAAGGCCTGGTATTTTCCCAGCATGTTATGCTTGAACTGACAAAACATGGCATTTCAAGGGAAAAGGCATATGAAATTGTCCAGAGAAATGCAATGCAGGTCTGGAATGAAAATAAAGATTTTAAAGTGCTTTTGCTTGAAGATAATGAAATAAAATCTTATTTTAATAAAAGCGACATTGAAAATATGTTTGATTTAAGTATTTTTTTAAGACATGTTGACACAATATATAAAAGGGTATTCGGAGGATAAGGCAAAATGTATATTTCTGACAGAGAACTCTTAAGAACAATTATTCTTGAACGTTCATTAAAAAGAGGTGATTTTACCCTTACTTCAGGCAAAAAAAGTAATGTTTATCTTGATTGCAAGAATACAACGCTTCACCCTGAGGGAGCTTATCTGTGCGGAAGATTATTTTATGATATGATACTTAATGAAGGTCTTGACATTTACGGCATTGGGGGGATAACGCTTGGCGCAGACCCTATAGTGACTTCAATTTCACTTATAAGCCAGATTGAAGGGAACCCAATACCTGCTTTTATTATCAGAAAAGAAAAAAAAGGACATGGAACAGGTTCATGGATTGAGGGCAAGGGAAATATATTGGTAAATTCTGAAGTTGCCCTTGTTGAAGATGTTGTGACCACAGGCGGAAGCCTCATTAAAGCAATTAAAAGGACAAAGGAAGAAGGCTTTAAGGTTGTTATGACTATGACTATAGTTGACAGGGAAGAAGGCGGTGATGAAGCCATACTTGATATGGGACTGCCTTTATATTCAATATTTAAGATGAGCGAATTGCTAAAAAACTAAAAAAATATATCATTAAACCCAAAAAAGGAGAAATACATGAAAGAACAGGTACAGGAAGCCCTTGAAAAGGTAAGACCAATGCTTCAAAGGGATGGCGGCGATGTTGAGCTGGTTGATGTTGATAATGAAACCGGTGTTGTAAAGGTCAGACTGCAGGGCGCTTGCAAAGGTTGTCCAATGAGCCAGATGACATTAAAGGCTGGAATTGAAAAATTTTTAAAACAGGAAGTGCCAAAGGTTTCTTCCGTGGTTTCAGCATAAAATTACTTCTAAGCAGATGTGAGAACCCTTTTAATACCAAGGGTTCTCATTATTTTTTTTCTTTTAATATCAGTATTTTTTATTCTTCAATCTTTGCTAATTTTCTTAATAAAAATCCATTTTCTATCATTTTATATAAAAATCTTTGATTAAAAATAAGCGCTTTTACTTACAATCAATTAGATAAAAATTTTATTTTTGTGAAAATAACTTTTTTGATATTGAAAATTATATAAAAACTTTCGATAATAATAATCTGTTGAAATTTGTGCGGTATTATTATAATATAGTGTGTTATAACAATTTGTTATTTATTTTTATCTTATTAATCTGTTTTAATTATTAAAAATAATTAAAATCAGTTGATGTTATATTAAATATTATTGTTAAAAATATCATTAAAATCGGGGTAAAATTATTATGGCTGTTCAGGTTTTAACTCCTATCACGAGAATTGAAGGTCATCTATCCATTAAAACTGAAGTCATTAATGGAAAATTAACAAATGTCCAGTCATGCGGTGAAATGTACCGCGGATTTGAGAATATTATGATTGACAGGCGCCCAATTGACGCTGCAAGGATAATGCAAAGAATCTGCGGAGTATGTCATGAAGTTCATGGTATTGCCGCGGCAAGGGCGCTGGCCAAGCTTTATAAAATTGAACTTCCTAAAAACGGAAAGTTATTACACGACATAATCCTTGGAATTCATATTATTCATGACCATATTCTACATTTTTATCATTTGTCAGCGCCTGATTATGTTGATTTTGTCGCGCTTGCTTCATATCCCGGAAATGACCCTGCGCTTAAAGATGCTAAAGAATGGGTAAAAACTGTAAAGCCTGCTTTGTTTGCCCAAAAGGTTCCCGGTGATTATATATCTGAACCCGCAAATGCTCTTCCTTTTATTGTGCATTATGTTGAAGCCCTGGAACTGCTTGGTCTTGCCGCCTCCGCTTTGGCTATTCTCGGAGGAAAGACACCTTTTTGCCATACAATTTTTCCAGGCGGAATAACCACTGAAATCACAATGGAAAAGCTCGCAAAGATATCAGATATTGTGGATAAAATCCACAGCTTTGTTGTGACAAAATATCTTCCCGATGTTATGTCAATAGCAAAATTATATCCTGAATACTGGAAGATAGGCGCAGGATATCAAAATGCCATCTGTTACGGCGGTTTTAATTCCCTTGACAAACCTTTATTCACCTCAGGTGTCATAATTGACGGAAAACAAGCCCCATTTGATAAAAATAAAATAATTGAAGATATAGCTCATTCTTACTATAAGGGATCAGCCCAATCCTTTTCCACTGGCGAAACTAAACCCGATTATGATAAATCAGGCGCATACTCCTGGATTAAGTCTCCGCGTTATGACGGACATCCAATGGAAACAGGTCCATTATCAAGGATTTATGTTAATTATGATAAGGATGACAGGCTTTCAAAGATAATGTCCGAATTAAAACAACCAAAAGAGGCGTTGTTTTCCACTCTGGGAAGACACCTCTCTAGGGCGTTTGAGGCGCTTATCCTTGGAGAGTTTGTTCAAAATGCCTTATCAACTGTAAATATTAACGAACCCACAATAAGAGACATTGATATGTCAATAGTGGTTTCAGACACAGGGTTAGGTCTTTCCAATGCAGGACGCGGGGAACTTCTGCACTTTATTGAAACAAAAAACGGAAGGGTTTCAAGGTATAATTGTATAGTTCCTTCCACATGGAATTTTTCCCCCAAGGATTCTGCAGGAAAACCAGGCCCTGTTGAGAAGGCGCTGGAAGACACTCCTGTCAGATTTGAAAAAGGTATGATTGAGGCAGGCAGGGTTATCAGAAGCTATGACCCTTGTCTTGCATGTTCTATTCATTAAAAGAGGTGAATTTATTATGCTAAATATAAAACAATCAAGAAGGGAATTTCTGGCTTATTGTTCAAAGATTGCAGCGCTTTTGGGAGGAGGCGTTCAAATGAGCGCTGACTTTGCTGAGGCGTTTATGAAAATCACACAAAAACAACCTCCTGTGATATGGATGACCGGACAGGCTTGCACAGGAGATTCTGTCTCCCTTGTTTACTCTGATTCTCCGTCCCTTGTTCCTTTTCTAAGCACACTTATTGACTTGAAATTTCATCCTGCGCTTTCTGTCGCACAGGGTGAGGTTGCAATTGATATAATAGAAGAGCAGAAAAACGCAGGTGGTTATATACTTTGTTTTGAGGGCGCGATTCCTATGCAAATGCCAGGAGCCTGTAAGTTTAATGAAAAATTCCTTTCAGATTATCTTTATGATGTTGTAAAAAAGGCATTTGCTGTTATTGCATGTGGAACATGCGCTTCTTATGGCGGAATTCCTGCCGCAAACCCTGAAACCGGCGCAATATCAATAGCTGAATATGTTAAACAAAAAGGTCTTTCCACACCTGTTGTAAGGATTCCGGGCTGCCCAATGAACGCCCACAGGTTTACAGGGACAGTCGCATATTTTCTTGCCTACAATAAACTTCCCCAGCTTGATGAGGATGGAAGACCTGTTTTATACTACGGAAAGACAAATCATGACAACTGCCAGAGATTTCCATATTTTGCCCAGGATAAATGTCTTACAGACTATTCTGAAAAGAGCCTTTGTCTTTACAGGATGGGGTGCAAAGGGCCTGTTACAAAATCCGACTGTCCGGTAAGGCGTTGGAACAAGGAAACCTCATGGTGCGTCGCCTCAAATACACCATGCGTTGGTTGCACAAATCCTGAATGGCCCTGGCCAAAGGACACAGGCATATACAGAGATCCTAAGAAGATTTTACCGGAAGAGAATTTTATTCAGGAAACTATAAGATTAAAAAAAATATAGCAAAAGGTGTGGCATTATGAAAATAGGTTATAAAATAATGATACCAATTACAATTGGTTTCTTCTTGTTAGCTTTCACATCATTTTTTTTAATAGACCAGTTTATAAAATTAACCATAAATGAACTTAAAAAGGAAGTTGATTCCCTTGCGACATTAATTACCAACTCCTCAGTTGATGCATTAAAAAAGGGTAATATGGTTCAGTTTGCCCATCTCATGAAGGAAATAACAAAAAATCAGAATATTAGGGAATTCAGCCTGATAAATAACACCGGACAGGCGCTTTATTCGTCACATACTGAAGAAATAAAAAAAAACAATGATAATTTAATAAACGAATCCCAAAAAGCAGACTATATTACAAGTAAACCGGATTCAATAGGCAAGATAATGCCAGTTAAAACCACAGATTATTGCATTGGTTGTCATGCAGGCTGGAAAAAAGATGAAATAAATTCTTATTTTTATGTGGCGATAAATAACTCATCCCTAAAAAATATCACATCAATTGGTGATAAGACAAAAATATTTTTTTTGGTTGCAGCTATTTTTCTAATTTTTTTTGTTGGGTTAATAATCTATTTTACATTGGGAAAACCATTAAGGCAATTCAGAAAAGGCGCTGAAGAAGTTTTAAATGGAAATTATACCTTCAGGTTTAATGCAGGCGGCAGGGATGAAATGTCCGATGTGGCTAAAATGTTTAATAAACTTATTGAAACTATGGGGATTAATATGGTTTCAATATCTTCTGAGACAGAAAAAGTTATCTCCCAATCTTCAGCTTTAACTGACTTAACTTCTTTGATAAGAGATCAGGTACAGGAACAATTACTTGCTTCAGAACAAATTATGAAGGAAATTCAAAGGCTTTCTCATGTTAAGGATAGCTGTGACACCTTAAACCAGCAGTCCCATTTATCTACTCAAAAGATAAAAGAAGGGCAAAATACCATTAATAATTCCATCCATTCCGTAAAAGACATGCAAAACTCCATTAATGAGATACAAAGCAGTATCAAGGGGCTTGCTGATTACAGTAAGGAAATAAAAAATATAAGTGAAATTATAAGAAACATCGCTGGACAAACCAACCTCCTTGCATTAAATGCAACCATAGAATCAGCAAGGGCAGGAGAGGCAGGAAAAGGATTTGCCGTAGTTGCAAATGAAATAAAAGATCTTTCCAAGAGAACCGGTGAGGCAACACAACAGATAGAAGACCTTGTTGTTAAAATTGAAACAGAGGTTGAGAAAAATATTGATATATCAACTTCAGGACAGGATAAGGCAAGTTTATCATCTGATCAGATGTCGCTTCTTGAATCTTTTCTTAATTTTATGCTGGAAGAATCAGACAAAACCAATGGCATGGTCACTGAAATAGGCGATGACACCTCCATTGCCCTTAAAGTTTTGGATGAGCAGGCAGCAAAATCCTATAAATTTTCCCAAACCTTAAATGAAAAAATGTTAGTCCTTGATGACTCTATCCAGATTATGGAGGATGTTGCAAAACACCTTGAAAATGAGGTGGGTGAACTGAAAAAAATGCTTAAGGTGTAAGAGGGTTAGAGAAATTGGGTTGTCTGACCATAGATGACACCCCCATATTTGTTTTATATAAATTTAAATTAATCAGTTTTATTCAATAATCTGCCTGCTTAAGTAACCCTTTTCCCTAACCTGATTAAGCATAAATCCGAAAAAAATGCCGCAAACTATCATCCATACAATATTTAAAAGAAATGCGTTTGTCAAAAGATGAACATCAAATTGATTGTTCTGTATCACATTTCTCATTCCTTCAAATATGTATGTTGACGGAAATGAGTATGATATTGGCTGAATCCATGCTGGAAGTATTGATATAGGGTAAAAAACACCTGTAAATGGCTGAATAAGAAAAGGCACGCCCCAGATTAGCGCCTCGGCGGCCCTTCCATATCTGAAAATTATCCCCATTGTGAACATGCCAAGCGCCCAGCCGAAAATAATAAGATTCATATAAAAGGGCAGGAGATTCCATCCAAGGTTTAATAGGCTGAAATTAAAGATGAAAAAGGCAAGAATCGCCATAAAAGTCGTTGTTATGACGCTTTTTATAAGTCCCACAAAACATATAGCGGTAACAAGCTCGTATGTTTTAAGGGGTGAAATAAAGAGGTTAATAATGTTTCTTGCCCAGAATTCATCGGTAATGCTAAGGCTAACAGACTGCTGGGAGCGATACAGGACATCCCAGAATATGATGCCACCGATAAGGTAAGAGACAATGGTTGATGACGTCATTTTTTCAATGGAAACCGAGAGAAAACCCCATACAAGAAGATTCATAAAGGGCCAGAACATTATTTCCATTATCCTTGGCATGCTTCTTTTATGTAGATAAACAAACCTTAAAATTATTGCATAGATTCTTTCAAACATTTTTTTTAATCTTATTTTGCTTATTCTTCATTGATATCATTTATATTATGCTGGCTCTGTTCCCTTGAAACTGATATGAAAAGCTCCTCAAGGCTGGATTTTCCTGTTTTTGCAAGGATTTCATTGGTTGTGCCCTGAATGAGTATCTTTCCGTTTGCAAGGAAAATAAGCCTGTCGCACATATTTTCCACTTCTTCCATATTATGTGATGTATAAATTATTGATGTCCTGTTTTTTTCTCTGATATCACAGAGAATTGTCCTTACTTTCAGGGCAATATCCGGGTCAAGGCTTGCTGTTGGCTCATCAAGCAGAAGTATTTCAGGTTCATTTAAAAGAGCCTTTACCAGATTAACACGGCTGTTCTGTCCAGAGGAAAGAGAGCCTGTTATTTTGTCTTTAAGGTTTTCAATCTCAAAAAGATTAAGGAGATAACTGATTTTTTCCTTTAATTTTTTTATTTGATATAACCTTGAAAAAACAATAAGATTATCCATGACAGAGAGATTATATGGCATTGAGATATATGCGGATGAAAAATTCATCCTTGAGAGTATTTCTGAACGGTTTTTATCAATATTTAGCCCGAATATATTGACTTCACCTGAGGTTGCCTTAATAAGCCCAAGAAGCAGATGCAGAGTGGTGGTCTTTCCTGCGCCGTTTGGTCCCAAAATGCCGAGAATCTCACCTTTATTCAGATGAAAGGAAATATCCTTAATGGCATATTTTAAATTAAATGCCTTTGAAAGATTTTTTGCCTGAAGAACAGGTTCGTAATAATTGTTATCTTGCAGTTTTGATTCGCAGGTTGTATGGGTCAATTGTCCTCTCAGGGTCTTCAAAGTATTTTGGCATATTATATTTGGTTTTTACCATTTGTCTGGTTATTTGCTTTACTGTCTCATCAATAATAAGGGAATCTCCCAGCGCTAACCATTTGTTTTCTTTAGATACATAGCGGTATAACGGCTTTACGGTGCGCGTGAATTGCCAATCAGTGTCCTTGCTTTGAACAATATTGCAGAATTCCTTGCCATAATGCAGCCTGAAAGCCCTTCCCGCCATCTGGATAGTAGGAAGTTTTGAGGCATCGCGTATAAAGACAGTCTTAAGGTCAGGACAGTCAAAGCCTTCATTAAGTATAGCCACATTTGCGACAATATTAAACTCCCCTTTGTCAAAGGCATCAAGCTGGCATTCCCTGTCAGTAAAGGATGTGATGACCTCGCAACGTATATCATGGCTTTTTAATATCTCTGAAAATCTATCACATTCTTCGATTGTCTGAAAAAAAACAACGGATTTGCCCCATTTATCCATTTCAGCAAGATAAATCTGTGAAACCGTCTCAAACCTCCAGTTATCTATTGACCAGTGAATATATGGACATAGCCATCCATCGTTAATAAGCCTTTGAATTCCCGCGTCTTTCACAACCTTTTTAAATGCCAGCTTCATCCTGTCAGTCCTGAAAGGTGTCGCTGTCAAGCCCAGAACATATTTTGCGCTGCATATCTCATGGATATGGATACACGATGATGTGGCGTCGTGTTGCGCCTCGTCAATCACGACAATATCTGCTTTTGGAGGATTTTTGTCAAACATGCTCACAGGCGTGAATTTTTTCAGACTAAAAAAATGCTGATTAAATTCATCTATTTGTTTTAAAAGATTTTTCCTGTTTGCAACCCATATAGAGGTTAAATTATGATTTTTTTCAAAATATTCAAGGATTTTAAGCCCCATAATGGATTTTCCGCTTCCAGTTGGGCTTTCAATAAGCGCCGAAGGCTCATTGTCCTTAAAAAAATCTATAACCTTATTAATTATGCGGGTCTGGTAATCTCTTTCTTGTAATGCCATAACATGGTTTTTACATAATTTTCATAAAAAAATCAGGGGTTTCTTTTTGGATGACATTTGGGTTATCCATCAAACTCCCTTCAAGGTCAAATTCATTTGATATTGTCGCGCCAATCCATGCGCGCAGGATATGGGGTTTGGCAATAAATTTATTATAATGGGTTGTAAGTTCGCTTATAAATACAAGAAGGTCATAGACAGCGCAGGAAAGCGGCAATAATCTCCTTTTTTTGGGTGTTATCTGGTTTATGCCTGAAACTGCATATTGCTGTGAAATATCGCCTGTAATATTATTTAATGTGCGCATTGTTCTTTCGTAATGAACAGGATAGAGCGTTTCAAAGGCTTTTTCAATGGTTTTTGTGAGATTATACACCTCATTGACACTTGCCTGGGAGCATCTTGACATTTCAATTCTCTGGCGGATGGCGGAATATCCTTCGTCATTAGAATAGCATTTTAGCACCCTTTCTATCTGAGGCTCTATTCTGTCTCCCTGATATCTTCCGGTTTGAATGAAACTTCTGAAAGCGGATGAATAGCCAACAAGTCCGTTTTCGCATAAAAGCCTTAAAACGGATAAATAGACAGAAGGCAGACCCAGTCCGTCAACAGGGGTTTCAAGGTTGAAGGTGTCAATATATTTGTCGTTGCTTTTTCCTTTGCCTATTGTCCATGGGGGATTTTTGAGCTTATGGGTTGTTGTGATGACGCCGTCCTTATAGTAGGATTGTATCAGGGTGTCTTTGTCCTGTTTTTTCAGCATTTCAACATATTTCTTTGAATCAAGGATGGGTTTATCAATATTTGACATTGCAAGCGCGGTGTCATTAACGGTTGTGAGCCTTATTTCAGAGCGGGGATGCACCCTTTGAACCCTGTCAAATACCTCGTCAGGGGAGAAATATTTGAATATATTGTCATTAATGCTAAACATTGTCCCCATTGACTTTAAAAATCTCTGGGAAACATTGTATTTTTTTTTATTTATTTCGATTTTATTGATTATTTTTCTTTTTAATCCGTTTTGAAGCCTTTGTTCCTTCCATATAGGCATAATTTTTCCGATTTCAACATCCAGATTTTCCACAGAGCTTAAATCTTTTGCAAGATTATCAAGCATTTTCCCTCCAAAAATTGGTTTTGTTTAAGTTTTAAAGATATTATAACCACCGGGTATGTCATATTATGTCGCAGAATTATATTTTTTTCGCTATTTTAACGAAATGAAAAGAACAGGTATTAAAACAGCGAACTGAAACACAGTTGTTGGAATTGATAAAAAACAGCATGGGATTTAGTTAATAAGATATTTTATATGTATTTAAAAATTATTCAATATGGGGATGAAGGATTTTTTTGTGAGGGCAGATTGATGAATCGCCATAATGATATTAAACTTACAGCAAATTATTTTTTTGCAACCACAAAATAGTTGCTTTTAATCTAAATTTGTGTTATTTTAATTTTATGAGTAAAAGCGATAAGCTTATTAAAAGGCTGTTATCTAAACCAAAGGACTTTACCTATGATGAGTTAAAAATTTTATTAACTCATTTTGGTTATGGAGAATCACAAACAGGTAAAACCTCAGGCTCAAGGGTTGCTTTTATTGATAAAGATTCAAAACATATAATTCGTTTACATAAACCACATCCAAATAATGAGTTAAAACAATATCAGATAGTGCAGATTATTGATGAACTCAGACTGAGAAGGTTAATATGAAAGATTTCCTGCAATATAAAGAATATATTGGCTCAGTGCATTTTAATGCCGAGGATGAGGCTTTTTTTGGAAAAATTGAAGGGATTGAAGACCTGATTTCCTTTGAAGGCACAAGTGTGGCAGAATTAAAAAAATCATTTAAAGACGCAGTTGAGGATTACATTCAGCTTTGCAAAGAACATGGAAAAAACACTGAAAAATCTTATAAAGGCAGTTTTAATGTAAGAATTTCTCCTGAAGTTCATAAAAAAGCAAAGCGGTTAGCCATCATGAAAGGAATATCATTAAATCAGTTCATTCAAAAGGCAGTTGAACACGAAATAATTCGAGAGAGCGCTGATATATAGAAATATTTATTTTTTTGTTATTCCAGAGTTTTAATTGGCTATGCCTATAAAACGCCTTTACAAGTCATATCTTGCAAAAACTTCCTTTCGAATTAAATCGCCATCATATTGGTGTTTGAACAAAT
>DYOW01000046.1:0-1656 GCA_020720325.1 Desulfobulbus propionicus
AAGCCCTGGAACTGGTTTTATTTCTTCCATATCTGATAGTTTCCTTAATATCTTTATTTTAAGAATTTTTATAAATATAAATCAAATGCTCAAAATAAGCAAGGGTTTTTCAAAAAAAATATCCTGTAATTTAAATAATTTTTTTATCTTAAATCTTTGTCTTCCAACATCATATAATATGTCCTGAACACCTCTGGTTTTATTGGGCTTTCCCATTTTCCGGCAAATACTGCGATTAGCCATGCAGAAATTATAAATATAAGAACCATACCCGCAAAAACCCGAATGCTTTTTATATCAATTTTATTGACACAACTCATGGAAAGACAATCCTTTGCAGGACAAACTTTGATACAATCAAAACATCCCTGACATTCAGGGGAATTTATTTTGTCTTTTTCATAAATTTTTAGTGATGCGGGGCAGATTTTTTCACATTTTTTGCAATTTATGCATTTTGTTTCATCCCGTCTTATTGATAACAGACTGGCTAATGCTATTAATCCCAAAAAAGCGCCATAAGGGCATAAATACCTGCACCAGAAATTTCTTATAAAAAAAGAAATTGCAATCAAAAAAATCAAAACACATATTGTAATTGCTGACGGTTTCAGAAAAAATTTTAACATGCGCCCGTCCACTGTCATGTTATATGGACTTTGAATAAAGGCTTCCATTGCATACAGATTCATGGAAATTAAAATCATGTATAAAAAAAATCCAAGAAGCAGATATTTTATTGACATCAGAGGATAATGCGCCCATTTTGGAAGCTCCTTTAATATTCCCAATTTTGAGCCAATTTTCTGGACAAAGTTTGAGACAGCCCCAACCGGACATATCCAGCCGCAAAAAGCCTTTCTCATTAAAAAACAAAGAAGAATAAAGGCTATAAAAAGAGAAAGACCAGCGGGATGCACGCTATCATAAGCGCCTGTTAATGCCAGTTTTTTTAATGACACAAGAGAGCCGATTGGCAAAAAAGCCTCAACAGAGGGAGGTTTTGGGACATAAAAATCTGATTTGCCTGTTGCCCATTGATAATAATGATAAAATTTATAGCCAATATAAATGCAAAAAATCAAAAAAAATGACTGAAAAATTATTCTGATGTTTTTTAACAACATTATTTTATACTACCTTCTAAAAATTTATCAGAACCAGCTTAACGGATAGGTTCTTTTCTTTGACAGATTATTTACTATAACAGCCACAAAAAGAAGAATAAAAGCCCCTGTGGCAACAGGCATTAAAACATAATAATAGCCAAGATCACAAACCCGTTCCCCGCCAATAACAGCTATTAACGCAGTGGCCCCCCCCGGAGGATGCGCTGTTTTTGTTAACTGCATAGCAACTATGGCAGTGGCGACAGCAACTGATGCCGCAAGCCAGAGATTGGCGCCAAGCGCCTGAAAACAAAACACACCTATAATGGCTGAAATAATATGACCGCCTATAAGATTTCTCGGCTGTGCAAGGGGGCTGTTTGGAACTCCGTAAATAAGAACAGCGGATGCCCCAAAAGAGCCTATTATTAAAAGACGGTCTGTTCCCAGGCAAAAAACCTGTTCAAGGTAAGCTACAAGGGCTATTCCAACAAAAGCCCCTGTCCATGACCAGAAAGCATCATGCAAACTAAAATGTGAAAGATCA
>DYOW01000046.1:1756-17705 GCA_020720325.1 Desulfobulbus propionicus
AAAAGCCCCTGTCCATGACCAGAAAGCATCATGCAAACTAAAATGTGAAAGATCAAATTTCACTTTTTTAAACCTCAGTTAATAAAAAAAATAAACTATTCTTCCCAGTGGATACACTGAGCAGGGCAGCTTGCAATGCACTCTTCAATCAAATCTTCTGGTCCGCCTTCAGGTTTTATAATATATGCCTTTTGCTCATCCTCATTAAATGCGAATACATCAGGACATATTGCGACACAGGTTTGACATGCAATGCAGTCTTCAGTTACGATATATACCTTTTTAGCGATAAATTCCTCCTCGTTGTTTAAAAAAAATAAATTAGTACGGTCTTTTTTTTTACTAAACACCCCGTCCCTTCGGGACACCCCTCTGAAAAAGGGGAATTCCCCTTCTTTGAAGGGGTGGCAGGCGAAGCCTGACGGGGTAGTCAATATTTAATCAAAGATTACTATATAATATTTTAAGAAAATATCTGAAAAATTACTTTAAATTGGCGGGGCTATTGTTACTATAACCCTGAGTTCTGTAATAGCCTTTATTCCGTGTGGCTCTCTTATTTCTGAGATAAGCG
This sequence comes from Desulfobulbus propionicus, assembly GCA_020720325.1. GTDB lineage: Bacteria > Desulfobacterota > Dissulfuribacteria > Dissulfuribacterales > DYOW01 > DYOW01. The sequence continues at coordinate 2,331 of DYOW01000046.1, forward strand.
CATCACCTTTTTTTGCAGGAATGGAATAACCATCTTTCCCAAGAAATTCACCTTCGCCATCAAGAATTATTATGCTTAGCTCGCCTTCAATGTCATGGGAATGAATTGGCATTGTCTGACCAGGTCTAAAATTAAAATTTATAATCTTAAAAAATGGTGAATCATGCAAAATATTTCTTGACATTCCCTTGTCACTAAAAGCGCCTGTTTCAAAAATATTTATTTTTTTCATTATTTTTCCCCTTTTTAGAAAAATCTGCCGAAGCTTTTATTGCTCCGGCAGAAAAAAGAGAGTATATAGAGTGGAGATTGTTCTTAAACTAAGGTTTTAGCCTAATATTTCTTTAAGGTCAGCGTCAACTGTTCCAATTGGCTTAATATTATAGTTCTCAACAAGGAAATTAAGCACATTTGGTGTTAAAAATGCTGGAAGGCTTGGACCAAGATGGATATTCTTAATGCCAAGATATAAAAGAGTCAGAAGTATTGACACTGCCTTTTGCTCATACCACGAAAGAATGAGTGAAAGCGGAAGCTCATTGACTCCAACATTAAATGCCTTTGAAAGCGCCACAGCAATCTGTATAGCAGAGTATGCGTCATTACACTGACCAATATCAAGTAATCTTGGAATGCCGCCAATGTCGCCAAGTTGTTTGTCAAAAAATCTGAACTTTCCGCAGGCAAGTGTTAATACAATGCAGTCATTTGGAACTTTTTCAACAAACTCGGTGTAATAATTTCTGCCTGGTTTTGCGCCGTCACAACCTGCCACAAGGAAAAAATGTCTTATTTTGCCAGCTTTTACCCCTTCAATAACCTTATCTGCCACAGACATGACTGTGTTTCTTGCAAAACCAACCATAACAGTTCCTTTGTCTTCATCCTCTGCAAAACCTGGCATTTCAATAGCTCTGTTTATGGCAGGGGTAAAGTCTTTATCTGCTATGTGTGTGATGCCCGGCCAGCCAACAAGACCTGTTGTATAAATATTTGCCTTATAATTTTCAAGGGGTTTTTGAATGCAGTTTGTGGTCATGATTATGCTTCCGGGAAACTGGGCAAATTCCTTTGCCTGATTCTGCCATGCTGTTCCGTAGTGACCATAAAAATGGGGATATTTTTTAAGATTTGGGTATCCGTGGCATGGGAGCATTTCACCGTGTGTGTAAACATTAATTCCTTTGCCTTCGGTTTGTTTTAAGATTAAATCAAGGTCTTTGAGATCATGTCCTGACACAAGGATTGCCTTTCCTTTTTTATGTCCAAGAGGTACGGTTGTTGGAACAGGATGTCCGTAGGTCTCTGTGTTTCCTGCGTCAAGAAGCTCCATAGCAAGGAGATTTATTTCACCTGTTTTTAAGGCAATTTTAATCCAGTCTTCAAGGGTAAGGTGAGTATCAAGTGTTGCGGCAAACGCTTCATAGATAAAATCATAGACTTTTTTGTCGCTTTTTCCAAGGATAAGGGCATGGTCAGCGTATGCGGCAATACCTTTTATGCCATAAACAACTGTTTCCATCAATGATTTGATGTCTGGGTTTATGGAAGGATCGTCCTTTACACCGTGTTTTTCGCCATCTTTTACCATGTCTTCCATGTTTGAAGGAATCTGATAGTTTGCCGCATCTCCAAAATTTTTGGTTATGCCTTTTGCTTTTAAGGCATTTTTCATATTTTCCCTGTGATTTATCGCTTCATTTATAAGCTTTGTAAATCTTGACGCATCAAAATTAACATTTGTAAGAGTTGAAAAAATTGCCTCGCAGGAAAATTTATCAACATCTGCTGTTGAAATCCCTGCTTTTCCTGCCTCTAAAGCAACCTTAGAAAGACCTTTCATTACATAGATTAATAAATCCTGAAGAGCCGCCACATTTGAGTCTTTTCCGCAAACACCCATAATTGTGCAACCCTGTCCTTTTGCCGTTTGTTCACATTGAAAACAAAACATTTTTTGTGCCTCCTGATTTGAATTTTTAATTTTTTATTTTGCTGATATGTAAGTTAATACTAACTAACATAATTGTCAAGAAAAAAAATATTTTTTCCATTAATTTTTTTATTTTTTTTCAGTAATCAAAAAAAATCATTTCTGTTTATTCTGTCCTTCATTAGTAAAACCATTTATAATTGTCTGAATCAGGATTTTCAGGATTAAAGGATAAACAGAATTGGATGTTGATTGGTATCCTGTAAATCTTAAAATCCTGTGTATCTATAATTCAGACAAAAAAATGTCAGTGTGTGAATTTTTATAAAGCTGTTAGTCTGAAATACCCTTTAATATTAATGGCATAAAGTTTTTAACTAATAAAGATGGCTCAAAATCCATGCCTCCAATCACAAGATGTATCATGCTTATCTGCACTATTCCCATAATCATTATTGCAGCGACATCAGGGTTGATATCTTTTCTGAAATGCCCTTTTTCCATGCCTGATTCTATGAGGTTTTTTATTATTGACTTAATCCCTGATATAAGCTCTTTTAAGGCGACTTTCATATCGGGATCGTTGTGATAAATTGATTCACTTAGAAAAATAAGAGATATGCCTTTGTTTTCCTTAAAATATGAAATTATCTCAACAAGCAACAGCTCAAGATGTTTTTCCGAATGCTCCCCGCTTATTAAAAACGACGCAAGCCTTTGTGTCACCTGAGATTTAACATATCCATGAAGCGAGAGAAGCAACTCCTTCTTGCCTGAAAAATGCCTGTATATGGCTGCCTCTGAAATACCTATTATCTCGCCAATCCTTTTTAGCGTAAGGGATTTAGCGCCTTCATCAGAAAGAATTTTTATTCCAACCGAAAGAATTTCCCTTTGTCTTTCTGACCAGTTATTTTTTGTGTCCATGTTAGTTAAATATAACTAACTTAAATAAAAAGTAAAGTAAAAAAACAAAAAAATGTTAATAAAATTAGCCTGAATATCCATTGCAAAGATAATATAAATATTAGCGATTATATCTTTTTAAAAATAAAAAAAAGGCATAACCAATTTAAACATCAGTTATACCTTTTATCTATAAGTGTTAATTTTTTATTGCAACAGACTATTAATACCCTTTGCAATTAGCATAGTATGTAACTGTTGCCGGCCAATCAGAAAAGATACCAAGAATACCTACTTGTGTCGCAAGCACATCAAGAACTTCATACATATCGCCATCATTATTAATTAACTCAGATACTGTGGAATAATAAAACCCTCCACCGGTTTTTAATAAACCAGACCTATCCAAAGTCCATGTAATTATTTCTAATCCAGACTCTTTTGCCTTTATGGCATAAAGTGAGGGAACAATACTTTTATTAGCCTTATCCACATCCACAAGAAATTGCATTGGCGGAGCAATAATCCTAACGCCTTTTGCAAAAAGCTCTTCCATTGATGGAGACCATGTTTCAGGTTTTTTGAGGTCAAAACTTTTAATATCATAGCGTCCATCAAGATATACAGCCTGTTTTCCAAATCTTGGTTCTTTTTTTAACCAGTAAAGAATATCATTCAGATTAAATGACTGCGCATAAACATTGCTTGGATCCACACCTGCTTTTTTATACTCATCAATCATTTGCTGCGCAAATTTTTCCTGGGTATAATCCTTATCGTATGGCATTGGCGCTTCAGGTGATTTTAGTTCAGGGGTCATCTTAACTCCAAGACTCTTAAAAAGCTCAATACTTTCAGCATGTGTCATAAGAGTGCCTTTTTGGGTATATAAATCAGTTCTTGAGCTGGGGATTAACTTAACATAATCGCTTACGGTTTTAGCTTTTGGATCTGAGGCATCCATTTTGCCTTTTAATTTCTTGAATTCTTCTAAAGTTATGTCAGATGTGCAGCATTTTGCTGATGCAGATTTGGTTAATGTTCCATTCACATCAAATTCAGCAGACTTAAAAGGTTGGGAGCATTTAGCGGCAAGCTCTGGAATTTCAAGAATATTGGTTGTTGTGTGTAAATCACACTGTGAATGGCGACAAACAAGCGCCTTATCTTTTGTAAAGGTTACATCACACTCTATAATACCAGCGCCCATTACTGCCGCAGCCTCATATGATTCTTTTGTGTGTTCAGGAAATTGCAAACACGCTCCTCTGTGACCAATAGAAAATGATGTTCTGTGAAAAGGACCATGTCCACATTGCTGCAACTGATGCTTGAGGGGACTATCATCCATGTCAGATATTAAATAAAAAGGTCTGGGACCAAGCTGAACGCTATGACCCCACCAATTGTCACAATTAGCATTGGAGCAAATTAAATTAGACAACAAAAAAACACTTACACAAAGCACAAATTTTTTAAACATTTTTTCCTCTCTAAAATTTATAAATTTAAAAACGAAGAATAAAAATTATTTATTACGAATTTATTTCATTAAAGTTAATTATTTATTACGAAAAAAAAATTATAATTTTCCTTTTTTCTTTATTTCAAGAAGCTTTTCGTATGTTTTTTCAAGGACATCAGTTAACTGCCCGTGCTTGTTTTCACCTGACTGGGCATAAGCCCTTGTAATATCAACCGCCATCTTTAAGCATTCATTTTTTTCATAATTTTCAAGGGCATTTGTTTTCATATTTATATTATTATATTTTATATCTATCAAAAAATCGTTGATTCTATGCTTTATTCCCATTATAGCCATTGTCCTGTGGCTAAAGCTATTTTTTTCTTCCTTTTCTATCTCCGCCATTGTTTTATTTCTGTCAGGGAGAAAAAAAACAGGGTCATAGCCAAAACCCTTTTCCCCTTTTGGCTCAAAGGAAATCTCACCAAAACAAGCTCCTTCCGCTGAAATCCATCTTTCATCCGGGGAATGAAGAACCATGACACACCTGAATCTCGCTGCCCTTCTTTCCTTTGGAATATCCTTCATTTCAACAAGAAGTTTATTGATATTGTCAATATCCTTTGCGTCTTTTCCTGCATATCTTGCTGACCTTACTCCAGGCGCTCCGCCTAATGCGTCAACCTCTATTCCTGAATCATCGGCAAGCGCCGGAAGCCCGGTATGTCTTGCCACAATCCTTGCCTTAATAAAGGCGTTTTCAAAAAAAGTCAGTCCGTCTTCCCTTATCTCAGGAATCCCTGTAAAATCCAAAAGCGGGAGAACTTCAACAGACATATCTGATAAAAGGGATTGAATTTCGCTTATTTTTCCTTTATTTGAGGTTGCTATGACTATTTTTTTCATTTTTTAATTTTCCTGAAAGTTTTCCTTATTTTCTTTTAATATTGGCTCGAAAACAAGATTTATGCTATGAGTTGGGCATATCTTGTAACACTTCATACATCTTATGCAGGCAGGCGAATTAATATTATCAATATTATCAAAAAAAGATATATCGGTTGGACATATCTTGTAACATGCCTTGCATTCAACGCAATTATCTTTATTAAATCTGAGCTTTACCATAGATATTCTGTTAAAAAGCCCAAAAATTGCTCCAAGCGGACATATTGACCTGCAAAAAGCCCTTGATGTGACAAGACACCATAAAACAATAGCGATGAGTAATGTAAATTTATAATAAAACAAAAGCCCGATTGCGCCTCTTATATCCTTTTCCATAATAGAAAGGGGTATGCCAGCCTCAAATGTCCCTGCCGGACATACATATTTACAGAAAAAGGTCTGACCGTAACCAAGACTGTCAACAAGCAAAAGGGGGAAAAGTATTACAAAGAAAATCAGAAAAAAAAACGGGCCATACCTCAAAAAACGAGGCAAAGCTATTTTTTTAAATGGAGAGGCAAATAAAATCTCCTGAAACAGGCCGAAAGGGCAGAGCCAGCCGCATGGTATCCTTCCTAAAACACTTCCAATCAGCCCAAGAGTTCCAATAATATATGCGCCGGGATGGAATACTCCCAACATTAAATTTGCCCTGAAATCAGCAAGCGCATTTTGAAGACCGCCAAGAGGACATGACATGGTTGCCGCAGGGCATGAATAGCAGTTAAGACCGGGAAAACATATACGTTTTGTCGCGCCCTGAAAAATGGGTGACTCCCTCCAGGGCAGCAGATAAAGGTTGCCAATTAATAAGGACAAAAACTGGGTTAGCTTTCTGTGTCTTCCCATTAACCTATGCCAATACAGCTAAGGCAGATGGTGATTGCCTTTTGCCAGAGGATATTTGCTTCATTTGTAAAAAGTCCGTATCCAGCAAGTAAAATTGAGATAAAAAAGACTATAAGAGAGGCGTATCTTTTCATAATCTATTCTGAACTGAGTCTATCTTGTCTCCAAGTTTCACTTCTTTATCTCTTCTGTCATCTATTCTGATGGTTGTATAAACGCGCATTGCATCAATATTAAAAGGAGCTTCATGGATTTTTTTTGCAAGGTCAAGAAGCTCTGAGACATTTCCTTTGATAATTGTCCCCATATCAGTAAGCGTGTAAGAAAGGCCTGATTCCTTTATTACATTCATCATAGCAGCAACATAATGTCCAAGACCTGTGCCGCATGTTCCAAGGGGAGCTGTGGAGATTTCCATTATTGCCATAACGGTAAAATATTATTTATTATTTAAGATAAAATTTAATTTTTCAGGGAATAAAGGTGGAGGCGGCGCCCAGATTCGAACTGGGGAATAACGGTTTTGCAGACCGTCGCCTTAGCCACTTGGCTACGCCGCCATAATAAAAAAAATATTATAACATAAAAATAAATTAATACAAGCATTTTTCATAAAATAAAGGCAAATACTCCGTCTTACAACCAATTGATTTTTTCTAAGTTTTTTGAAACTTGTAATAATTTTGTAACCAAATTTTAGTATCTTGATATATAACTTAAAAAAAATGCTTTTATAAAAAGGGGGGGCTTATGGAAGAATATTTCCTTATTGAACCTGAAAATGCAGATTTTGTTAAAGGACTGGCAAAAAAACCAGCCAGCAACAGTGGAAATCCTGTCTTTATCTTGATTTTTATTTCAATTTTCTGCATTGCAGGCTTATTTGTCATTGGCGCCACAATCCAAACCGCAACAACATTCGCGCAGCTTAAATTTCTCTCAAAAGAAACAAACGGACAATTCATGAGCCAGAGGGAATCAAACAGCGACGGAACAACTTATTACATTAAATACAATTTTTCTTTGGACGGAAAAAAATTTACTAATGAATCAATGGTTAAAAAAGAAACCTACATTAGATTTAGTCAAAGCGCCCATAAAAACGACGAGCCATTAAGAGTAATTTATTACAAAAATAATCCTGAAATTTCAGCGCTTGAAGACCCTGGCATTTCTTTTACAATTTTTCTGGCTTTCTTTTCTGTTTTATGGAACGCAGCATGTTATGGGTTGTTTTTTGGGATTATATACATGACAAACAAAATGAAAAAATTAACCAGATTCGGCAAGATTATTGATGGTAAAATTACAGAATGCAGAGGCGAAAAAGGCGAGGATGATTTTTTAATAAATGGAAATTTTATCTTTAACTCACCAATATCAAACCAATTTATAAACGGCAAATTTAATAATCAGGCAAGAAATGACCTGAATAAAGATAACCTCCCAAAACTTGGAACTCCAGTAAAAATTTTATACATGAATGACAAAACCTTTGAGATTTTATAAAAATATCTAAAAAAAAATTTGAGGGGCGGAGTCTGCCCCCAGAGGAACCATAATAGAGCACATAAAATGCTAATATGAAAAAATATTCTTAACTATTTAATAAAAAAAAACAGGGCGTCCTCACGAACGCCCTGAAAAGGATGGGGTTAATAAAAGGACATTAATGTCCATATAGGAATCATAATTAACTAAAAAATAAAAATTTATTCTTTAATAAAATTAAATTTTATAATAATGCAAAACAAATGCCAAAAACTACCATATTTATCTAACTGTAATAACTAAACATATTTAACTAATGTTATGTTTGAATAAAAAAATTGACGCAAGTTTTTTATTGCATAGCAAGTTTTTTATTGCGTTCTATTGCAATCTGAAACGCTCCGAGAGAATATTATATTTTCTCATAAGTTGCTGGAAGTATTGCCTGTCAAGACCTGACATCTGCGCTGCAAGGGTTACATTGCCCTTTGTTTTTTTGAGGTGTTCGGACAGATAATCCACTGAGAAATCCCTTAGTATCTGTTCCTTTGCCTGATGGTAGGGTATTTCAAGCAAATCAACATTTAAATGGGATATTTCATTGAAATATTGTGCTTTTGAGCTGCCACGCTTATCAAATTTTATTTCATCCATGCTTATTATATTCCCTGAAGAAAAAAGCGCTGTTCTCTGGACAATATTTTTTAATTCCCTTATATTTCCAGTCCAGTTAAAATTTACCAGCAAATCCATTGCCTCAGGAGAAAAAGTTTTTTGAGGTATGTTATTCATAATGCAAAATTCATTTAGAAAAAAATTAGCTATAATGGGGATATCTTCTTTAATTTCATACAAGGACGGCATCCTTATATTAACAACATTTAATCTGTAATAAAGGTCTTCCCTGAAAAGGTCTTTTTCAATTTTTTTCTGGAGGTCATGATTTGTTGCGGCTATAATCCTTACATCAACCTTTTTGGTCCTGTTTTCCCCGACAGGTCTTATTTCCCCTTCCTGCAAAAACCTCAAAAGCTTTGTCTGAAGATTTATTGAAAGATCCCCTATTTCATCAAGAAAAATGCTGCCCTTGTCAGCAATCTCAAAAAGCCCTTTTTTATCTGCCATAGCCTGGGTAAAGGCGCCTTTTTTATAGCCGAAAAGCTCGCTTTCAAGCAAACTCTCAGGAATCGCAGGACAGTTTACTATAATTAATTTCTTTTCCTTTCTTGGACTCCATTCATGAATTGTCTTTGCGGCAAGCTCTTTTCCTGTCCCGCTTTCACCTGTTATAAGCGCTGTTAAATCTGATTTGGCTATTATTTTAAGCTGATTTAAGATATTCTTGATTTTTTTGCTTTCCCCGATTATTTTTGTCTGCCTTTCAAAAAGCTGTTTCTCCAGGAGTATATTTTTTCTTATAAGAGTCTGATGCTGTATACATTTATTTAATAGATGCACAAGCCTTTCAACATCGAGGGGTTTTGTTATAAAATCATAAGCTCCTTTTTTTAAGGATTCCACCGCAATATCAATGGCGCCATATGCAGTCATCATAATGACTTCAACATTTGGAAAATCAGCTTTAATTATTGATAGAAGCTCAAGTCAGTCCATTATATCAAGGACAATCCTTGCTTTTTCATTGGCATCGGAAATTGCCCGTTCTTTCATATAAAGGAATACAAGAAGTGCAAAAAAAATGTAAAAAATAGTAAATATCCCCCCTATAATCAGGGTAAATCTTGTGCTTATTCTGAAATTGGCTAATTTAATCACTATTAATCAAATCTTATAAAAAACAAAAAGCATATCTCATTTGATTTCCTTACCAAACGGACTCAAAGAAAGTGTCGCAAGTTTAATATGCTGTTTTGCAAAGGGAATGCCTATAATTGTTATTGCAAGGAGAATCGCAAAAAAAACATGGGTTAATGCAATCCAGATTCCACCAAGAAGTATCCATAAAATATTCATAATCAGGGTTAAACAACCTGTGTTTTTTTCAATATCCTGAACTTCCCTGCCAAAAGGCAAAAGAGCGAGTATGGAAAGCTTAATGCACTGAATGCCAAATGGAATGCCAATAATGGTAAGACACAGCAAAAGACCGCCAATCAGGTATTCAAAAAATAATATTATGCCGCCTCCCAGAATTATCCAGAGGATATTGCCTATCACACTCATTTTTTTATTATTTTTTCAACCCCTTTTCTTTTGCATACTGAGTGGCTGCGCATTCATTTTTTCCAAGGTCAAGGGTCTCTGCCGCCTCATCGTCAACCTCTGTCAAATTTGCGTTTACAAGACGGATTTTTGCATATTCCTCAGGCTGTTGACGCATATTCTCTTTAATAAACTTTATGAAATCCTTTTCATTATCTATGTCAAAAATACCCTTATTTATCTGTAAAATTTCATCAAGGGATTTAGAAAAAACAAGGTCTTTATTTGCCTCTTCCCAGTTCATGAAATGACCGGGCAAAATCTGAAGATTTTTATCCCATTTTTTTAAATTATTAAGGGTATTAAAGAGTAAAACAGCCCATTCCTCTGCCTTTCCGCCAAGGTCTGGTCTTCCAACAGATCTTATAAAGATGGTGTCGCCTGAAACAACAAATTTTTCATCTATAACATAACAGGCGCTTCCTGGTGTATGACCTGGTGTATGAATTGCCCTTACAATTGGGGCGCCGTCAGAAAATGAAAAGGTCTCATTGTCATTTACTGCTTTATATGTAAATTTTGCCCCCTTAAAGTCATTTTCATTTCCGATAAATTCCGCCCCGGTATTTTCTGAAATCAGCCTGCTTCCAGCAATGTAATCAGCCTGCAAATGTGTTTCAAAGGTTCTTATTATCTTGCAACCCCTGTTTTTTGCATAATCAAGATAAAACTGAATATTTCTTGAGGGGTCAAAGAGCATCATTTCTTTATCCTTTATAAGCGCATAACTGCATGATGCCTTTCCAGGTCTTATAAACTGGATTATTTCACAATTTGAATCTTTAAATACTGTTTTTGGCACAAGCACATTGCCCCATGATTTAATGCCGCCTTCGAGATAACCCTTTACATTAAAACCGCGTCTTTCAAGGATTTCACAGACATATTTAGCCGAACCTTCCTGTGCGCAGACAACTCTTATTGATTTATTTTCTTTGACTTTTTTTACACATGCATCCTCAGTCTCCATAAAATCAAAGTATGGTACATTTTGCATGTGGCATAACTCAGGACCTTCAACCTTAAACCTGCTGAAATCTTTTTCATTTCTCACATCAAGCATAAGAAAATCTTCATGTTTTGAAATGGAATCAAATAGTTCAGTGGGAGAATATGGATTTACAGACATTATTTGTGTGCTCCTTAACTTATTAATTTACTATATTATAGCATAATCGCATAAAAAAATAACGTTTTGTTAAGGTTTTCAGCATTAATTTTATCAAAAAATATCATACATACAATCATTATTTAAAAAATTTTAGAAAAAATTCAAATAAAGTTTGTTTATCGTTTCTATTCTCATTTATTTGTAGCCATATTAAGTCTGATTACTCCTTAAATTCCTTTACCCACCCCTATATTTATGTTATAATCTATAACCTATTTTGTTTGAAACTATTATCAATCAAGCGAGGAAATTATGACACCCGAAAAAATTACTATAAATAATGACGGAACAATAAACGTTCCTGATAACCCTGTCATACCCTTTATAGAAGGTGACGGAACAGGTCCCGATATTTGGTTTGCAACCTCCATGGTCATTGATGCCGCTGTACAAAAGGTCTTTGACGGTCAAAAAAAGATATACTGGAAAGAAGTCCTTGCGGGTGAAAAATCATTTAATAAAAATAATTCATGGCTACCTGAAGAAACCCTTGCAACTATAAAAGATTGTGTTGTTGCAATTAAAGGTCCCCTTACAACCCCTGTGGGAGGCGGAATCAGGAGTCTTAATGTGACGCTCAGACAGGAACTTGACCTTTATGCCTGTATAAGACCTGTAAAATACTATAAAGGAGTTCCAAGCCCTGTAAAAAAACCAGAAAATGTTGACATGGTTATTTTCAGGGAAAACACAGAAGATGTCTATGCCGGTATAGAATGGGAATCTGGAAGCGAAGGAGCAAAAAGGATTATATCTGCCGTAAAAGAGCTTACAGGCAGGGAAATCAGACCTGATTCGGGAATTGGCATAAAACCCATTTCAAACTTCGGCACAAAAAGACTTGTGAGAAAGGCGATAAACTTTGCGATAGAAAACAATAAATCCTCAGTAACCCTCGTGCATAAGGGAAATATTATGAAATACACCGAAGGGGCATTCAGGATATGGGGCTATGAACTTGCAAGAGAAGAATATGAAGGCAAGGTTATCTCTGAAAAAGACCTCTGGGATAAATTTAACGGAAAACAACCTGAAAATACAATCCTTTTAAAAGACCGTATTGCGGATGCAATGTTTCAACAGATATTGTTAAGACCTTTAGAATACAGCGTGCTTGCTATGCCAAACCTTAACGGAGATTATATTTCTGATGCCCTTGCAGCGCAGGTAGGAGGACTTGGAATGGCTCCTGGCGCAAACATAGGAGACGGTTATGCTGTGTTTGAGGCGACCCACGGAACAGCGCCCAAATATGCAAATCTTGACAAGGTAAATCCTGGCTCTCTGATACTTTCAGGCGCTATGATGCTTGAATATCTGGGCTGGAAAAAAGCTGGAAAAATGATTGAACAGGCGATAGAAAAATCCATTGCGCAAAAAAAAGTAACATATGACCTTGCAAGGCAGATTAACGGCGCAATAGAGGTTAAATGTTCTGAATTTGCAAAGATTATCATTGGAAATCTTTGATAATAAAAGAATTATTCGTTTAAAAAATTATAAAAAACCCCTGATTATAATAATAATTAAAATCAAATAATAAAATTTATTGATTCTTAAAAAATAATTATTATTTTAAAAAAGACTATGCCGAGGGGTCTCCGGGTTTAGTGATTAAAAAAAAAGGAGAAAACCAAAGGCTGCTTTCTGTCAAAACAGCAGATTAACAACAACATGAAAAAAAATAAAGATTCTGTAATTGATTACTTATGTTCAGTAAAACTTGCGATTTTTTTGCTGATTGTACTTTCTGTAACATCGGTTTTTGGCACCCTGATACCACAGGGAGAACCATTAAACTTTTATCAGGAAAGATTTAATCCGACTTTTTTTAACCTTATAAAACTATTCAGGCTTTATGATGCCTATAACTCCTGGTGGTTTTTAACAATATTAAATCTTTTTTCTGTAAATCTTATATGCTGTACCTTAAAAAGACTTCCACTTACAATAAAACTGCTTAAAAAGAATATTCTTGATACTGACGCAGAAAAAATATCAAGAATATCCATGAAAAAAACAATTGATATCACCAATAATAATGATTATTCATCAAAAATTAAAGGTATTCTTGGCAATACCAAATCAAAAAAACTTGATGACGGCTCGGAAATCATTACCTCAGAAAGGGGTAAAATCAATTATCTCGGTGTTTACATACTCCACTCGTCAATTCTTATAATTTTTTTAGGTGGCATACTTGGCGCTATCCTGGGTTTTAAGGGAAATTTAATGCTTCTTGAAGGTGAAAAAAGCAGCCGCATAATAAACCCCAGGACCTCAGAGGAAATTCCCCTCGGATTTGAAGTGAGGTGTGATAAATTTGCCGTTGAATTTTATGACGATGGAAGAATGCCGAAGGAATTTCGTTCTGACCTTGCAATAATTGACAACAATCTCGAGGTGTTAAAGACACAGATAATTGTTAACAAGCCTTTAACCTATAAAGGCATAACTTTTTATCAGGCAAGTTACCAGTCAGTCCCAGAAATATCAATTGAGATTGAAAAAAAGAATAATAAAAAAGAAACTCTTAAACTTTCTGCCTTTGATACCATTAATATCCCTGAAACCTCGTTAAGTCTTGGAATTTTACAGTTTCTCCCTGATGTGCATGGTGTCCCTGCCGCAAGGATATGGATATCTGATGGAAAAAATTTTACTGACGCCCAGTGGGTCATTAAAGGTAAATCAAAGGTTTTTGGGATAGGAACAGAGCAGGAATTTAAGATTTATCTTTCTGAGGTCACTGAAAAATTTATGACCGGACTTCAAGTTAAAAAAGACCCCGGAGTATGGATAGTCTGGCTTGGATGCGCAGGCTTAATATTTGGTTTTATTGTTGTTTTCTGGATACCGCACAGAAGGCTCTGGGTTTTAATCAAAGATAATAAAATTTTAATTGCAGGACAGACCAATAAAAATCAGTTTCAGTTTGAAAGAGACTTTGATATGATCTGCAAAAAAATTGAAGAAACCGCTAAGGTTTAAAAAGAAATAAGAAGGAGTAAAAATGGATATAAATAGTTCACTTTTGTTGAGTCTGACAACTTTTGTTTATCTTGGAGCAGCATTTTTTTATCTGCTTGTATGGGTATTCAGACTTGAAAAACTTGGTATTGCCGCAACTTTAACCGCAACCCTTGGACTTTTCCTGCAAACAACAGGAATAATTTTAAGATGGATTGAATCTTATAAAATCGGAATCGGACATGCCCCACTTTCAAACCTTTATGAGTCACTGGTTTTTTTTTCATGGATAACTATTCTTGTTTATCTTTTCATTGAGTACAGGCTTAAAAACCGTGTTATAGGGGCTTTTTCCACACCTTTTGCTTCTCTTGCAATGGCATATGCCTCTTTTAGCCCAAATGTTGAAGACACTATAAAACCCCTTATACCAGCATTAAAAAGCAACTGGCTCATTGCCCATGTTGTGACTTGTTTTATTGGCTATGCCTCTTTTGCAGTTGCCTGCGGCGTTGGAATAATGTATCTTTTAAAGAAGAATGAAAGTTTTAAATCTTCCTATCTGATAAACTCTTTTCCTGAAATAAAAGCCCTGGAAGACCTAAACTACCAGACCATTATCTTTGGTTTTCTATGGCTTAGCATTGGAATTATTACCGGCGCAATATGGGCAAATGAGGCATGGGGAACCTACTGGAGCTGGGACCCCAAGGAAACCTGGTCGCTTATCACCTGGTTTATATATGCCACAGCTCTTCATGTAAGATTTGCAAAGGGATGGGGTGGTTCAAAAATCGCCTATTTTTCAATAATAGGCTTTTTCTCTGTTCTTTTCACATACTTTGGAGTAAATTTTTTACTCTCTGGTCTTCACAGTTACGGAGCTAAATAAATATTAAAAGGAGGCAATTATGTTTGGTCTCGGTGGCCCGGAATTATTATTAATTTTGTTACTTGCGCTTTTTCTTTTTGGAGCTAAAAAGCTTCCTGAGATAGGGGCAGGACTTGGAAAAGGAATAAAATCATTTAAGCAGGGACTTAAGGATATTGAAAAAGACGACAATAGCAATGAAAAAAAAAACCTTGAGGAAAATGCAAAAAAAGAAGATGCCTCTTCTGATACATCCAAAACAGCTTAAAAATGCAGGCAATGCTTCTTGCAGCCGGATTGGGAACCAGACTTAAACCCATTACCGACTGGCTGCCCAAACCACTTTTTCCAGTTTTAAATGAACCCTGTCTTAAGAGACACATAAAAAGTCTTATAAAATCCGGTTTCAATAAGATTATAATAAATTCTTATCATCTTGCAGATATAATAGAAAATTCTTTGCAGGAATGGAATTTTAATGATATTGAGATAATACTTCTCAAGGAAAACACACTCCTTGGAACAGGCGGCGGCATAAGAAATGCGCT
>DYOW01000047.1 GCA_020720325.1 Desulfobulbus propionicus
CTATAGGTAAAAATAAAAAAAATAGAATTAAAGTGTTATCTTTAATAATTAATTGATTTTTCTCATTAATGCAAGCTCAATAAGCCTGTCAAGGAGTTCTCCAAAGTCCATGCCCGCTGCCTTTGCCGCAAGGGGCAAAAGGCTTGTTGGAGTCATGCCGGGAATGGTATTGGTTTCAAGCACAAAAATATCGCCTTTTTCAGTCAGAATCATATCTGTCCTGCTGTAATCCCTTAAATGCAGGGCTTTATGAATTGTTTTGGCATATCTCTGCGCTTTTTTTGTCGCCTCTTCAGAAATTGGGGCCGGACATATTTCTTCTGTCTCGCCGCTTGTATATTTTGCATTATAATCAAAAAATGCATATTGCTTTTTGGGTTTTATTTCCACAACAGGAAGCGCAACCAAAGCGCCTTTTTTATCCTCAAGAATTCCGCAGGTGATTTCCCTGCCCTTAATAAATTCTTCAAGTATTACAATTGGGTCATGTTCAAAGCATTTATTAATGGAAACTAATAATTCATCTTTATTATTAATAATATTTATCCCGATGCTTGAACCGCCTGTGGCTGGTTTTGCTATGAGAGGCGGGAGCAATTTACTGAAAATCCTGTCTGTGTCAACTTTATTCTTCTTATCTAAGGTTAACCATTTAGGGGTGGATATATGGGAATTTTTATAATTTTTTTTACTTGCATCCTTATCCATTGCAATGGCGCTACCCAGAACGCCTGAGCCTTGATAAGGTATTCCTAAAAGCTCAAGCAAACCCTGGATTGTGCCGTCTTCGCCGTATTTTCCGTGAAGAAGGATAAACGCAACGTCAATATTATCCTGGTTGTTTATAATATCAGCAAGTTGTGTGGCTGTATCGTAAACAGTAACATCGTATTTATCTTTATTAAGGATATTTTTTATACCTTCGGCGCCTTTAAGAGATACCTCTCTTTCAGAGGATATCCCTCCGCACAATAAAGCAAGGTTTATCTTTTTCAATTTTAAAACTCCGTTAATTAAAGTTGTTTCATTAACTTATATCATTTTTTCTATCAAAACAACTATAATATTTCTATAAAAAAATAACTTGACAAGCGTATTGCATAATTTAAACTTTTTATAAGAGAGTAAATTTAAAAGGAACTAATTTATGCTTAAAATTTCCATGTTAGTCAAAATTCTATTTTTATTTTTCACCCTTACAATCTTACCTCAAAATCTTTTAGCCCGCACTGTTGTATGCGAAAGCTATGGTAACAGATATAATTTCTGTTCTGCCAATATAACCGGTAAAGTGCGCTTACAAAGACAGTTATCTGAAGATGACTGCGTAAAAGGAAGGACATGGGGCGTTGACTGCGATGGAATCTGGGTTGACAGGGGATGCAGGGCAGAATTCCATATTGAAAATTCGGAATGGCATGACAGGTATGGTGGGCCGGACAGGCGTGACCGTCCTACCAGATACATGACCTGCGAAAGTTATGACAAAAGATATAATCATTGTCCGGCACGAATAACAGAAGGCGTGAGGCTTATAAGAAATCTATCTGACACGGATTGCAGAAAGGGCAAAAACTGGGGTTATGACAGTCATGGCATATGGGTCGATGATGGCTGCAGAGCAGAATTTGAGATAAATTTCAGATAATATAAAAAATGAAAAAGAAAATTTTATCATTTTTTCTGATTATTGCTACTTTTTTCCCGCCGTCAATCTTTGCCCGCACTATTACCTGTGAAAGCGTGGATAATAGTCATAGTTACTGCCGTATTAAAAATAACGGGAATATACGCATCATTAACCAGCTATCTTCTGCTGAGTGCATAAAAGGCAGGACATGGGATTATGATACACAGGGTATCTGGGTTAAAGAGGGATGTAGGGCAGAGTTTGAGATTGGTTTTGATGATTATGAATTTAGCGCTGGTGACTCGGGTTATATGACCTGTGAAAGCCAAAACTATGGTTACAGGTATTGTCCTGCGTTTTCAATTGATGAAGGTGTGATGCTTGCGAGACAGATTTCCCGTGAAGAGTGTGTTAAAGACAGAACCTGGGGACATGACAGGCACGGTGTATGGGTAAAGGATGGTTGCAGGGCAGAGTTTGATCATCGCCACAGCAGCAAAAGGTGGCACAAAGACAGACATAGACACTGGGATCATCATAGTTCTGATGAACTGGCTGCCACATTAGGCATTATCGGCGGACTTGCTCTTTTGGGCATAATCCTTGGTTCAGAGGGAAATAACCAGCCACCGCCACCTTATTATCCTGAATCTTATGAAAACAGGTTATATTCCATGCCAGACAGGCTTATTGGAACTTTCAGGGGGTACAGTGACTTTTATAAAGAGACAATGGAAATAAATATAGCTCCAAGCGGCATAATAGACGGCTATTTGGCTGAAAATAAAATCTACGGCATATATTATAACAGAGACGAAATAATCCTTAATAGTAATATCTATCTTGTAGAATATACGTCAGAGGGTTTTATCGCCAGGCAAAAAGATAATTATAATAATCAGATATACTTGAAAAAAATCAGATAAATTATCATAAAATCATTTTATTTTCTTATCTCATTTATTCTTTCGAGTAACTCTCTGATACCATTATCATTTAAGTCTTCAATGCGTTTTGTATATTTCCTTGACCAGTTTGGATAGGTTTTTACTGTGCCAGGTAAATTAATCTGTTCTGATTCAAGCATAATATCCTCAAGCTGGAGCATTAATATGAATGATTTGCTCTTTGCAAGACAGAAATAAATTAACCTTAAAAAGTTTATATCAATATCTTTTTTTGAAAGGATATCAATTGCCTGATGTTCGGTGATTAATCCGTTTATCATTAGGAGATAAGAAAGCGCTTTTCTGTCATTTTCCCTTGTTTCAATTTGTTTTCTTCTTATTTCGTCATTTGGAAACAAATCAAGGAGTGTTCTTATTTCAATATCCCTGAAATTCCAAAAACCTTTTAGTGTTGGAAGGTCATGGGTAGATACGGTTAGAAGAGAATCTGGCTCATACTGATCAGGAGATTTGAATGAACCATCATGGTTTTTCTGAAAATACATAACTTTATAGGAAAATATACCCCATTCATGCATTTTTTCCCTTACAATATCCGGTACTGTTCCAAGGTCTTCGCCAATTAAAAGCGTCATGTTTCTCTGGCTTTCAAGGGCAAGAATTCCCATCATATCATCAAGTATATAGTTTACATAAGCCCCGTCACTACATTTCATACCGTTTGGAATCCAGAAAAGCCTCATAAGCGACATGATGTGATCAATTCTTATTGCTCCCACGTATTTCATGTTATATCTTAAAATTGAAATAAAAGGCTCATATTTGTATTCTTTTAATTTTAGCGGATTAAAAGGGATAAGCCCCCAGTTTTGACCTTTAAGATTAAAATCATCCGGTGGCGCGCCTATGCCGATCCCGCCGGCATAAACGTCCTTTTCAAACCAGACATCAAAGCCATTTGGATCAACGCTTACAGGTAAATCTCCGTAGAGACCGATATTAAGTCCAAGTTCCAGGGATTTATTTCCAACTATCTGTAATTGTTGAATGCAAAGCCACTCAAGAAACTGATAAAAATTTATGCGGTCAATATTTTCATTTGCAAATTTTTTTACTGCTTCGGAGTTTTTGTCCTTAAAGTCCTCAGGCCAGTCGCTCCAGCAGCAAATATTCTGGTTTTTATGGAAGTATTCCCACAATACATTAAAGAGAGCAAAATAGAAATTTTTTCCTTTTTCATTAATAAAAAAAATAAAGTCAGCGCCTCGTTCTGTCTTTTGCTTAATTTTGTTTTCCTTAAAATATTCCCATATTTTTTCAAGCACAGAGAATTTGAATTTTCCAACCTCATTGTAGGATATATAATCCAACTGTTTTAATTTTTCTATTTTTGAATTTAAATCCTCTTCAAACATTGTTTTAATTGAGGGAGCTTCATGAAATTCTTCAATCTCATCCAGGGCAAGATAGATATAATTTAAAAAATTCCTTGAACTGGGGCTGTAAGGGCTTATATGATAGGGATTTGCAGGAAAAAGGGCATTTATAGGATTTATGCCCACAATTGAACCGCCAAGCCCGGCAAAAATTTCCATTATTTTTTTTATATCTGCAAAATCACCGATCCCAAAATTTCTTGAAGATCTTAGGGAATATATCTGCAGCGCCGGACCCCATAGTTTCTGTCCGTTGTTAATTGAATCAGGTTTGTATGCCTTCAGGGGGGTACAAATTAATGTCATCTCAGCTATAATGGAACCAGAAAAATTCAAATAAAATTTATGATACCCAAATATCAGATTTCTTACATCCAAAGACAGTTCATATGCCTTATATAAAACGCCGCCTATTGTTATGGACTCAAGCTCTTTAAGATTCTCAGGGATAAAATCAGCTTCTGTCTTATTGCCGGACTTTTCAGCCTCTATAATCCAGTTAAGTCGGAATTTTAACCATTTATCAGGAATATTAAGCCGTAGTTTTATTTCGTTGGCGTCTTCTTTAAATACAAAAACCTGAGGAATAATCTGAACCCACTGGTTTTTTTGATAATCTTTAAGAGCTTCTTCAGGGGATTCAAGGTTTTTAATGCCCATTGAATTTAATATTGCCTTTTTTGTTTTTATATCTGTGTAGTGCAGATTCCCCCAAATGTCATGATAAGATTCGGATATGCCAGCATATTTTGATAATAGGTCTATAAATTTATTTTTTTCCATGAAATTCTCCAGTAAATTACTTAAAGCTTCATTTGTTCACCAAGCTCTACAAAAAAATATAGGTTTTATAACAGCAACTAATTTATAATTTTACTTTATGTTAAATTATTTTCAATGGACACTTTTTCCATCTTAAAAAAAAGTCAGATAATATCCTGTGAAATTTAAATTTTATAATCATTATTTGTTTTTTTTATAAACAATGTTAATATAGTTCTAAATTTTCAAAAAGGAGTAAAAAAATGCAATTTTTTCTTGATACTGCAAATCTTGACGAGATTCAAAATGCCATGAAAATGGGGATGGTGGACGGCGTCACAACAAATCCAAGCCTTATTTCCAAAGAAAATTGTGATTTTTTTAAAAGGATTAAAGAAATCTGTGATATGGTTCCTGGGCCTGTGAGCGCAGAGGTAATAAGCCTTGATTTAAGAGGCATGGTTGAGGAGGCTAAAATATTATCAGCTATTGCGCAAAATGTTGTGATTAAAATCCCAATGACCACAGAAGGCCTCGCAGCCGTAAATGAACTAACCTGTTTGGGTATAAAAACCAATGTAACCCTTGTTTTTTCTGCAATTCAGGCATTAATGGCCGCAAAAGCAGGCGCGACATATGTAAGCCCGTTTATCGGAAGACTTGATGATATATCACAGGTTGGAATGGATCTTATCGCTGATACTGTTCAGATATACAATAATTACGCAATAGAAACACAAATCATTGTTGCAAGTGTCAGAAACCCTGTTCATGTGCTCGATGCTGCAAAAATAGGAGCAGATGTTGCCACTATTCCATTTAAAGTAATAAAACAGCTTGCTCACCACCCACTTACTGATATTGGCATTGATAAATTTTTACAGGACTGGGAGAAAGCGCCGAAGTAATCTTTATGACGGTAAAAATAATATCTTTTTTCTTGTTAATCCTTTTTTTGCCTTTTTGTGCCCCTTTTATCCATGCTGAAATATATGTTTATGTGGATAAAAAGGGTGTGTACCACTACACTAATGCCCCTACAAGCTCAAAATTTAAACCTTTTGCCGCAGCAGATATATCCCTTAAAAAAACAAGTGAAAGAAAAGTATATCAGGCCAAAAACACATATGACAGACCTAAAACAGACACATATTCAAAACCTTCTTCCAACTATGGAACTTTATATATAAGCATAAAAGGCGATGAAAAAGGCAGCTACAACATTAATTCACAGACAGGAAATGCATATAAGTCAAAAAATCAAACCATTTATTACACAAATTCCGGCTCATATATTTATGCCTCCCAAAAAACACCTTCAATAGATAAAAATTATGATTTTTGGAATAATCCTAAGAATATCTTTGTATCACCAAGCAAATATGAAAAATTTATAAGAACTGCGTCATTCAATTTCAGACTTGATCCCTCGTTGATAAAAGCTGTGATACATGCGGAATCAGCAGGAAAACACAATGCTGTCTCTCCCAAAGGCGCTTTGGGACTTATGCAGCTAATGCCAGGCACTGCAAAAGATATGGATGTTTCCAATCCTCTTGATCCCGAAGATAATATTTTTGGCGGAAGCAGGTACTTAAAAGAGATGCTCGACAGGTTTGACGGTGACGTTAAGCTTGCCCTTGCGGCATATAATGCAGGCCCAGGCGCTGTTGAAAAGAATAACGGCATTCCCCCGTATCAGGAAACCCAGCAATACGTAAAAAAAGTGATTTCTCTCTGGAAACAATATAAAGAAACACCTAACACATTAAATTAATCTTATTTTTTAGTTTTTAAATAAAAAAATACCTTGCTAATTATTGATGGCTCTTTTGGAGAAGGCGGCGGACAGATTGTAAGGACATCCCTCACCATGTCCATGCTGACTAAAAAACCTGTAAGAATAATAAATATCAGGAAAAACAGAAAAAATCCCGGACTTTCCAATCAACATCTCACCTGCGTAAAAGCCTCTGCCGGGATTTGCAAAGCAAAGGTCACAGGAGCTGAACTAAGAAGCGCTTTTTTCCACGGGTGAAAGCAGCTGGATAACAACGCGTATAATAGAACATCTAAAGACAAATATATGGGCGCTGGAAAAATTTTTCCAGGACAGAATAACTATTATTCCGGCAGAAAGAGGGAATTTTTGCATAAAGGTCAAGGGCATAAATTCATAATTTTTTCATGTAAAAAAGGTCTTCTTGGCATTAATGCTAAGTAACAATCCAATCCCTGCAAATGTAGTTATGGCTGAAGAACCTCC
This sequence comes from Desulfobulbus propionicus, assembly GCA_020720325.1. GTDB lineage: Bacteria > Desulfobacterota > Dissulfuribacteria > Dissulfuribacterales > DYOW01 > DYOW01. Next base: position 7,003 of record DYOW01000047.1, read on the forward strand.
ATAGCTAATTAATGGCAAAGGAACGCCTACAACAGGAAATAAACCCAGAATCATGCTGACATTAATAATAATCTGCCAGAATAACATAGCTGTGACCCCCATTGCAATAAAACTTCCAAACCTGTCTTTAGCGCTCAAAGATATTGCAATACCCCTGCTTAAAAGGATAAAAAAAGCGCCTAAAAGAAACATGCAGCCAATAAATCCCCATTCTTCAGCCCAAATTGAAAATGCAAAATCTGTGTGAGCCTCAGGAAGAAATGCAAGTTGTGTTTGTGTGCCTTCCATAAAACCCTTTCCAAAAAACTGACCTGAACCCACCGCAATCTTGGATTGTATTACATGATAACTTGAACCAAGCGGATCGGCAGATGGATTAAAAAAGGTTAAAATTCTGTCAATTTGATATGGTTTTAAAAATCTCCATAAGATCGGAAGGGCAGTTATTGCAAGAATAAGAATTCCTATAAAAGACAGCCATTTTATTCCGGCAAGAAAAATAAGCGTGCCGGAAATTAAGAGGATTATTCCGGCCGTTCCAAAATCAGGCTGCTTAAATATTAACAAAAAAGTTATAAGAAGGAGAATCAAGGGTTTCCATAGCTCCCATATCTGATAGCCTATTTTTTCATTAGTTGCAAAAAAACTGCTTAATAGCAATACACCTGATAATTTTGCAAATTCAGAAGGTTGTAGGTTAAAAAATCCAAATGAAATCCATCTTTGAGAGCCGCCAGAAGTTTTTCCAATAAGCAAAATCAGGACAAGCAATATAATAACACCTATTTGCATATAATTTGTCAGATGGATCAGCAATTTATAATCAAAAAATAAAAAAAATATCATGATAAACAATCCTATTGCATACCATGTTAATTGTTTTGCATAAAAGGCATATCCCATTGAATGGCTTGCGCTGTAACTGTTTATAAAGCCTATTATCATAATAATGAATATTGATAAAACTATCGTCCAGTCTATATATAAAAGCGCTTCTTTTTTAAACATATTATCCTTTTTAACAAAAAATTAAGTATTTCTTTCAGGCAATGCCTCTGGCAAAGGCTTTTGAAGTTGGAACCATCTTTCCAGCACCTGCTTTGCTACAGGGGCTGCATTGGCTCCACCACCCCCTCCATGTTCAATAAGGGCCACCACCACAATTTCAGGCTTATTTGCAGGGGCAAAAGAAGCAAACCATGCATGATCTTTTAAATGCCAGGGGACACCTTCTGTTTCTTTCCTCTTTTTCTGGGAATAAACCTGTGCAGTTCCTGTTTTCCCTGCAACCAGAACATCAGGAAGCCGCGCATTTTTGCCAGTGCCTTTTTCATCATTTACAACGCCTGTAAGCGCATTAACCACATTCACAAAAATTTTTTGTGGAATATCTATTTTTTTAATTATTTTTCCTTTTGTTCTCTCTTCTAAAAGTTTTCCATCCTTTGATATAATTTTATAAATATAATTTGGCTTATAAATGGTTCCATGGTTTGCAATTGCCGCATAAAAATTGGCTATCTGTAAGGGGGTTGCAAGGCTATATCCCTGACCTATGGAATAGCTTATTGTTTCTCCTTCATACCATTTAACCTTAAATTTTTTTTTCTTCCATTGGGATGATGGCATTACACCTTCACTTTCTGAGGCTAAATCAATCCCGGTCTTCTCGCCTAATCCAAAAAAATTTGCATATTTTCCTATACGATCAACCCCAAGCCTTAATCCAAGGTTATAATAATATACATCACAGGATTCAACCAGTGATTTATAAAAATCCGTATGACCGTGTCCCCCTTCTTTCCAGCACCTGTATGTCCTTTTTCCAAAATCAAATGAACCATTACAAAAAACAGAAGTTTTATCATTAATTAAACCTTCATTAAAACCTGCAAATGAAAGAACGGGCTTAAAGGTAGAGCCCGTGGCATATGTGCCCTGAATGGCTTTATTTTGTAAAGGATGTGTTTTAGGGTCGTTTAATTCCTTCCATTCTTTGGATGAAATTCCCTTTATAAAAATTTCTGGATTAAAACCAGGATTGCTTGCCATTGCCCTAATATTGCCATTTGTGGGGTCTAAAGCCACAACAGCGCCTACCTTATCAAATAATGCCTCTTCAGCAGCTTTTTGCAGGTCTAAATCAATGGTCAGATAAACATCATCGCCGGGAACAGGATTATTTTTTGAAAGCAGTGATATTAATCTTCCCCTGGCATTTACCTCTAATTTTTTATCTCCCGGCTCACCTGAAAGACTTGAGTTATAAAATTCTTCAAGACCATACTTCCCCACCATATCTCCTGTTCTGACCCTTGGATATTTATTGCTTTTCAGATCCTCCTCTGATACCTCCCCAAGATAGCCTATAAGATGAGGCGCTATAATACCATTTGGATAAGACCTTGTGTAGGATATATCAACAAAAATTCCCGGAAATTTATATAAATTTGCCTCAAGCCTTGATATAGTAATCCAGTCAATATCGCGTTTTAACAGAACCGGTAAATATCTCGGCTGTTTTTTCCCGATTGCAAGTCTTGTTCTGATATTGGATTCTGTTTCATCAATTATAGAAAGAAACCCCCTGAGGTTTTTTTCAAAATCCACAGCGTTTTCCATATTTAAATATATATCAAAACTATATTTTACCCCGGCGAGCATCCTGCCTTTAACATCATAAATTTTGCCTCTCTGCGGCTGAATCCTTACCTGCCTCATCCTGTTTGTTTCAGATTTTTTTCTGTTTTCAGCTCCCTCAGTAATCTGTAAAAAAAATAATCTTGCTGCGACTGTAACAAAAATGATGAAAATCGCCAATAAAAAATAGTTAAGCCTTAGCTTTATAAGATCATCTTCTTCCTTCTGGTCAATCTTATCTGCACGATGTTTTCTGAAAGTTTTTTTTGTAGTCATTTTTTATTCAGGGGTTTTATCTATAAGTTCAGGAAAAAAGAAAAAATTAATCTCGTCATATAAAGCAAACAAAAAAGGTGTCAAAGCAGCATTAATTACAGCCTGAAACATCCCATATGGAACAACTCTGTCAAGTACTCCATAAAATAAATACATTATAAAATTTGATAAAAGCGTAACCAGCCCCACAACAAGCATTTTTTGCCATACAAAGATACAATTTATATTTTCAAGGATATATTTAACAAGAAGAAATGACAATCCAAATGATAACATATAGACATATGGTGAAATAATAGTAAAAACCTCTGTAATCAGGGCGATTCCTATTACATAAAAAAAACCGTATTCAATATCCTTTCTAAATGCAATCCAGACAACAAATGGAAAAATAAGACTAATTTTAAGGTCATTAATTTTAATAAAAGAACAAAATGTTGTCTCAAAAAGTATTAAAATAAACCCAAATGTTAATATAAATAAAAAATATCTCACTTTATTCTATATTTTCTTTATCAATTTTGGGTTTTAATATTATCATAACTTCTTCCATTTTTTTAAGATCCACCTCTGGCTTAACTATAATGTCAAGAAAAGATTCCCGGGTGAGGCTGTCTTTTTTTTCTATAATTTTGCCGATTATAATGCCCTTGGGATATAACCAGTCAGTTCCTGATGTTACAACAACCTCATTAAGCTCTATTATATTATCCTTGTTGACATAATCGAGCATGCAGAGGCCGTTTCCCATACCCTTAAGAATCCCCGGAATCCTTCTGTCCTGAATAAAAGCTCCCACAGAAGAATTAATATCTGATAACAGAAGAATTTTACTAAAATTATTTGTGACTTCATACACATGACCCACAAGGCCTGCCCCTGATACCACAGGCATGCCAGGAAGTATTCCCTGCGCTTTTCCCTTGTCAACCACCACGCTTGAAATGAAAGGTGTGATGTCAATACCCACAATATTTGCAATTATTGAAGGAGAGTCAATTTCTTCTTTTAATGCAAGTATCTTTTTAAGCCTTATATTTTCAACTCTTACTTCCCTGAATGAGTTTAATTCCTTTTTAAGGTTCTCAATCTCATCCTTAAGCATCATATTTTCTTTTTTTGTGTTAACAAGATAGATATAATGACCCCAAATACCCCTTGTTGCGTCTACCGGAAGGGAAATAGCCTGTTGGAAAGGACCAAGCATATCATATAGAATTTTTTTTATTGGATTGTATAAGTTTGAGAAACCTATTCTTAAACCAACGATGGTAAAAATAATAAAAACAAAAAAAAAGATTATATATAAAGTGGTTTTATTGTCCTTTTTTTTTACTATCCTTTTCTGAGACATATAAAAAACACCTTAAAACGCTAAGTTACGGCTATTTCTCTTAATATGTCAATATTATCAAGAGCCTTGCCCGAACCAAGAACAACAGAAGATAATGGATCTTCTGCAATTATGATTGGAAGACCTGTGTCTTTCATAATAAGTTTATCAAGATTTTTTAAAAGCGCGCCACCGCCTGTAAGAACAATACCCCTATCGACTATATCAGCAGCCACTTCAGGGGGGGTATTTTCAAGGGCATTTTTAACTGCATCAAGAATCTGGGCAACCTGTTCGGATATGGCTATGTTTACTTCTGAAGAATCAATACTAATGTTTATTGGAATGCCTGTCACAAGGTCCCTTCCTTTAACCTCAATATTTTCATAAGGCTCTTCAGGCATAACATTTCCAATGGCAATTTTTATTTTTTCTGCAACCTGTTCACCAATCATGAGATTAAAACGTCTTTTAATATGGGATATAATGGCCTCGTCCATCTTGTCCCCGCCAACTTTTACTGAATTGCTGTAAACAATGCCCGCAAGGGAAATAACCGCCACCTCGGTTGTTCCGCCTCCGATATCAACAACCATGCTTGCGGTAGGCTCTGTTATGGGAAGACCTGCGCCTATTGCCGCTGCCATTGGCTCTTCAATAAGATAGACCTCTCTGGCGCCCGCAGATTCAGCAGATTCAATAACAGCCCTTCTTTCAACCTGGGTTATTCCTGAAGGAACGCTTATAACAACCCTTGGTCTTATAAGAGGGCTTCTTTTATGAACTTTTTTTATAAAATATCTTAACATTGCCTCTGTTATCTCAAAGTCAGCGATGACGCCGTCTTTAATAGGTCTTATCGCCAACTTTTTTTCGGGTGTTTTTCCAAGCATTTTCTTTGCCTCAATGCCTACTGCAAGGACTTTATTAGATTTTACATCCTTTTTAATCGCAACAACCGAAGGCTCTCTTAAAACAATTCCCTTTCCCCTTACAAAAACAAGGGTATTGGCAGTTCCAAGATCAATTGCCATATCACTTGACATCCAGTTTAATAAACCATCAAAAGCCATAATCCACCATTATTTTTTATTTGAATTTATAGATTGAAAATCAGAAAAAATTTTTGATTTGAAAATATCTTTAAGAATTAAATTAACTCATCTTCATTTTAATTTTTTATTATAAAAATAATAACATTATAAATTTAACACATCTCCTTTAGGTTACAATAAAAACTTTTCAACAAAAAAATTTTAAAAAATATTTATAAAAAAATTTGCTAAGAAAAGCTTTAAGATACATGGATTATCCTGTTGACTTCAGAATGTCATTTGGCGAAAGCAATCCAATATCCCAAAAAGGAAATGGGGAGCTATTTTTTTTCTTTATAAGAGTTTTTAGTAAAAGCATAAATTTTTCAAGAGACACATACTCTGCCCCGAATCTTTCAAGGTTTTCCGTCTTCATCTGGCAGTCAATCAGTTCAATCCCCCAGTTTTCAAGCATTTTAACCATACATACAAAGGCGACCTTTGATGCATTGCTTATTTTATAAAACATTGATTCCCCATAAAAAAGCCCTCCTATGCAAATGCCATAGACACCTCCGGCAAGCTCCCCATCCAGCCAGGTTTCCGCAGAGTGACAATAACCAAGTTTATGCAAACGTGTGTAAGAATGAATCATTTCGGGAATTACCCATGTCTCCTCTCCTTTTTCCAGTCTTGTTTCAGCGCAATTTAAAATAACCTCTTTAAAAGACCGGTCAAAAGAAAACTTAAAATTATTTTTTTTTATCTCTTTTTTTAAACTACTTGAAATATGAAGATTTTTAGGAGATAATATATATCTCGGATGAGTACACCACCATAAGATAGGGTCACCCTGTGAAAACCAGGGAAAAATACCGTTTGAATAGGCAAGCAGTATTCTTTCAGGAGACAAATCACCGCCCACTGCAAGAAGACCATCCTTTCTTGCAAGAAACGGATCTGGAAACCACAGATCTTTGTTAAGTAAAAAAAATTTGTTGTGCATTATTTTATTGACCTTCATACTAAAAATGCATAAAATAATTATTTATAATTATAATATATGATAATATGTAAAAAAGAATTAAACGCCTCTGATCTTTCCCCAATCCTTTTTAAAATAAATAAAAAAAAGGAAGACTACGAGCTATATTCATTTAACAGCCGCCATCAGAGAACCCTTCTTACCTTTTTTGATCTGGCTCAGGAATATCAAACCCTTGAAAATTTCTATAAAATATCTGTCTTTGTTCCAAAACTTTTTCTTGGATTTGATTGCTGTCTCTATATAATCGATCCTGATGACGGAATGCTGAAAACTATATGCGATTCCATGAATTCACTTTCTGTTTGCGGAAACCTCCCCCCTGAAGGCGTAAAATTATCTGAGACTCCATATGAGCTTGGAGATTCCTTTCTTACACCAATAAGAGGCAATTTTAGACTCCTTACAGTTAATCCAATTACCCATGCAGAAGATATAATAGGCATGTTTGAGGTCTTTCCAAGGCTTCATTTTGAAAATAATGACACATTATTTTTTGAGAAATATGCCAACAGAATCGGCTATAACCTCCATTACAAAATGATTTCTATCCAAAACGAGGATCACCTTAAGTTTATTAATAATCTTGTGGCCGATATTGAACATAACATAATTACTCCAAATATCAGAAATAAACTTCTCCTGAGGCAGCTTAAAAAGAAGATAAACACCCTTCAGGAGCTTGCTCTGTCCTGCCCTGCGGACATAGAGAACGAAAATATTGATATTGCAAGAAACAAAATGCTTGTAATTTATAACGAACTTCTCCAGCATTATGACGAAATGGAAAAACATTATGAAAACAATAGCCTCTTTCTTGAAAGTCTTTTAAGAAGAGAACATTTTGAGAAAGGTGAACTGGTTTTAAGAAGAAGAATGTGCGCCTTTAAAAGAGAGGTTATAGACCCGCAAATTGAACGCTTTAAGGAAAGATTTAACAGGCTTGGCATTCGTATAGATAATCTTATGGGTGGAGTGCCCGACGAAGACATCCCTTTATTGGTTGATATTGGACTTTTAGCCCAGGTTTACGCAAATTATTTTTCAAACGTTGAGAAATATTGTCAGGAAGTGACAAATGAACACGGTCACAAGGTCAAATTTATGGCATATGGAAGACAAGTTTTGCTTAATTTTTTGGGCAAAGGTCAGGATGGTATAAAGTTTAATGTTTTTTCCACTGGCAAACATCTTTCTCCTGATGATCAGAAACACATTTATGAAGAAGGATACAGAGGGGACAATACCTTAAATCGTCCAGGTTCCGGTCATGGTTTGCATTTTGTGAGAAAGGTTATTGAGGTGCATGGCGGTGTGGCAGGTTATGAACCCAAATATCTAGGAAACAATTTCTATTTTATACTACCTCTGCAAAAAGATCTGATTAAAGAAAAAGAAACCCTCGAAGGTCTGGAAAAATTGCAGGACACTCAACCTGCTGACATCTGTCCTGTTAAAAAAAATTAGCCTTACACCCTTATTAAAAAATGTCTGATACCTTTAATTTTCCCTTTGAAAAACATTTAAATAATGAACAGCTTGAAGCTGTAAATGCCATTAATGGACCTGTTCTTGTTATTGCAGGGGCAGGGAGCGGAAAAACAAGAACCCTTGTATTCAGGCTGCTTAATTTAATAAGACTTGGCATTAACCCTGAAAGCATCCTTCTTTTGACATTTACCAGAAAGGCTGCGGCATCAATGATTGAAAGGGCGTCAGAATTAATTGGCGGGATATGCAATAACGTCTTTGGCGGCACTTTTCACGCTTTTTCACATCTTATGCTGAGAAGATATCATGGTTATGCAGGATTAAATAAAGACTTTACCATACTTGACCGCTCGGATGTCCAGGATATCTTTAATCTCATCGTAAAACAAAAAGGGAATGATATAAATAAAAAAAACCTTGCGGATAAAAGATTTCTTGCCTCTCTTGCATCAAGAGTCGCAAACCATAACGCCGGACTTCTCTCCCTTCTTGAAACAGAATTTCTCCATCTCTTAAATGATTACGAGCTTATAAAAGATATACTTGAATCCTACGAAGAATACAAAAAAAACAGCGCCCTTCTCGATTTTGACGATCTTCTTGTAAGATGGAGGGACACCCTAAAAAATAATCCGGAATTACAGAATTTGGTCAGCAGCCATTTTAAGTATATCATGGTTGATGAATACCAGGACACAAATACCATTCAGGCTGATATAGTAAGAATTGTGGCGGGAAAAGATCAAAACATAATGGCTGTTGGGGATGATTCCCAATCTATTTATGCATTCAGAGGCGCAAATTTTAAAAATATCCTTGAATTTCCCCATATTTTTCCAAATTGCCGCATAATTAAACTTGAAAAAAATTACAGGACAACCCAGCCAAACCTTGACTGCACCAATGCGATTATTTCATGCGCAAAGGAAAGTTTTCATAAAAGACTTGTTGCTGTAAGGGACGGTGGAAATCCTCCTTTTTATCATTTTCCCTTTGATGAACTAAATCAGGCTGGTTTTGTAGCAGAACGAATTAAAGAGCTTCTTGATAAAAATGTGGCGCCCAAAGAGATTGCTGTGCTTTTTCGCGCTGGATTTCATTCATATCACCTTGAGGCGGAACTTGCAAAACATAATATAAAATATGAAAAACGCGGTGGGTTAAAGCTTTTTGAGGCTGCCCATATAAAAGATGCCACAGCCCTTCTTAAACTTACGATAAATCCCCTTGAGCCACTATCCTTAAACAGGGCTTTGATGCTTGTAAATAAAATAGGAACCAAAACAGTCTTATCCATATATGAAAATCTTGTAAGCGCTGACGACCCCCTTGATCTCATGGCAAATTATGAAACCAAAGCTGTCTGGAAGGAGAGCTTAAGGGAGCTTGGAAAAATTCTTAAAATAATAAGGGAAACACACACATCAATTACTGATAATTTTCAGATGCTTGATAAGTGGTATTTTCCAAATTTAATGAGGCTTTATCCTGAGGATTATCATAAAAGAAATAGGGATTTGCAGCAATTTTATGAAATGTCGGCAAAATATTCTGATAAGGTTTCTTTCTTATCTGATATTAGCCTTGATCCTCCTGAAAGCCTGTCAAGTCGACATGATAATGATTCAATTATTCTCTCAACCATTCATTCGGCAAAAGGTCTTGAATGGAAGGTCGTTTTTATAATTTCCCTTTGTGAAGGTAAATTTCCATCGCAATCATCAAATTATGAGGAAATAGAAGAGGAAAGAAGACTTTTTTATGTTGCTTCAACCAGGGCAAAGGATGTGTTGTTTTTGCTTGTTCCACAGTCTGGCGCTAATTTTCCGGCTATTCCTTCAAGATTTTTCCAGGAAATTCCAATTAAGCTAATGAATCAATGGAAAGGTCCTCAAAATGAATTAAAACGAGATGTAAGCGTCTTAAAAAGTAATATTGGCATTAGTTCTGGTCATAGAGCCTTCTCTTTAAAAAAACCAACGCTTTCAGGTACGGATTCCGGCAATAACAACGCTGTTTCGAATTCTGACAGCAGTAAATTTAAGATAGGCCTTAATGTGAGTCATCAGATATTTGGTCACGGTATTGTCACTGAGATTGTGTCAACTGAAAAGATAAAGGTTAAATTTCATAATGCCGGTGAAAAAACACTTCATGTGGGATACGCAAACCTTAATATACTGTCATGAATTTTTATAAAATTTTTTATATGTTATCATTTCTGAAAAATTTGATTTGCCTGTAATTATTTGTTATAATTATTAAATTTAATTATCATTGCTTTTTTGAAAAAAAATATTATATTTATAATTGTATGGGGGCGACCTGGCTTCGACAGGGACAAAGAAGCAAGGGTTGCGATCTGAGGACCCGGGCCTCATTAAAAACGGGAAAAAAAATAAACGCAGACGATTACGACTACGCTCTCGCTGCTTAACGCAGCGGGCATCTTTAAAAAGTTTTCTCGCGGACTTTTATAAGGTGTAATTTTTTAGTGAGATAGCCAAAGGATGTTTCTCCAACGTCTGGAGGCGAAGTTTAGCGGAGATAGTCTTAAAGTAACCTGTCAGGATGGGGACTCAAAGATGAAATTTTAAAATTCTGACTATGATCGTAGAAGCCTTTAGTGGAATGTTTCTGGACGTGGGTTCGATTCCCGCCGCCTCCACCATGTTTTTGGCAGTAAATTCAATTAGTTATTTATTTTTGATGGGTAAAATTTGAGTTCCCTTATAGTTCCCCTTCTTTTGAGCCTTAGTAAATATTGATTTTACAAGCTCTGGCTTAACTCTGAAATATCTCTCAAAGACTTTATTTGTGCTGTGCATTGTTGCCATTCTGATTTCCTCAGGACTGAATTCTTCACCCAAAGCCACAACC
>DYOW01000048.1 GCA_020720325.1 Desulfobulbus propionicus
AAGTATTTTATCTAAAGTTTGAAACCAGCATAAGTTCAACAATATACTCACTGCCTTTTGTGCTCACACCCGCATTTACAGCGCCTGATAAATCATCTCTGTTTATATAGGCAGGATAAATAGCTGCTAATTTAGGTGATACCTGCACCACCATTTTTGCCACAAGCACAGATTTTTTTACATAATGCCATGCTTTTTTGTTTGAATCCCATCTTTTTTCATTAACAGTTTGCTTAAATTCGGCATTGGGAAATCTTAAACCCAATATTTTGTCTTCTGGCCAGGTTTCTTTCCATGATGACATTATCATTTTGTAATATTTGGATTTATCAGAACTTGAATAAACATCTTTTGGGGCGGATTTGTCAGCAAGGGTTTTAACCAATACAGGCTCGCAAAGATTAAAGGCATCGGCGCTTGTTTTTTGATATGTTTCAGCTAATTCAGCAAGATATCTATCAGCCTCAGGCCCGCTTGCCTTCCAGTTCACGATTTTTTCTTTTATTTCCTCAATAACAGAGCCTGCGGCATTTAACGCAGCCAATACATCGCTGAAGGTGGCTGCATTGCCAGAATTTGCTGTTTGTTTTGCCAAACTATTTGCTTTTGCTATATTTCTGTCAAATTTTTCACCGTAACGCATTTTGATCCCGCTTAACCCTGACCTTCCATCATTACCTCCAGGTCCGCCACTTTTTCCGTGGTAAAGACCCTGAGACATAGCAGTTGAAAAATTACATAGGATAAAACAAATTAATATAACGAAACTAATTATTGTTTTCTTCATGATGATTATTCCTTTTAATAAATTATTATTCTAAAACAATCAAATATTTATAATGTTTTGTATAACCTCAGATTTGAAATTTGTCAAGACGCTTGCGCAAAATTAAATTGTCCGAAAAAATTTTCTAAAAAAGTATTGAAATTTCTTAATTTATTCTTTATGTTATTAAAATCATAAAAATATTTTTTCTTTTTATAATTTTGTGATATAATAAATAATTTTTTATAAAATTTTACAAAAAGAACAGGTAAAAATATGTCAAAAACTATACTTGTAGTAGGCTCAGGCGGCAGGGAACATGCAATTGTATGGAAGCTTTCTCAAAGCAGTAAAGTAAAAAAAATCTTTTGCGCCCCGGGAAATGCAGGTATTTCCATGCTTTCCCAGTGTGTTTCAATAAATGCCGAAGATATGGAAGGACTTCTTGATTTTGCCAAAAAAAATATGGTTGATTTAACCATTGTAGGTCCAGAAGCGCCTTTAACACTTGGAATTGTTGACAAATTCAGGGAAAATGGGCTTAAAGTCTTTGGTCCTGATAAAAAAGGGGCAATGCTTGAAGGCAGCAAGATATTTTGCAAGGAACTGTTGTGGAAATACGGCATTGAAACAGCTCCGTTTCATATATTTGATAATTATAAGATTGCTTCTGATTTCTTAAGAAGGGCGGCATTTCCCCTTGTTATCAAGGCAGACGGACTTTGTGCGGGAAAAGGCGTTATTATTGCCAAAACTCTTGATGAAGGACTTAATGCAGTTAACGACATTATGATCCAAAAGGCATTTGGACATGCGGGAAACAGGATAATAATCGAAGATTTCCTCCCGGGTGAAGAGGCGTCTTTTATGGCAATAACTGACGGACATACAGTTCTTCCCCTTGCCACCTCCCAGGATCATAAGGCGATTTTTGATAATGATGCAGGTCCGAATACCGGAGGCATGGGGGCATATTCCCCGGCTCCCATTATTAATGAGACTTTATTTAATACTGTTATGGCAGATATAATAATTCCAACGGTAAATGCGCTTAAAAATGAAGGCATTGACTATAAGGGAGTATTATATGCCGGTTTAATGATAAAAGACGGCAAAATCTGGGCGCTTGAGTATAACTGCCGGTTTGGAGACCCTGAAGCCCAGGTAATATTAATGAGGCTTGAATCTGATTTTTATGATCTTATTCAGGATACAGTGGATGAAAAACTTTCTGAACATAAAATTAAATGGAAAGATGAAGCTGCTGTCTGCGTTGTTATGGCTTCAAAGGGTTATCCCGGAAAATATGTGAAAAATATTCCAATAAAAGGAATTGAAGAGGCTGATTCAATAGCTGATACAATGGTTTTTCATGCAGGAACAAAAATCGCAGACAATCAGATTGTCACCGCAGGCGGAAGGGTTTTGGGGGTCACTGCCCTAGGGTTAACCATTAAAGATGCCATTGAAAATTCATATAACGCTGTTTCAAAAATTGATTTTGAGGGCTGCCAGCACAGAAAAGATATTGGAAAAAAGGCGTTAAAGTGGCTGAAAAAGCCTATTGTTTCCATTGTGATGGGAAGCAAATCCGATTATGACATTATGATTGAAACAAAAAAAACATTGGATAAATTTGATATATCTTCCGAAATAAGGATTATGTCAGCGCACAGAAGCCCTGATCTTGTCGCTGATTTTTCGAGAAATGCCTCAAAAAAAGGCATAAAACTAATCATTGCCGGAGCAGGAATGGCTGCGCATCTTGCAGGCGTTATTGCGGCGCACACACATCTTCCTGTTATCGGCGTGCCAATAGACAGTTCCTCAATAAAGGGGCTTGATTCCCTTTTATCCACAGTGCAGATGCCTCCGGGCGTGCCTGTAGGAACCATGGGGATTGGAAAGGCAGGGGCAAAAAACGCCGCTTATTTTGCATTACAAATTTTGGCGCTTAACAATATTAAACTTTCAGATTCTATAAATGAATTCAGGCTTAAACAGGCCGAAGAAATAAGGATTAATGATGAAACCATTAATGAATGAGATAAAAAAGGCTGCAAAAACAATAAAATCCGGTGGAATAATAGCCTTCCCCACTGAAACAAGCTATGGGCTTGGCGCATCAATTTTTTATCCGGATACCCTTGAAAGAATTTTTCAGATAAAAAAAAGAGATGATGATAAACCCCTTCTTTTGTTGCTTCCAGATACCACCCATCTTGATATTCTTGTAAGCCATATTCCAAAGATTGCCGATGAAATAATGAGAAACTTTTGGCCTGGCCCTGTTACATTAATTTTTCCGGCTAAAATAGGAATACCCTGGCAAATTACTGCAAAAACTAATAAAGTCGGCGTGAGAATATCATCAAATCCCTGGGCGCTCGCCCTTATAAAGGAAGTTGGACATCCCATAACCGCAACAAGCGCAAATACAGCAGGGACAGAATCCTGCAATTCTGCCGAGGAAGTCAGGGAAAATCTTTTTGATCCTGCCCCTGACTATATACTGGACGGCGGCAAAACAACCGGAGGAAATCCATCCACAATAATTGATGTTTCAGTTGATCCCCTCCGTCTTGTAAGAAAAGGGGCTATTGATATTAAAACCATAGAAGAAAAGCTTAATATAAAGATATCTGAATAAAAAAGGGGTAATTTAATGCCATTAGTAACCTTTTTGCCTTCAAATGCACAGGTTGAGATAAGTAGCGAAGAAAATATTTTAAGGGCAGCCATTAAAGCTGGTTTACATATCAATGCATCATGCGCCGGAACAGGCGTTTGCAATAAATGCCTTGTTTATCTCGAAGAAGGAGAGGTTAAAGGGCAAAAACTCCCTGATGGCGGCTGGAAGGCATGTGATACCTTTCCTGAAACAGATGTCAGGATAAGAATTCCGGTGCAGTCACAAATGGACAAAAGATCCCTCACAAGGGCGCTTCCTAAAAAAGCAACACGCTGGATTCAAAGTCATTCAGGCATTTCAAACATCCGTCCAAAACCCGTTGTTGAAAAATTTGCGATTAAACTTCCTCCTCCAACCCTGTCAGACCCTGCAAGCGACCTTGAAAGGCTTCAAAGAGAAATAAAACAGGGAAAACTTCAGGACATAACCCTAGAGGTAGATGCCCAGACACTTTACAGACTCCCTGTGGCGCTCAGAGATTCAAACTGGAATATCACAGTTAGTCTTATGGAAGGAATACGACATGACATCCGAAGGCTTATAAGAATTGAAGACGGCGCCAAGAAAGACGAACATTTTGGCGTTGCCATTGATATTGGCACAACCACAGTATCAGCGCAATTATTAAATTTACATACAGGCGAGATTCTTTCAGGGGCATCAGATTATAATCCTCAGATAAGTTACGGAGAAGATGTTATATCAAGGGTTGAGTTTGCAAGAAAAGGTGACGGATTAAGCATGCTTAAGGATAAAATTGTAAACTGCCTTGATGGACTTATTGATGAAATAACCAGTAAAGTATCATGCAAAAAAGAAAGCATTTCCATATTATCCGTTGCTGCAAATACCGTGATGTGCCATTTGCTGCTGGGATTAAACCCCTATTATTTAAGGGCTGCGCCCTACACCCCTGTCGCAGTTGAATTTCCACCTGTAAGGGCAAAAGAACTGGGGCTTAATCTGCCTGAACATACCAGAATATTTCTTGCTCCCTGCGTTGCAAGCTATGTTGGCGGTGATATTGTGGCAGGCGTTGTGGGTATTGAAATGCATAAAATGCCTGAACTCACATTATTTATTGATATTGGGACTAACGGCGAGATAGTGCTTGGCAATCAGGACTGGATGGCATGCGCCGCATGTTCCGCGGGCCCTGCCTTTGAAGGCGGAGGAATTCAGCATGGCATGAGGGCGACAACAGGGGCAATAGAGGTGATACACATACATCCCGAAACACTTGAACCCATGTCTTTAACAATTGGAAACAAAAAGGCAAAGGGGATCTGCGGCTCCGGAATTATCTCCCTTCTTGCCGGTCTTTTTATGACAGGCGCCCTGGATCAGAGGGGAAAATACAGAAGAGACACCGGTTCTGCAAGGATAAGGTCTGGAAGAGAAGGCTGGGAATATGTGGTGGTTGATGCGGACGCAACCGCAATCGAACAGGATATTATTTTTACAGAGGCTGATGTTGAAAATCTTATAAGGGCAAAAGGAGCGATGTTTGCGGGATACCTGACACTTCTTGAGTCTGTGGGTATGTCGGTCAACGAGCTTGAAAAGGTTGTATTAGCCGGTAATTTCGGAAGTTATCTTGACCTTGAACAGGCGATAACAATAGGGCTTTTACCTGATATAGCAAGGGAAAAATTCTTTTTTGCAGGAAACAGCTCCCTTATTGGCGCAAGGGCAGGACTTTTAAGCTGGGAAGTTAACAGAAAGTTTATTGAAGTTGGCGGCATGATGACTCATTTTGATCTTGCAAACAGCCCAAGCTTTATGGAACATTATATTTCAAGCATGTTTCTGCCCCATACTGATATGAGCTTGTTTCCGTCTGTGAAGCTTGGATAATATTAAAATTTCATAAATTTTATCAAAGATATATCTTTAAATTAAAAAAAAAATTGCTATAGTAAGTTTATCTTTCTTTTGTGGAAATTAAACAAAATTTCAGGTGAATTATGCGTTCGGTCATTCAATATCTTATATCATCCATCCTTTTAATAATTTACGGTGGTAGTGTCTGCCCCCTTCTTGAATCCCTTGATATCTTAAACTGGGGGTTGACGGTTTTAATTTTTTTCAGTATCTCATATATAACAAGGCATTTTTTAGTCAAACAATTTGTTGATACCGCAGACTGCCGTTCTCAGGTTATGAAGGAGTTTTATATTGATTTTTCCGGGCTTTTTATCACAGGTTTTTTAATAGGTATTTTTAATAATATAATTTTTGGCTTTCCTTTTTATATGAGCGGATTGAAGGTGGTGGTTGCTTGTTTTATCCTTGGTGTCTTTGTTGCGTCTGACCTTGCTCTTGCGCGTGAAAGAAAGGTGATTAACTCTACCGGCGGCTTGAGTAAATCCATGGAAGATTTAAATAAAATTTTTCCTTTAACCACAAAATTTTCTGTTTTTGCTGTTTTTATTTCTTTTTCACTTGCATTTGTTATCTTGCTTGTTTTTATTCATGATTTAGACTGGGTTATTAATCAAAATCAGGTTAATAAAAAAGCTGTGTTCCTGTCGGTGGTTAAAGAACTGTCTTTTATATTTGTAACGCTTGTTGGCATGGGATTAAATATTATTATTTTTTCTTTTTCCAAAAATCTCAAATTGTATTTTGAGAATCAGAACAGGGTTTTGACAGAGGTTTCAAACGGCAATCTTAATACATATGTGCCTGTTATCAATAAAGATGAATTTGGTATTATGGCGCATTACACAAATGAGATGATTGAAGGTCTTAAAAAATTAAACTCAGAGCTTCATAAAACTCAGGACGCCACAATAGTGGCTCTGGCATCCCTTGCCGAAACACGGGACAATGAAACAGGAGCTCATATAATGAGAACTCAGCGTTATGTCAAAGCGCTTGCTGAAAATCTTAAACATAAGCCAGATTATAAAGATTATCTGACAAAGCAGACTATTGACCTGCTTTTTAAGTCAGCCCCTCTTCATGATGTGGGTAAGGTTGGCATCCCTGATTCAATCCTGCTTAAACCCGGAAAATTGACTGATGATGAATTTAAAATAATGAAAAACCATACTGTTATTGGAAAAGATTCACTTAAAAAAGCAGAAACAATGCTTGGATCAAATTCATTTCTACGCCTTGCACAGGAGATTGCATATAGCCATCACGAAAAATGGAATGGAACTGGCTATCCTGAAGGATTATCCGGTGACAAGATACCAATTTCTGGAAGGCTTATGGCGCTTGCTGATGTTTATGATGCGCTTATCTGCAAGAGGGTCTATAAAGAGGCATTTTCCCATGAAAAGAGCCGGCAGATAATAATAGAAGGCAAGGGAACGCATTTTGACCCCAATGTGATTGATGTTTTTCTTGAAGTGGAAGACGAATTTATAAAAATTGCGCGGGAACACAGGGATCATAATTAAAACCCTTCAAAAGTTTTAAAATTTTTGGGAAAGGTTTTTCTAAAATATATAAAATAGCGCGTTTCAAATACTGTTATTATGTCTTCTTGCTTCTGGAAAAAAGATGATGCGCTTTTTTTTCACTGCGACAGGTTTCACACAAAAGTTCTTTTGCCTTCTCAATAATGCTTTCTGCTGTTAGTCCGCATTCAGCCCGTAACAGATTAGTATTTCCATGCTGGATAAATCTGTCTGGAATTCCTATTCTTCTAACTTTAATATCAAAAACCCCTTCATCAGAGAGCATTTCAAGAATAGCAGATCCAAAGCCTCCCATTCTTACATTTTCTTCAATGGTTATAATATTTCCTGTTTGTTGTGCGGCCTCAAGAATCAGTTCTTTATCAAGGGGTTTTATAAATTTTGCGTCAATTACCCTTGCCATAATTCCCTCTTTTTCAAGCTTTTCAGATGCATCAAGGGCAGTATAACAATGAATGCCTGACGCAATAATTGTCAGATCATCACCCTGTTTTAAGATTTCGCCTTTACCTACAGGAATCTCCATTAAATTCCAGTCTCTGTTCACACCGATTCCGTTTCCTCTGGGATATCTGATAGCAACAGGACAGTTTAACTTTGTTGCGGTAAAGAGCATGTGCTGAAGTTCGTTTTCATCCCTTGGAGACATTATTATTATATTTGGTATAAGCCTTAAGAATGAGATATCAAAAACACCATGATGGGTTGGGCCGTCGTCACCTACAAGCCCTCCCCTGTCAAGGGCAAAGACAACAGGAAGATTATTGAGACAGACATCATGTATTATCTGGTCAAAAGATCTTTGCAGAAAAGTTGAATAAATTGCGACAACAGGAATTAAGCCCTCAAGGGCAAGACCTGCGGCAAAGGTTACCGCATGTTGTTCGGCTATGCCCACATCAAAAAATCTGTCAGGAAAATTGGTGGCAAAATTGTCAAGACCTGTTCCTGATGGCATTGCAGCTGTGATTGCAACGACTTTAGGATTTTCAGTGGCAATCCTTAAAAGGGTTTCGCTAAATATTTTTGTATAGGTTGGAGGTTCTGTGCCGTATTTTATTGATTTTCCGGTTGAAATATCAAAAGGGCCGGTTCCGTGAAACTTTTCAGGCTTTTCCTCTGCTGGGAGATAACCTTTTCCCTTTTTGGTGATTACATGGACAAGAACAGGGCCTTTTAGTTTTTTAACGTTTTTAAATGTTTGTATAAGGGTTTCAAGGTGATGTCCTGGCAGGGGACCTATGTAATTAAACTGAAAGGCTTCAAAAAGCATTCCAGGGGTAAAAAGGGCTTTTAGAGATTCCTCACTCTTTTTCAAAACTGTTAATATCTGCTCTCCTGCAAAGGTTTTTTTCAAAAAAGATTCCATGTCCTTTTTTATGTTGGTGGCGATTGGGCCTGTGAGCTTTCTGCTTAAAAAAGAAGAAAGCGCCCCAACATTTGGAGATATGGACATTTCATTATCATTTAAGACAACTATCAGGTCTTTCTGGAGATGTCCGGTATTGTTAAGGGCTTCAAAGGCAAGACCTGCGGTCATTGAACCATCTCCTATAACTGCTATCACCCTTCCGTTTTTTTCCATTAATTCCATTGCGCAGGACATTCCAAGGGCAGCTGAAATGGAAGTGCTGCTGTGTCCTGTGTCAAGTATGTCATAGATGCTCTCAGACCTTTTTGGAAATCCAGCTATGCCTCCTTGCTGACGCAAGGTGTGAAAATCCTTTGCCCTGCCTGTTATTAATTTATGGGCATAACACTGATGTCCAACATCCCAGATAATCCTGTCTTCAGGCATATCAAACACATAATGAAGCGCTAACGTGAGTTCAACAACACCAAGACCAGGCGCAAGATGGCCACCTGTTTTTGCCACTGTTTCAATAATGGTTTTTCTGATATTTTTAGAGAGCGCGCCAAGTTCTTTTAAGGAAAAATTTTTTATATCAGAAGGACTGTTTATATTTTCCAGCAAGTCACTCATGGTTATTTATCCCTTTCTGCGACATATCTTGCAAGACTTATTAAAGGTATTGCTTTTTCGCCTAAAAATTCTAAAGATTTTATAGCATTATCCCTGAAATCATACAGCATCTGCCGTGACTTTTCAACTCCGTAAACATGTAAAAAGGTAAGCTTCTTCTTTTTTTTATCCGAGCCAACGGGCTTTCCGGTTATCTTTGAATCGCCTTCAATATCAAGAAGGTCATCCTTAACCTGAAATGCAAGCCCGAGATTTTCCCCAAACTTTTTTATATGCTCAATTTCAATCTCATTAGCGCTGGAAAGTCTTGCGCCTATCTCAAGGGATGCATTAATAATTTTCCCTGTTTTTCGTGAATGTATCCAAAAAACATTTTCAGGCGTAATATCTTCCCTGCCTTCCATAAATATGTCTCCCATCTGACCTCCAACCATTCCAAAAGCGCCGGAAGCCGTGGCCATAATATTTATAGATTCCAAAATTTTATCATAGGAAAGATTTCCAAAGTTTTTTTTATCAGACACTATCTCAAAGGCAAGGGTAAGAAGGCCGTCGCCTGCAAGTATTGCCGTTGCCTCGTCATAAGCCTTGTGACAGGTTGGCGCTCCTCTTCGAAGGTCATCGTCATCCATTGCAGGCAGATCATCATGAATGAGAGAATATGTGTGGATACACTCTATAGCACATGCAAAAGGCAATACATCATTGACGTTGCCTCCCACCAGCTCTGCGGCGGCAAAAACCAAAATTGGTCTGATTCTTTTTCCGGGAGCCTTTGCGCTGTATTGCATGGCATCAAAAACATTTTTCCCGATGGAATTTTCCGTTGGCAGCAGTTTATAAAATTCCCTCTCAAAAAAATCTTTTTTTTCTTTGAGGTATTTTTTTAAAGAAAAATTATTTGTCTCCGTCCCATTCATTTAAGCAGGTCTCATTTTTTTCATTTTCTTTTAGTTCCATAATTTTTTTTTCAGCCTGGTCAAGGCTTTTCATACAAAATCGTGAAAGCCTTATGCCTTCTTCATAAACTTTTAATGAATCCTCCAGGGAAAGTTCATTTGATTCAAGCTTTTTTACAATACCTTCCAGTTGATTCATTGCCTTTTCAAAATTCATTTCTTTAACATCTTGGACTTGCATTTTAAATCCTTTTTTTTTATTGTTATAAATAACAAATTTAAAAGTAAAACATTTTTATGAAAATTGGAGATATTTTAAGACAAATATTTTATTTTTTTTGTGACCTATGGCTTTCTTCCTGCAGAGCCGAGGTCATAAACTTTGAGCCAACCAGGTGTTTATTGGAGAACAAACAAAATGTAATCCTGACCCTTTGGCATTCAGATATAATATACAGCCTTTTTTTCCACAGGAAACATCCTTCTGCAATAATGGTAAGTCCAAGTCTTGACGGGGAGTGGGCAGTGGGCTATCTGAAAAAACACGGGCATATCCCTTTCCGCGGCTCAAGAATGAAAGGCGGTTTAAACGCCCTGAGACAAATCATAGAAACAATAGATAATAAAAAAATACATGCAGGCATTGTGGCTGACGGTTCAAAAGGACCAGCCCGCAAGGCTCAAAAAGGAGCTGTTATCCTTGCCCGCGAGACTGGTTCTCCCATAATAACCTCAAGTTTTTATGCACAAAATTTTTTCAGGCTAAAAAGCTGGGACAGGACAATTATACCAATGCCATTTTCGAAAATAATAATGATTTATGGTGATCCTATTTATGTTCCAAAGGATATAAAAGGCGCAGAAATTGATTTTTATAAAAAAAAAATGGAAGACACCCTGAATAATAACAAAAAAATTGCCGAAGAGTTTTTTAGAAAAAATAAAAATTATTTTTAGAATAAGGTTATGTCTTTGGAATTTCTAAATATTTATGAAAAGTTTAATGTTGTAGATTATATATTTATAATAATTGTCCTGTTTACATTTATTCGCGGTATATTTACAGGATTTAGCAGGTCAGTTCTTACTTTAATAGGAATTATTGTTGCCTTTATAATCTCAGCAAATTTTCATCTGTTTTTTTCTGAGACTTTTTTGTTTACTATACAAGACGCTCTCATAAGAAATCTTATCTCAAGTGTCCTTATATTCTTTTCTGTATATATTTTTTTTTGGATTCTTGCCATTTTATTTGACAAATTTTTTAAAATTATTGGTTTGGGCTGGCTAAACACCACACTTGGCGGCGGAGTTGGAGCGCTTAAAGGATTATTTATCTGCGCAGTTTTGATATTTTCAATAACCCTTGTTTTAAGCCCCAAAACACCTATCTTAAACAAGTCATATTTTTACCCAATGATTGGAAATATTTCCAAAGTTTTTTCATCTGCCACAAGGGATGAACTAAAGGATAAGTTTTTAAAGAGATGGGAAACCATAACTAAAAAAAACGATGAAAAAAAGACTCTGGCAAAAGAAAGGATATAACAAAATGCATGATATTACAAAAAAAATAAAAGAAAAAATTGAAAAAGACGATAAACTTGTTCATATATTCGGCATGAAGATACAAGGCGTTGAAAAAGGATATGCGTTGGTGACAATGGACGTTACCGAGACACACCTGAATGCTGCGATGGTATGTCACGGCGCCGCAATCCTTGCCCTTGCGGATGTTGCCTTTGCCCTTGCCTCAAACAGCCACGGAGCCCTTGCCCTTGCCCTTGAAATATCAATAAATTATCTAAGACCAGCCAAAGTCGGCGATAAGCTAAAAGCAATATGTGTTGAAGAAAATGTAGGTAAAAAAACTGGTTTATACATAACAAAGGTTCTTAATCAGGACGAAAAACTGGTTGCAATGATGAAATCCACTGCGTACAGGTTTGATGAAGGTTATCCTGGGGTTTAGGTTCTTTAAATTTTTTTTATCCTTTCTTTACCCAGAAACTTTTTCGTTGAAATTCCCAAAAACATATTGTAATAATATATTTCCATGAGTAAAGAAAAAGTCCTCATAGCAAACAGGGGTGAAATAGCAATACGAATAATGCAGGCCTGTAATCACCTTGGGATTGATTTTGTCTGTGTCTATACCAGAAACGATGAAAAATCCCTTCATGTGAGCCTTGCAAGACAAAAAGGCGAAAAAAACGTCCTTCGCATTTCAAGCTATACAGACCCCAACGAGATATTTTCAGTTGCCGATTACACAGGGTGCACGGCAATACATCCGGGCTATGGCTTTTTTTCGGAAAACTTCAGGTTTGCAAGAAGAGCTGAATTAAGAACAGCGCCTCTGATTTTTATCGGGCCAAGGTGGGAAGTCATAAGAGACCTTGGCAGCAAGATAAATACCAAACACATAGCAAAATCCCTTAATATCCCGGTAATTCCCGGCTCAGACTCTCCAATCTATTCTGAAGAAGAGGCAGAACAAATTGCAATTGAGCTTTTTTGTCTGCAGAAACAGGCAGGAATAGAAATCCCTTCCATTCTTATTAAGGCTTCAGCAGGCGGTGGAGGCATGGGAATTGAAGAGGTAAACAATCTTGACACCTTCAGAAGAGCCTACAGAAGGATTCAAAACTACGCAAGAAGGCAGTTTGGCGATGAGGGAGTCTTGATTGAGCAATGTGTTAGCGACTACCATCACCTTGAAGTGCAGATACTATGCAGCCAGCACCACGAAATAGTGCATTTTGGAACAAGAAACTGCACCATACAGAGCGCTGGCAGGCAAAAAAGAGTGGAAATTGCCCCGGGCTTTGACCCAGATATCTTTGAATATACATTTGACGCAAGAGAAGTCTTAAATAAGATTGTCAACTATTCAATTAAACTTGCAAAACATGTTAATTATGACAGCGTTGGCACATGGGAATGGATAATAACACGTGACGGAAATCCCTATCTTATGGAAGTAAATACCAGAATTCAGGTGGAAAATGAAATATCCGCAAGAATTTCAAGAATAAAAGGACATAATCCCTATCCAAATCTTATTAAGGAACAAATAAGGGTTGCATTTGGTGACAGGCTTGGCTATACACAGGATGATATTACATTTGAAGGAACAAGCATAGAACTTAGGATTGTGGCAGAGGATACCCAGAGAAATTTCAGGCCATGGGTTGGCAAAATCACCCGTTTTGAAATGCCTGACTTTCCTTTCTCAAGGGTATATACCCATGTTCCAGGAGATAAATCATATAAAATACCCGCTGAATTTGACCCAAATCTTGCGCTTGCCATAATCTGGGGAAAGGATACCGAAGAGGCAAAATCTCATTCAAAAAAATTCCTTGAAAATGTCAACATTGAAGGAGAAGACGGTATTTTCGTCAACAATCCTTATTTATATAAAAAAATAGATGAAGTCCTGAGGTTTTGATTATGGATGGAAAATTTATACAGGACAGCCACAAAACACTTGCTGACCTCTTATGGAGATTAAATTATATCTCCGATGTCAAGGGAGAAAAAAATTGGGGCGGAATTGATGAAATTCATAAAGATATCCAGCAGATACAAAATTATTTTTTTGATATTCCAGATGAAAAACTTATAGAGTCAATACTTGTTCTTGAACACAGGGTAAAGCTTGTGGAAGACAGAGTTTATGAAACCTTAAAGCCCCTTGATTTTGTTCGGATTACCAGAAGCCCCCAGAGATTTACAACCATTGATATCCTTGAAAACGTATATGATTCTTATACTGAGCTTGGAGGAGAGGCAGACTGCAATGTTGACCCTGCAATTGTCGCTGCAAGAGCAACCATATCAAGAAAAATAAAGGGAAAGACCTACAGGCATCAGGTAATGGTCATAGGTCATGAAAAGGGAAGCGGCGAAGAATACAGAAACGGAGGAAGCGCCAAGCCCTGGGGAAATGAAAAGGCGCTAAGATTCATGAAAGTCGCTGAAAGAGAAGGTATTCCCGTTCATTCCTTTATTTTTACCCCTGGAGCATTCCCCATTGAAGACTATCCCGGAGCTGCCCAGCAGATTGCAAGAAATATTTTTGAAATGTGCAAGCTTTCAGTCCCCATTGTCTCCTTTATTTCAGAGGGAGGCTCCGGAGGCGCTGAGGCAATAGGCGTCTCTGATATAAGGCTGATGGCTTCTTACGGCTATTATTCAGTGATTTCACCGGAAGGCGCCGCTGCAATTGAGGGCAAGATAAGAGAGGGACAGAAAGTTCCCCATGAACTTGTTGAGATGTGCGCAAACAGCCTTAATATAACAGCGGATAAAAACCTTAAGCTTGGCACCATTGACAGAATTGTGGAAGAACCAAGACTTGGCGCCAGAAAAGAAAACTTTGAATTTTATAAAAGACTCAGATTTGAGATGATAAGCGCAACTGATGAAATTATTTTAAGGACAAAAAATCTGAAACTTTTCAGGAGCTATATCCTTGAAATGAACGAGAAAAGAGAAAAAGGGCTGCCCGATGATTTTGACATACAGATAAACTGGGATTTAAGCGATTGGGAGAGCAGAAAATTATTAAATTTAAGGTCAAAAAAATACAGAGACATTGGCTCTAAATTTTTTACCGAAAAAAAAGGCGGACTTATTAATGCCTTTAAGATATTTAAAGACAGGGCGACTGAGGGATATTATGGCATTAAATATGGTTTAATAAGACCCAATCAGAGAAATATCCAGAGGGTTATTGATGATGTCGCTGAGGAAGGCTCTGTCATACTAAAAACAGTCGCAGGCAAGGCGCTGACATCCATTGAAAAACCAGTTCCCCACAAAGAATCAAAAGCCGAAGAAAAATCTGTTTTTTTAAGTGACTGGGAGGGATATTTCAGCCCCCTTGTAAATGAAGACGGCGCTGTCACCTGCCCCAATGCCCAGAAATACGGCTGCGTTGACCAGTGGATTCCTGATCTTTACGGCGAATTTTCCGGTGTATGCCCCACCTGCGGTCATCATTTTCCCCTTGAATACCACTGGTATATTAAAAATCTCTTTGATAAAGGCTCAATCCACGAATTTAACGGCAATCTTTCATCAATAAACACCCTTGGTTTTCCTGGAATTGATGATAAGCTTAACAAAGCCTTTAAGGATACTGGTCTAAGGTCAAGCATGATAACCTTTGACGCAACCGTTGAAGGAATAAAGGTTATTGTTGTAATGTCTGTGAGCGACTTCAGAAACGGAACAGTAGGCGCATGTGAGGGTGAAAAATTTGTCCGCGCCTGTGACAGGGCAAACGTAAGCAGACGCCCCCTGCTTGCCTATATCCACACAACCGGCGGCATAAGGATACATGAAGGGACAGTGGGCGTTGCGCAGATGCCCAAATGCACCATGGCAGTAAGGGAATATATTGATAACGGCGGACTGTATATTGTTGTTTATGACAATAATTCTTTTGCAGGGCCAGTAGCAAGCTTTCTTGGCTGTTCTCCTTACCAGTTTGCGATAAGGTCGTCAAAGATTGGTTTTGCAGGCCCAAGGGTTATAAGAGAGACCACCGGACAGGATATCCCACCACATTATCACGGGGCAAAAAATGCCCTCAAAAGGGGACATATACAGGGAATATGGGATAGAAGACAATTCAGAAAAAATTTGTATGATGCCTTAATTACAATGGGCGGACCGAATCTTTATTATAAATAAAAATAAGAAAAATTTTATTTAAATGGATATGCAACAGGATATTGAAGTAAATCTTGAAGAATTATTGATGAAATACAGGGAAAATCCCTTTGAGGAAATACCTGTTCTCACACCTCACACAGGCTTAATTAATTTTAAGGTGAAGAAAGGTGATGATGTCAAAGGTGTTGAAGGCCAATGGAATCACATTCCTGGCACACTACTTTTTATCATAGACAGGGAAAAAAATACAAAAAAAATCACCTCGCCTACAAAGGGTAAAATTTCAGCTATCAAAACCAATCTTGAAGGTTCTTTTATAGAGGCAGGCGAACAGGTAATGATAATAAAAAAACTCCTTGAGAAAAAAGAGGTTATAGAGAGGGTTTTGACAACGGTGCTGCATCCATTTAATGCAAAGGATGACGCCCGCTATTACATGATTCCTGAATTAACCAACAAAATGGAATCAGGGAAAAATGTTGCTATAAATAACGGAGATGAGGCTATTATTATGTCCCTTATGAAAAGGGATACAATCATTAAATATGAAGGCGTTTCCGGGGTTATTTACAGTGTTTATTTCGGACAGGGTGAGCTTGTGGAAAAAGGCAAACCCTTGCTTGGTATTTGTCCAATGGAAAAATTATCTTTAATAGAGAAAATCATAGAAAGAATCAATCTTGAATGGGATAATGCCCTTGTATGCCACAGGGCTTAGTTTTTTTAGCTTGAAATGAGGGAATTTCTCCTAGCTTTACAATTTTTAACAATAATCACTCTAATTCCCAACCTTAAAGCTGATGGGACAATGCTTTCCAAAAGCACGGCTTATTTTCCCATCATAGGTCTTATTATCGGCATTCTAACAGCAGTTTTTGACTGGACAATATCCGATATTTTCCCTAATTATATAACAGGTATTCTTGATGTGATATGGCTTGCTATTTTACAAAGAGGTCTGCATCTTGACGGACTTGGGGATACTTTTGACGGCATAATAGGCGGCCACACCCCTGAAAGATCCCTTGAAATAATGAAGGATTCCCGCTGCGGGGCTTTTGCGATTGTATCAATAACCCTTGTATTGTTATTAAAGGCAGGTTTATTTACCTCCCTGACATTTACGAACAATCATGAGGGGTGGAGATTTATAATACTTGCATTATGTCTTAGCAGGTGGGGCATTCATTTTATGGGATTTTTATCAAGATATGCAAGGGAACAGGGAGGACTTGGGTCATATTTTACAGGAAATAAGGTAAAAAATACCCTGTGGTTAAGCTCCCTTTCCGCAATGGCAGTTGCCTTTTTTGTCCTTAATATTAAAGGAATTTTAATTTTATTGGGTTTGGTTGTGTGGACATGGCTTTTTGCAAGGTATTTCAGGAGAAAGTTGGGAGGCATTACCGGTGATGTCATGGGCGCCTATAATGAGATAACAGAGGTCTTGATACTTCTTGCAGGCGTGGCGAGTTTAAAGGTGTGACTTAAAAAAATTATTGATAATATGATATATGATTAATGAAAACCCTACTACAATTTTTCTATTAAGGCACGGCGATGTGGATGTGCCTAAAAAAATTTTTTATGGACAGATGGATGTGCCTTTATCCGAAAAAGGCAAAGAAAAAAGCCGCATTACCGCAGAATATCTATCAACATTTGGAATAAACAGAATAATATCAAGCGATTTGTCGAGGTGTATGTATTTTGCTGAAGCAATAAGGGATAAATCGGCAAATAATGCAAAAATTGAAACCTTTAAGGAATTAAGGGAGCTTAACTTTGGTAAATGGTCCGGACTTACATGGGATGAAATTGAGAGGTATTATCCAGGAGAATTAACCAAAAGATATGCAAATCTGGCTGATTATGCTCCTCCTGACGGGGAATGTCTGGCTGATGCGCAGGCAAGGGTTATGGGAATTGTTAATAATATAAGGGAAAACAGTGCAAATGGAGATAATATCGCTATTGTTGCCCATGCAGGGGTAAATAGGTGCATTATTTCAAATTTAATGGGATATCCACTTGCTAATTTTTTTATTGTTGAGCAGGATTACTGCTGTATTAATATTATTGATTTTTATGATGAAAATGTTGTGATAAAGAGGCTTAATTTAACGATATAGTCATCTCACTTTTTTTTATTACTACACTAATTAAATATATGA
>DYOW01000141.1 GCA_020720325.1 Desulfobulbus propionicus
AATATCGCCTGATATCTTTTCAAAGAGGGTATCAGGCGCTATAATTTTAAAAACAAATTTTCAGGAAGGAGATAGCAGGATTATGAAATCAATATTTTTCTTTACACGTTTTTTTTGTGTTATATTTGCCTTATTATGCTTTTTTTCTCTTTATGCCCATGCGCAGCTGCCTCAAAATGCCTATAATATGGGCTCTCCGGCGCTTACTGAAATCTGGGTTGATCCGGTAAGCGGAAATGACGCTAATTCAGGTTCAAGCCAGCAGCAAGCGCTTAAGACACTAACCGCAGCATGGAATCTCACTGAAAATTTCACAGCCAGCGGATACAGATTAAATTTACTTCCCGGAACATTTACATGCGAGCCAAATGAGACAGACAATTGTTTGAATTATTTTGGCAATCGTCAGGCAACATACGAACATCCACTTATTATTCAGGCTGTAAATGGGAAAAATACAGTAACTATACGGGGAGGATTAGACCTTTTTAACTTAAGATATGTCTATCTCATAGACTTAAATTTAGTGGGAGGCGCCACTCTTCCCACCAATATAAGCGGCAATAATCTTTTGCATCTGTCGTCGGTTGATCATCTTCTTTTGCGGGGGTTAACAGTTCAGGGACCTTCTTGTGATAATGACGGGTGCAATAATTTACAGGAGGTTTTAAAGGTTAATCAGGCGCAATATCTGTATGTTGAAGATTCCAAATTCAGCGGCGCCTGGCATACTGTTGTGGATTATTTTGCCGTTCAGCACGGGCATTTTTTAAGCAATGAAATGCATACCGCGGGTCAGTGGTGTATGTATTACAAAGGCGGCACATCATACCTTCGTGTTGAGGGAAATGAACTGCATAACTGTTACCTTGGCTTTCAGTCAGGACAATCATCCAATTTTCCTGTGATGGTGTCTCCCTGGCTTCATTATGAAACATATGATATAAAATTTGTAAATAACATATTACATGACATCCCCGGTGTGCCTTTAAGTGTAGCAGGGGGATACAATATTCTTTTTGCCTATAATACGCTTTATAATGTTGGAACAAATACTGGTGGTGGTTTTCCCCTTTTTCAGGCAGTGTTTGGCGAACGGGGATGCAACAGAACCGATGAACTTCAAAATCCGCTGCCAGTATGCCAGTCTTCAATTTCATCCGGCGGCTGGGGTCCAAACATTGAGACAGCTAATCTTGAATCCATACCAAACAAAAATGTGTTTGTTTATAATAATGTCTTTTACAATCCTTCAGGCAGTCAAACTCATGATGTTCACCTGACAGTCTGGCAGTCGCGTTCAAGACCTCAAAATTTCATAAATATCCCGGATCCAATGCTTGCTGATAATAACCTGCAGATTCGCGGAAATATTATCTGGAACGGGCCTGCAAGCCATCCCCTTGGGATTGAAAGTGACTCAGGATGCGCAAACACAAACCCAACATGTAACCAGAGCCAGTTGCTTGCAGATAATACGATAAATCAGATTGAGCCACAGCTTGTTAATCCAGCGGGCAAAGATTATCATCCTGTCACTGGTGGCAATCTTTTTGGCGCTACGACATACAGTATTCCAGCCTTTACATGGGTTGACGCTCCTGCAAGTCCCGCAACGCCAACCGGGACGATTTCAAATATCGTGACTATTGATTATTCAGGGGCAACCCGCGGCGCGTCAACTCCTCCCGGCGCATATTCCGGAAGTTCTACAAATCCCACAAATACAATTAACAGCGCATGCTCCACCCCAGCAGGAGGAATTTATTTTATACGCGGGGTGAATATTACAGGCAGCGCTCCGAGGGATGTTTTTTGCGCAAATTTCAATAATGATAGTGTGACTGATATTGTTGCGGCAAATCATGACGGAACAGTGAAATATACATTGGATTCAGGCTCAAACTGGATAGGTTTATCCGGGTCTTTTTCAGTCATAGGTGTGGCGGATATTAATGGTGATGGAAAATCAGATGTTTATGGGGTTAACAGCGCAGGAAATATACTTGTTACTTATAATTTGAGCAACTGGACAACTTTACCTGGCTCTCTTTTAAATATTGTAAATGGAAATTTTAATACTTCAAAATTAGGGGATGAGTTTGCGGGATTAAATGATAATAACTATGTCTATTATACAAATGACCTTTCATCATGGACAAATATTCCCGGAGTTTTATCAAGAGTGATAACAGGTGATGTTAACGGAGACGGCAATATGGATGTTTTAGGATTAAACAGCAATAATGAGATATTTTATTCAACAAATCTTGCAACATGGACTAATATCCCGGGAAATATTGTATATATCATTACCGCTGATGTTAATGGAGACGGAAAAAAGGATATAATCGGTTACAACAACCAGAATAACCTTTATTATACCACTAACCTTGCAAGCTGGACGCAAATCCCAGGCGCATTGACAAATCTTGTGGCAGGGGATATAAATAGTGACGGAAAGGCTGATATTGCAGGAAAAGGTCTGGACGACAATATTTATTACACAACTGATTTGAATAGCTGGACAAGAGTTCAGTAGCCTGTTCCCTACAAAAAAACATTAATAATTTTTTTTCAAAATCATCTGAATATATTTATAAAGGATATTATGGAGGCAAAGGCTGTTAGCGCCTTATAAAAAAGTTTTTGATATGTATGCTTCTGAAAATGAAAAGGCAAAGTGTCGCGGCGTTTGGAAATACTTTCAAATTGAGCTTGCTTTTGATGAAAAAGGTGAGAAAGTCACAGAAATATATTGGAAACAAAACCCTATGTCCGGCGCATTGCTTACAAATCTTGGTGTTTTCTTCCTCCGCACAAATAAAGCAAGCTGGGATTGCCACCATTAAAGGCGAAGGATTGACAAATCTTCTGGAAGATATTTATAAAAGTCTTCA
>DYOW01000142.1 GCA_020720325.1 Desulfobulbus propionicus
GAGCAATTAAATTTCCCCTCCCTTGATGGGAGGGGATTAAGGGGAGGGTGAATAGCATTTTATAGTTTGAAGTCAATTTACATAATTTACCCACTCAATTTCATATAGAACCAGAAATATTATGCATTCTTATGAAAAAAATCATATATTGTTTTGGCAAGATTTCCTGATATTCCGGAAACCTTTGATATTTCCTCAACAGGAGCATTCTGTAACCTTGTCACGCCTCCAAAATGGGTCAAAAGCGCCCTTTTTCTCTTTGGTCCAATATCCTGTATATTATCAATTACAGATGTTACAAGAAACTTGCCCCTTTTGCTCCTGTGATGGGTAATTCCAAACCTGTGAGCCTCATCCCTTATCTCCATCAAAAATAAAAGAGCCCTTGAATTATGGGAAATATCCAAATTTTTTCCAGATGGTTCAATAATCCTGTCAGGCTCGCCTTTTTTGCCTTTTGCTATGGAAAGCACATCAAATTTATCTAATAAATCCAACTCCCTCAAGACATCCACAGCCTGGTTTAACTGGCCAATTCCCCCGTCTATTAACAATAAGTCAGGATGTTCATTGCTTCCTTTCTTAAATCTCCTTGCGACAACCTCCCTTATCATGGCAAAGTCATTGATTCCTTCAACACCTTTTATGGCATAATGCCTATAGCCTTTTTTGTAGGGTTTTCCCTCAACATAACAGACAAGACTTCCCACAGAAAGCTCTCCCCCTGTATTTGAAATATCCACAGCCTCAATTCTTATAGGCTTATTTTTAAGTGGTATTGCTGAATATAAAAGCTCTACCTTCTGAAAATCCTTCTGGTCTTTTTCCTCTATTGCCTGAACAGCCTCATTTGCATTTTCGTTAGCCATCATTAACAGGCGTTTTCTCACATCCCTTGTGCCTGTCCTTAACTTAACTGATTTTGAAAAATCTTCCTTAAACCATTCAGCCAGAATATCATGGTCATCCGGAAGTTCCGGAGCTAAAATCTCCTGCGGCAGAGGATTATTAAGGTAATACTGTCTTATAAATGCGGATATTATCACGCCTGTCTCCTCATCAAGGGCCATATCAAGGTTATAAACCTCTTTTCCTCTAAGCGCCCCCTCCCTTATGCGCATAAGGACAACAATCACCTCTTTGCTTCCCTTTCCAATTCCAATCACATCTATATCATCGTAACTATCAATAATAACATTCTGTTTTGAAAGATTTTCAAGGGCTGATATCCTGTCCCTTATCTCCGCTGCCTTTTCAAAAAACAGGTCTTCCGATGCCTTTTCCATCCTCTCCCTCAGCTCAGAGATAAGATTGCCTGTTTTGCCGTCAAGAAAAAGCTTCGCCTGCCTTATTTTATCCATGTATTCATCCATGGAGACCTTCTTTTTACAAGGGGCGGAACACCGGTTTATCTGATATTTAAGGCATGGTCTGTCCCTGTTAATCATGTAATGGTCTGAACAGGTTCTTAATCCAAAAAGATGGCAAAGTGACTTTAGATTCTCCCTAACTGAAAGACTGCTTGTGTAAGGACCGAAATACAGGGCATTGTCCTTTAATCTTTTCCTTGTGGTAAGAAGCCTTGGGTACTCGCCCTCATTGTCAATTTTAATATACGGATAGGCCTTGTCATCCCGCCAGGCAATATTAAACTTTGGTCTATGTTCTTTTATAAGGGTGTTTTCAAGGATAAGCGCCTCTTTTTCAGTGACAGTCACTATCACCTCAAAGGTATTTGCCCTTGACATCATAAGGGTGTTTTTGGGGGAAAAATCAGGATTTGGCTTAAAATAAGAATATAACCTCTTTTTTAAGTCTTTTGCCTTTCCCACATAGAGCGCCTCGCCTTCACTGTTTTTAAAGAGATATACCCCGGGTGAATGGGATATTTTTCCTAAATCAGGATTATTTACAAAAAAATAGTGTGCCTGCCTCAATCCTCTATCTCTTTTTTAAAAAATAAGGGTAAAACAAAGGAAGCCCTGCCAAGTTCCGGATAGAAATATTTTGTCCGGATATTAAATTCTTTAACCTCTGGAAAATCATTTATCGGGTCATATTTATCGCTTGCCATTACCCAGCTCCAGCATGCGCTTGGATAGGTTGGAATATAACTGTAATAAAATCTTACAAACTTAAATCCTGCATCATGAAGGTTTAGCTTAATGCTTTTAATAATATTAATATCATAGAAAGGAGACTCGCTCTGCGCAACAAAAATGCCGTCATTTTTTAATGCCCTTTTGCAATTTTGATAAAATTCCACACTGAAAAGCCCCACAGCAGGGCCAATTGGGTCGGTTGAATCAACAATTAAAATATCAAAAATACCCTTTGAATCTTCCACATATTTAATGCCATCCCCTACAAAAACCTCAAGCTTTGGGTTTTTATTAATAAGCTCCACTGCAATTTCAGGCAGAAATTTTTTGCTTACTTCAATGACCATGTCATCTATCTCACATAACACTACTTTATTTACGCAGGAATGCTTAAGTATCTCGCGAACAGTCCCGCCGTCCCCGCCTCCAATAACCAGAATATCTTGGGGATTATCATGGAGATACATCACAGGGTGGGTTATCATTTCATGATATATGAATTCATCCCTGTCGGTTGTCATAAAAAGTCCGTCAAGGGTAAGAACCTTGCCAAACATATGTGTATCAAGGACATGAACTGTCTGATAAGGTGACTCACCAGCAAAAAGAGTCTCTTTAACCTTTAATGAAAAACCAACCTTGTCTCCGTACTTTTCAGTGAACCATAATTCCATAAATACCCCTTTAAATGCATTGTAAAAAAATATCGTAAAAATTTATCAGAAAAATATATGAGTCCGGTATAAAAACGTCTTTTGCAGCGAATTGCATAAATTTATGTGTTTA
>DYOW01000049.1:0-12455 GCA_020720325.1 Desulfobulbus propionicus
CTAAAATACTTAAAAATTTAATCATAGCGCTTGTCAGACATCTATTTTCTCATTCAAAAAAATTCCCCAACAAAAAAGCAAAAATTTCTAACCTTATTTATATAAAACCAAGGTATTTTTTAATCTTTCAATAACCCTTTCCTTTCCAATCACCTCAATAAGCTCAAAAAGTCCCGGGCCCACTGACTGACCGGAAACAACAGTCCTTATGCCATTAATGACAGTTCCAGGATTTTCCGCTTTTTCTTCTATAAATTGTCTTATTGTAGCCTCAATATCTGAAATTTCCCATGCGGGACATTCACCAAGCCTTTCTGCAAGCAAGGGAAAAATATCCTTAAGGTGGGGATGTTTAAGTATATTCTTCTTTGACGCAGCTTCATCAACTGGAAATTCATCACTAAAATATGCCCTGCCAAGATTTACAAAGTCATTTAAGGTGTGGTATCTGGAACGAATAAGGTCAATTGTCTTGTTAAACCAGTTTTTTTTCACTGATTCATATTCATCCCGCCATAATCCAGCATTCATAAAAAGAGGTTTCAGATAAACATTCAGCTCTTCAACAGGCATTGATCTTAAATAAGTGGCATTTATGGATAATGCCTTGGGGTCTGTAAAAAATTTCGGATCTCCTGGCTTATAGTTAAATATTGAATTTGATTTGCTCACACCTTCCAGTGTAAATGCATCAATTAGCTCTTCTCTTGTAAAAATCTCCCTGTCATCTGATGTATGCCATCCAAGAAGCACAAGAAAATTCACAAGAGCCCAGGGAATAAAGCCTTTCTCCCTGTAAAACTGCACAGCAACCACTTCTCCATGTTTTCTCTTGGATATTTTTTCCTTTTTGGTGTCAAGGGTAAGGGGCATGTGGGCAAATACAGGAGGAGTGATTCCAAGCGCCTCGTATATTAATATCTGCCTTGGTGTGTTTGCAAGTCCGTCCTGTCCCCTTATTACATGGGTTATCCTGTCATTTATATCATCAACAGCATTTGAAAGAAGGTAGAGGGGGCTTCCGTCAGAACGAAGTATTACAAAATCTTCTATATCTTCATATTTTTTTTCATTTATGCCGTAAACAACATCCTTAAATATTACCGAACCCTCGCCCTCAGGAACTTTGAATCTTACTACAAATGGCATTCCCTTGGATTCTTTTTCTTTTATTTCATCTTCAGTGAGGTTTGTGCACGTTTTTTCATATTTATAGGCTCTTTTTTCTTCTTTTGCCAGTTCTCTTCTTGCATCAAGCCCTTCCTTTGTGCAAAAACATTTGTAGGCATGACCTGTTGAAAGGAGCTTAAGCGCAATTTTTTTATGTTTTTCTATATTATTTGATTGTAAATTAGGACCTTCATCCCAAAGTATTCCAAGCCATCTTAAACCGTCAAGAATACCTTCTGTTGATGCCTCTGTTGAACGCTCAGTGTCAGTGTCCTCAATCCTTAAAATAAATTTTCCATTATGCTTTTTTGCAAAAAGCCAGTTATATACCGCGGTTCTTGCTCCTCCTATATGTAAATATCCTGTGGGACTTGGCGCAAAGCGCACCCTGATTTCATTTTCCATCATGTTCTCCGGTTATTGTTATATTTTTTTTGGCTCTATATAAAATAAAGTGGGTAAATTATGAAAAATGCCTTCAAACTGTCAAATGCTATTTACCCTCCCCTTAATCCCCTCCCATTAAGGAGGGGAGATCTAAATGCTCCCTCTCCCCTTGAGGGAGAGGGTTGGGGTGAGGGGGAATAAATATATTTCCCACTATAAATCACATAGAGCCTATTTTTTTTCTATTTCTTTAATTTTTGCGTTTTTTTAATATTAGTTTTATGACAATTGTTAATAAATTGTGTCTTTTTAGCAAATGGTTGCCAAGTTTCTAAAAATTATTATATAATATATATCTTTCTCAAGTAATAATTCTTTCTTAAAAATAATGCCTCAACAAATATTATTTTTAATTTACTAATTTTAATATCATATAACAAAAAATCACATAAAAAGCAATGATAGAAAAAAAATTTAAGGTTGTAAGCAAGTTCGAACCTTCAGGGGATCAGCCTGAAGCAATAAAAGAGCTTGCAGAGGGACTCAATATGGGCTTAAAACATCAGGTTCTTCTTGGAGTGACAGGCTCTGGAAAGACTTTTACTGTGGCAAACGTTATTGCCAATGTAAATAAGCCTGCCCTTATCCTTGCCCCAAATAAAACCCTTGCCGCCCAGCTTTTTGGTGAATTTAAGTCAATATTTCCTGAAAACGCTGTTGAATTTTTTGTTAGTTATTATGACTACTACCAGCCTGAGGCATATCTGCCCACCTCTGACGTATATATTGAAAAGGATTCTTCAATAAACGATTTCATAGACAGATTAAGGCACAGCGCCACACGTTCCCTTCTCACAAGAAAAGATGTGATAATTGTCGCAAGTGTATCCTGTATCTACGGACTTGGCTCACCGGAAGAATATGAAAACATGCTCTTGTATCTGAGGGCAGGGGATTTCAGGACAAGAAAAGAGATTATATCCCGTCTTGTTTCCATGCAATATACCAGAAATGATTTTGATTTTCACAGGGGAACTTTCAGGATACGGGGTGAGATCATAGATATTTTCCCTTCACATGAAGAGGACAGGGCGGTCAGGGTGGAGCTTTTAGGGGATGAAATAGAGGAATTAAGTCTTATTGACCCTTTAAAAGGGGATAAAGTAGCGACAATAAGGGATGCTGTAATATACCCCACCAGCCATTATGTCACATCGGAGAAAAGCCTTGAAAGGGCAATAATTGACATTAAACACGAGCTTGAAGAAAGGCTTTATTTTTTTGAGTCGCAAAACAGGCTTGTAGAAGCGCAAAGGATTGAAAGACGGACAAACCTTGACATTGAGCTTTTGCAGGAAATTGGCTATTGTAAAGGGATTGAAAATTATTCAAGACACTTAAGCGGACGTCAACCAGGTGAATCCCCTCCTACCCTTATTGATTATTTCCCCAAAGATTTTTTGATGTTTATTGATGAAAGCCATATTACAGTTCCGCAGATTGGCGCAATGTATGCGGGTGACAGGTCAAGAAAACAAACCCTTGTGGAATACGGCTTTAGATTGCCATCCGCGCTTGACAACAGACCTTTGATGTTTGATGAATTTGAAAAGATTGTCAATCAGGTTGTTTATGTGTCGGCAACTCCTGGTCCTTACGAACTTGAAAAAGCACAGGGTGTTATTGTGGAGCAGATTATAAGACCCACAGGACTTATTGACCCTGAAATGGAGGTAAGACCAGCGGTAAATCAGGTGGATGACCTTTATTCTGAAATTTCAGAAAGAATAAAAACTGGTGATAAGATTCTTGTGACCACCCTTACCAAGAGAATGTCAGAAGAGCTTACCGAGTATCTTTACGGGCTTGGAATAAGGGTCAGGTATCTTCATTCGGACATAACAACAGTGGAAAGAAGCCAGCTTATACAGGGTTTAAGAAGAAATGAATTTGATGTGCTTATAGGCATAAATCTCTTGAGGGAAGGACTTGACATACCGGAGGTTTCCCTTGTTGCAATACTTGACGCTGACAAGGAAGGTTTTTTGCGCTCTGAAAGGTCTCTTATACAGACTACAGGAAGGGCGGCAAGGAATATTAACGGCAAGGTTATATTATATGCCGATAGAATCACAAAATCCATGCAAAAGGCAATGGATGAGACAACCAGGAGAAGGGCAAAACAGGTAACGCATAATAAAGATTTTGGAATAATTCCTAAAAGTATTTCTAAGTTAAAGGACGATTTATTATCAAACCTTTATGAAAAAGATATAATTGCTGAAAAAAAATCAGGAGATATTTCAGGACTCATATCCCACGGAGAAAGCTCTGCTATAATTGAGAAAAAGATAAAAGAACTTGAGAAAACCATGAAGACCCTCGCAAAGGAAATGAAATTTGAAAAGGCTGCGGAAATAAGGGATCAAATAAAGTTATTAAAGGCACATTTAGCCGATATGTATGAAAATATACCTCTGCAGGAGGCAGGGTAAGGGTGTTTAAAAATATTTTTTAAAAATTTTAAGATTAGTACAGGAGAATAAAAAAATGCCACCGGATATTCAAATAAAAAGAAGCCATAGCCTCACACCTGAGGAGTTAAAGGCAAAGATACAGCCGCTTATTTTGGAAACTGCCAAAAATTACGGATTAAAATACCACTGGATTGGAAATAACTGTAAATTTGAGGGACAGGCCTCAGGCAATTTAATTATAAACGAAAATATAATTCAGCTTAACGCAAAGCTTACCTTTGCAGCCAAGATGTTTAAGGGTATGATTGAGAAAAATATTAATGATATGGTTGAAAAGGCGCTGGCATAATTTTGAATTCTTTGTTTTAAAAATTATTTACCCGTGGTTGTTCATCTAAGTTAAAACTTAAAATATTTTTTCTTGAATCTTATTTAATCTTATCCTTACTTTTCCTCGGTGTCAATATAAGAGGCAAGTTTTCCGCTTGCCATTCTGAGTCTTTTTGAGATGAGTTTTGTAATGCGCATTAAAAACTTAAATGCAAGCGCCGGGTATCTCTGGTAAAGATCATCAAAGGCATAAATGTCCATCCTCGCAAAACAACTATTTTCTGTGGTGACACATGTTGCGGAGCGTCTTTCTCCATCAATTAAAGCCATCTCGCCTATGATTTTTCCCTTTCCCTCCACTGAAAGGCGGTGTTCCAGTTCATTATCGGATTTAATAACCTCAACACCACCTTCAAGGATAATAAACATAAAATCTCCGGGGTCGCCTTCCTTAAAGATGATATTATTTTTGCTTACACAATAATGTTTGAAAAAACCAGTGAGTGTCTGGACTTCTTTGTAAGAAAAGCCGCTAAAAAAGGGAATAGCATCTAAAATATCGCATAATGCAGGGTCATGAGGTGGTATCATCAATCAATATTTTTTAAACCTCTCTTGAATTTTTCACTTAAAATTTCCTGTCTGAAGAGATATTCAATAAGCCTGTCCTGGTCTTCGTCTATTATCCATATAAATTTTGCGGCAATTATAAATTCACCGTCCTTTTGTTCTGTCTTAAATACATTTCCAAAGCATGTGATTATATCAGCATCAATTTTAAGCTTTATTTCAACAAGGCTTTCCCTTTTAAGATGTTCCCCATATTTGAATACTATGGAATCAGAATTTAAATAAACTGTCTGCTGAATAAAATTTTCGCCTTCGTCGGCATTAATCTTTAAAAAAGCAAGAATCTGGTCGAGTTTATTATTAAGCGCCTCCAGGATACTCCCAGTAACCTCGTCTTTATCCTTTAATTTTTTAAGATATAAATGTATGTCATGTCCCTGTATTGATTTTTTTGTCAGCCACAAAATCCTTTGCTGCCTGTAAGAAGAAATCAATGAGTCAAAGTCGTCACGCGTAATGGGTCTAATGGCAATTGGCAGTTTTTGTGTAAATCCTTTTTTTTCTTGTTTTTCATCCATAATGTTATTTTATCCGTTTAATTTTTTAATTTAAAAAAATTGGGGGCAAATGGGTCTTTTTTTGGTTTTTTATACTTTCAGAATTCAGATTGTCAAGGCTTCCCTCAGGCAAAAGCACTATTTCAACCCTTCTGTTTTTTGCCCTTCCCTCTTCAGTATCATTGGATGCAATGGGTTTTGTTTCGCCAAAGGCAGAGACAGAAATTTTATTTGGTGAAACTCCAGCTGGAATGGATTCTGGTTTTATAAAATAATTTGCGACTGTAGATGCCCTCGCCGATGCCAGATACCAGTTATTGGAAAATTCCCTGGTATTAATGGGGATATTATCAGTATGACCTGTTATTACAATATCTCCCATAAAATCATTTAATATTGGAAGGACTTTATCAAGAGTTTTTCTGGAGCTGTCATTTAATTGAGCGCTGGCAGGAAGAAAAAGAAAATTATCCTGAAATCTCATGATTAAACGGTCTTCGCTGCTTTCAATGTCAATGCCAGCGGGTGTTTTATCTCCATCCTGGACTATTCCCTTTAATTTTTCAGCGAGGTTTTCAAATGCTTGGGTTGTTTGTATTTTTAATCCGGGGCCAGTGTCCTGAAAAGGAGTTTGTCTGATGTCTTCCACCACTCCCAAAGCCCTTTTAATTGAACCCGAGGCTTCATGATATGACTCTTTGTTTGTTGTTGAAAAAGACAGCATCAGGACAAAAAAACATAATATTTGCGTCATAAGATCGCCAAATGTAATAGCCCAGATTGGCCCTCCGGATTTTTTTTGTTTGTCAATAACCATAAAAATCCTTAAAGATTACTTTTCCTGTTTTGCTGAGGCAGGAATGAGCCTAAAAGTTCAAAAAGCATCCTTGGGTTTAACCCGCTTTGAATACCCATTATACCTTCAATAATTAATCTTTTGTTTAACTCCTCTTCCATGCTTCTTAATTTTAACTTATCTGCTATGGGAAGGAAAATAAGATAGGCAAGAAGCGCGCCGTAAAGGGTTGTTATCAATGCAACTGCCATTGCAGGTCCAATCTTTGAAGGTTCTTTAAGATTTGCAAGCATGGCGACAAGCCCTATTAATGTGCCTATCATCCCAAAAGCAGGGGAAGCCTCGCCTGCGCTCCTGAAAATCGCCTGTCCCACCTCATGTCTTTCAACAGTAAGCTTAATATCTTTCTCAAGGGCATCCTGGATAAAATCTTTATCATATCCGTCAACGCAAAGAAAAATCCCTTTTCTTAAAAAATTATCTGTGAAGGGATATTTTTCCAGCATCAAAATACCTTCTTTTCTCGAAACATGGGAAAGTTTAATAAACTCATCAATAAGCTCTTCAGGAGGCTGTATCTTTCTGGTAAATGCCTTTGCAGCGACACGCATGGTATTTACCACATCCTTAAAAGGAAATCTTATAAAAGTGCTTGCAAGGGTGCCGCCAACTACTATAATAACAGATGGAAAATTAAAGAAAATCAGGGCATTTCCACCTAAAAATATTGCAGTTCCCATTAATAAAACCCCAAGTATAAACCCTGCAATGGTTCCAAAATCCATATAAATTATCCTTTATAAAAAATTAATTTTTAAGCTGCTGGCAAATCTCATCAAGTTTTTTTTGGGAAACAGGAATACTCACCCTGATTTCCGGGGCAA
Source organism: Desulfobulbus propionicus (assembly GCA_020720325.1). Classification (GTDB taxonomy): domain Bacteria; phylum Desulfobacterota; class Dissulfuribacteria; order Dissulfuribacterales; family DYOW01; genus DYOW01. The sequence goes on from DYOW01000049.1 coordinate 7,172, forward strand.
AAACAGAAATTTTGTATTCTTCTATCATTTTACATAATTTTTCAAGGTCATCCAACCTTTTTGTATCTTTGATTTTAACATTTTTTTTCATATCTTCAAAATAAAAGAGATAGGGTTTGATAAGATTCCATTTTGCTTTATCTTTTTGTGGGTCAACGTAAGCCCTTGATGCCCTTATTTGCAATGCCTTTAAATATCTTGGAAGCTCTTCAAGCTGATTTATTGAAAGATGTTCAGGAAAATTTTCGTTTAAGTAATGATTTAACTCTGTTTTAAGGATAGTTAGGATATTGCATGGGTCTGAAGTTTTTTTGTATTTGGATAAATATTGTTCAATTTTTTTAAATTCCTCAAAAAGCAACAATAAAGCATCCCAGACCAGATAAATTTTTTTAAGAATATTAAGTGAATCAGGCACAAGTGATTTTTTCAGCTCTTCTATTGATTGGAGAAGGATTTTTTTTTCTGGTATTGAGGTGAAATCCCCCAAAAAATGCCTTATAAGAAAGGAAATTATATTTTTTTTTATCCTGTCACCCCCATGAAAATAAGAGAGTATCTCCGGGGATAACTTGTTAATCTCAATTTTATTTTTTATAAAATCAAGGTCTTTTTTAAAGATATTTTTTAATAAACCCTGTAATGTTTCAGAAGAGCTTTTTTTTGCCTCATCTTTTAACTGGAAGAGTTTTATTGAAAAATTTTCAGGTTTCTTTTGAGATAAGACAAGACCAGGATATACCTCAAGCATTATATTATGCCTTGGGTCGTAAAAATCCAAAACTTCCGGACAGTCTGGCATGGTTTCAATGGAAATAAGCTCTTTTTCCCATAAAGCCTTAAAAGAAAGCCATTCAGGAAGGTTTTCAGGAATTTTAAAAGGATTTTCACCCCATATTTCCTTTAAATACCCAAGGTCTTTTCCCCTTTCAATAACCTTTCCGTTATTATCAAGTATTTCAAACTTCATCACAAGGTGAGGTGAAATATCAGGAATATCCGAAAAAAAATTACTTTCCAATTTTATGCCGTAATCTTTAGAAAGCAAGAATTTTAGCTCTTCACCAAGATTTTTGGATGGGTTATATATTTTCTTTACCAGTTCTGGAGCTGTTTTGGAAACAGGCGCAAGTTTTCTCCTGAACTCCGGGGGCAGTTTTTTCAGAAGAAAGATTAATTTTTCTTCAAAGAAGCCTGGAACAAGCCATTCAAACGGCTCTTGAGGTATTTTATTTAACATATTAAAAGGGATTTGAGCGGTGATGCCGTCTTTTTCATCCCCTGGCGAAAAATGATAGATAAGATTAAGCTTTATGTTGTTAACCTCAATGTGTCCGGGATAAAGGGTTAGCTCATTTTTATCAATCATCTCAAGAAATCTTTTTTTATCTACTCTTAAAACACTGTCACCAGCAAGCTTTATTGCCCTTGCAAGGTCTCTTGAGTTGTTTATATCCTTTATTCCTGTTTTATTTTCAAGTATCTCAAGCGCGCTGCTGTAAAATTCGTACAAGGCATTATTCTCAATGCAAAGGTCTTTGCTTCTTAATCTGTTTTCAATATCGTGAAGTTCTTCAATAATTTTTTTATTGTGTTCAATAAATGGAAAATTACCTTTTATCTCAAGGGGGATAATCCCTTCATTAATAAAAATCTCCCTGCTTGTTTTGGGGTCAATCCTTCCGAAGCTTTTTTTTCTTCCTTCAACAACTGTTAATCCAAATACAGTGACTTTTTCAAATGCCATGACCTCGCCGCGGTTTTTCTCAAAATGAGGCTGGGAATAATGAGATTTTTTATAATCACGGGCAAGCTCCTCAATCCACTGGGGCTGTATTTCTGAGCAAAGTCTCGCAAAAAGCTGAGAAGTTCTCATAATATCAGTGGAAACTATCCATCTTGGCCTTTTTTTATAAACAGCAGAGCCTGGAAAAAGATTTATCTCCCTGCCCTTTGCGCCCTTGTATTTTGTTCCCTCTGAATAAATGGCAATATGGCTTAAAAAACCCGAAAGTATTGAACGATGTATCGCTTCATTCTTTGCCCTTTCCTTGTTTGGAATAAATTCCCTGTTTTCTATCACAATAAGATTTATCTGGCTCTGAATATCCTTCCACTCCATCATCCTGTTGTATGAGAGGAAATTTGCATCACAAAACTGCATGACTTTTTTTCTTGAAACACCTTTTTGCAGTTGACTTTCAAATTCATTCCATATATTTAATAGCGTTATGAAATCAGAGCTTTCGTCCTTAAATTTATTGTGGGCATTTTCAGCGGCCTTTTCCCTACCCAAAGGTCTTTCTCTTGGGTCCTGAATGCTTAAAGCGCTTGCAATAACTATTATTTCCTTTAATGCGCCTTCATCCTTTGCCTGAATAATCATCCTGCCAATACGGGGGTCAATGGGGAACTCTGACAACATTTTCCCTGTTTGGGTAAGTTTTTCATCACAATCAAGCGCCCCGATTTCTTTAAGGGTATTTATTCCTTCTTTTACTGACTGATTTGACGGAGGGGTAAGAAACGGAAACTCCTCAATCTTTCCAAGATTCAGGTCAATTATCTTTAATATTACCTCCGCAAGGTTTGAGCGAAGGATTTCCGGTTTGGTGTATTGCTCCCTGCCTTCATAATCTTCTATTGAATAGAGTCTGTAGCATTTACCGGGGCAAATTCTTCCTGCCCTTCCTGCCCTCTGGTTAGCGCTTGATCTTGAGACATGGCTTACCGGAAGGGATTTTATGCCAGTTCGCCAGTTATAGTAAGAAATTCTTGCAAGACCTGTGTCAATAACATATTTTATTCCGGGAACTGTTATGGATGTCTCCGCAATGTTTGTTGCAAGGACAATTTTCTGATGGTCTGCGGGTTTAAATATCTTTTGCTGTTCAGAGGCTGCGAGTCTTGAAAAAACAGGCAATACAACCGCATTTTTTAATCCGCGTAATTCCTTTAAAACGTCAATAATATCCCTTTCAGTGGGTAAAAATACGAGAATATCTCCGAAAGGGTCTTTATTATGAATTGTTTCTATCTGATAGACGGTTTTTTCAATTAATGAAAAGTCTTTATATTCAGGAGTTTCAAAGGATTCATAAATTATGTCAACAGGATAACCTCTGCCGCTTACATTTATGACCGGCGCATTATCAAAGGCATTGGAGAAAAACTCAGTGTCAATTGTTGCAGAAGAAATTATAAGTCTTAAATCTCTTCTTAAAGGAAGGATTTTTTTCATAATGCCCAACAAAAAATCAATATTCAGACTTCTTTCATGGGCTTCGTCAATGATTATGGTGTCATATTCATGTAATAACTGGTCATTTTTAAACTCAGAAAGCAGAATGCCATCGGTGACGAACTTAATTCTTGTAAAAGGTGTTGTTTTATCATTAAACCTGATTTTATATCCAACGTGTTTTCCATATTCCTCACCAAGCTCTTCAGAAACCCTTCTTGAAACGCTTGTGGCAGCAATCCTTCTGGGCTGGGTGCACACAACCCTTTTTTTTAGCCCCCTGCCTGCCTCAAGACATATCTTTGGAATCTGGGTTGTCTTGCCTGAACCTGTCTCGCCCGCTATTATAACAACCGGATTTTTCTTTATTGTTTCCCGTATTTCCACCCATTTTTCATTAATGGGAAGTCCGTGAATTAATTTAACAGGGATAGGTTCTGAATGAACAGGGGGATAATTATTATTTCGTGGATTAATTTTAGCCTGCAAGAAAAAATTCGTGAAAAAATGGATTTTCTTTCCGCTCCCTGCCGAGAGTTGTTGTCTGGCTGTCGCCGTAATCATGTCCTGGATGGATTATGGTATTATCCGGAAGATTTATTATATGTTTTTTTAATGATTCAACAAGACTTTCAAAAGAACCTCCAGGCAAATCAGAGTTGCCCACAGCGCCCACAAAAATAGTGTCGCCTGTGAAGATATGACTGTTTTTTTCTTCATTGCCTTTAAGATAATAACATACAGAGCCTGGTGAATGACCTGGGGTATGTAAAATGATGACTTCAATATTGCCAATCATAATAATTTCACCGTCCGTAATATATTTATCTGCCTTAATATAAGGTTCATCAAAAGACCAAATTTCCAATAAATCCTTAAATTCAGGATGAGAAAGCAGGTCTTCATCATCTTTATGGAGACAAATGATGGCGTCTGTTTTTTCCTTAATTTTTCTTACACCTGAGGTATGGTCAGGGTGGCTGTGGGTAAGAAGAATGTATTTAAGGGTGAGATTGTTTTCTTTTAAAAGCCACAAAAGCTTGTCTTCGCTTCCCGCAGGATCTATAATAGCCGCCTCTTTTGTCTCGTCACAGCCAATAATATATGTAAAAGTATCAAGACTACCAACAACCTTAGATTCAATTATCATTAATTTTAATATCTCCTTCCTGAATTTTCTCAAGGTTTATATCAATAAATTCATTGTCATGTCCGGCAATATAATATACATCGTCAAACCATGATAATAAATCAAGTTCCTTACACCTTCCTGAACAGAAAGGTCTTTCAGGACCGTTAGAATCATGTTTTTTCCGACAAATGGGACAAATTAAAAAATTCATAATTTTTGAGTTTATTAAATTTAATTTGATTAAATTAAAAATGAAATATATATTAACATAAATCTTTTTTGTTTTTAATGCTATATTCAAAATTTAACAATATTTTTTTTTTTGTAACAAAAAACATATAAATTTTATTGACAATTTAGTAATTATTATTATTATAAATATAGTCAAAATCTAAATTAATGCAAAATAAAAAAAATCAGTGAGGTTTTAATATGAAACAAAATTTAAAAAAGAGCCGACAGAGAGAGACTATATTAAAAACCCTTTATCAACTTAAATCCCACCCAACCGCAGAAGAATTATACGATCTTGTAAAAGAGCGTATCCCAAGATTAAGCCTTGCCACTGTTTACAGAAATCTTGAGCTTCTTTCCGAAATGGGACATGTGCAAAAACTTGACACAGGCGGCAGACAAAAAAGATTTGACGGCAACGCCACAGATCATCCCCATGTTGTTTGTGTTGTTTGCGGGAAAGTCGCTGATATTGAATTACAAAATGACCTGAATTTTTTTGATGCAATCCTTGACAAAAGAGGATATGATATATTTGCTCAAAAAATTCAGTTTCAGGGTATTTGTTTAAAGTGTCAGAACATGACCCCTGCCAAAATATAACCTTTATAAAAAAATCATAAAAAAAATCAATAAGGAGGATTAATCACATGTGTGTGATGGTAGCCCATGCAGCG
>DYOW01000049.1:12555-14715 GCA_020720325.1 Desulfobulbus propionicus
AAAAAAATCAATAAGGAGGATTAATCACATGTGTGTGATGGTAGCCCATGCAGCGCCCAATTTTACAGCCCAGGCTGTTATGCCTGATAATTCATTTAAAGAAATTTCCCTTTCCGATTATAAGGGGAAATATGTTTTTTTGTTTTTTTATCCACTCGATTTTACTTTTGTTTGTCCCTCTGAAATTCTTGCCTTTGATTTGGCTCTTGAAGAATTTAAAAAAAGAAACTGTGAGATCCTTGGTATTTCCATTGATTCTCATTTCTCCCATTTTTCATGGAAGCAGACTCCGGTTGAAAAAGGCGGTATTGGCAACATAAAATTCCCGCTTGTCTCAGATCTTACCAAATCAATTTCAAGGGACTATGCTGTTCTTCTTGATATGGGTATTTCATTAAGAGGACTTTTTCTTATTGATAAAGAAGGAATTATCAGACATTTGCTTGTTAATGACCTTCCCCTTGGAAGAAGTGTTGATGAGGCAATAAGAATACTTGATGCCCTGCAGTTTACAGAAACACATGGAGAGGTTTGTCCCGCCAATTGGAAACCCGGTCAGGATGCAATGAAACCCACCTTTGAAGGCGTGTCAGAATATCTGTCCAAACACTGCGCTAACTGCGACTAAAAAATTATTTGATGGTGTTTCCTGAAAAAATTTATCTAATAAAAAAACTTTTTTCCAAAAAAAATAATAATCAATCTTAAAAAAGGGGATAATAATTCCCTTTTTTATCAGATAAAATGACTAAAGGAGAAAAAAATGGCTAATAGATTAGAAATATATAAATGTGATGTCTGCGGAAATATCGTTGAGGTTGTTCATGGAGGCATTGGAGAGCTTGTTTGTTGCGCACAGCCCATGAAACTAATAGTAGAAAACACCGTTGACGCATCAAAGGAAAAGCATGTCCCTGTTGTTGAAAAAACAGAGGGCGGTTTTAAGGTAAAAGTTGGAAGCGCTCCCCATCCAATGGAAGAAAAACATTATATTGAATGGATTGAGGTCATTGCAGACGGAAAGGCATACAGACAGTTCCTTAATCCCGGAGATGCCCCTGAGGCATTTTTCTGCTGTATAAATCCTGAAACAGTAACTGTAAGAGAATACTGCAATATTCATGGTCTCTGGAAGGCCTAATTTAAATCTTCACCCAAATAACTAAAGAGGTTGCCATTATGTTAAAAGAAAAAATTGAAGCTGCCCTAAATGATCAGCTAAATTTTGAATTTTATTCAGCATACATATATCTTTCCATGTCTGCATACTTTGAGTCAATAGATCTTAAAGGATGTTCCCAGTGGATGAAGGCTCAGACACAGGAAGAAATGCTTCATGCAATGAAATTTTTTGATTTTATTGCAGAAAGAGGCGGAAGGGTGATGCTAAAACAAATAGACTCACCTGAAACCCAGTGGGAAAGCCCTCTTAAAGCATTTGAAAATGCACTGCATCATGAGGGTATAGTAACTGAAAAAATAAATCATTTAATGGATCTTGCTCAGCAGGAAAAAGATCATGCCACCCAGATATTCCTTCAGTGGTTCATAAGCGAGCAGGTTGAAGAGGAGGCATCTGTAAATGCTGTTGTCCAGAGATTAAAGCTTGCTGGAGATAACCCTGGTCCGCTTTTCATGCTTGACAGAGATTTAAGCGCAAGGGTATTTACAATGCCTGCAAGCGGCTCTGACCCCACATAAATAATAATGGAGTGTATTTATTATGGCAAATCCTGAAGAAATGTATCAATGCCAGACATTAAACTGCGGCTATATTTATAATCCCGACAAGGGCGACAGAAAGGGCAAAATTCCTGCTGGGACAAAATTTCACGACATTCCCGATACATGGAGATGTCCTATTTGCGGCGCCTCAAAGGCGATGTTTAAACCATTGGCAGGTTCAGGTTCTGTTTTGGAAGAAAACACCTTGTCAACCCAAGACAATTCTACTGAAACAATAAAGACAAAAGAAATTAAGGAGGATGGCAATATGAAAAAATACCGCTGCACAATATGCGGATATGTATATGATCCTGTAGCAGGTGATCCAGGAGCTGGAATACCTCCAGGCACACCCTTTGAAAGTCTCCCAGCAGATTGGGTTTGTCCGATTTGCGGGGCTAAAAAAGATGATTTTGAACCAGAGGCTTAATCTTT
>DYOW01000049.1:14815-17277 GCA_020720325.1 Desulfobulbus propionicus
TTATGAAAAAAATAGCTATATTTGCCTTTAAAGGCGACCCAATGTGTTTTATCCATGTTCTATTAAATGCGCTTGATTTATATTCAAAAAATGTTGATATTAAAATTATAATAGAAGGAGAAGCAACAAAGCTTATCCCTGAGATGGAAAAAAACGTTCATTTTCTCCATGATTTATATATTAAATCAAAAGAAAAAGACCTTATTCATAAAGTATGCAGGGCTTGTTCCGCCAAAATGGGCGTTCTTGAAGCTGTAATAAACTCAGGACTCCCCATTGGTGATGATATGAACGGGCATCCTGGTTTTTATCAATATATAAATGATAATTATGAAATTATAACCATGTAAAAGAAGAGGTACAAAATGAGCGCCACAGAAATAAAAAAAGATATACACTGGGTAGGGGCAATCGACTGGTCAATTAGGGATTTCCACGGATATTCAACCTATAATGGCACCACCTATAATTCATTTTTGATGCTTGATGATAAAATAACACTTTTTGATACTGTTAAGGCATCAAAAGTAAGCGATATGATGCATAATATACGCTCCATTATTGATCCAAAAAAAATTGATTATATAGTTATGAATCACATTGAGCCTGACCACTCAAGCGGACTGCCTAAGGTTATTGATTTAATCCAGCCTGAAAAGATAATATGTTCACCCATGGGAAAAAAGGCTCTTATTGAACATTTTCATCAGGAAAATTGGCCATATCAAGTTATGGAGACAGGCAAATCAATATCAACAGGCGCCAAAACAATTAATTTTCTTGAAACAAGGATGCTACACTGGCCTGACAGTATGTTTTCCTACATCCCTGAGGCAAAACTTCTGATTTCAAGCGATGCCTTTGGGGAACATTATGCATCAAGCGAAAGATTTGATGATGAAATAGAATTTCATGAATGGATGGGACATAATGCAAAATATTATGCAAACATACTCCTTTTATACTCACCGCTTGTACAAAAACTCCTTGAAAATGTTAAAAAACTTAATCTTGAAATTGATATGATTGCCCCTGACCACGGATTAATCAAAAGAAAATATGTAAAAGAAATCCTTGAAGCATATGACAGATGGTCAAGATATGTTGCAAAGAGAAAGGCTGTTATTGTATATGACACCATGTGGCACAGCACAGAAATGATGGCAAAGGCAGTTTATGAGGGAATTATGAAGGAAGGCGGCGTAAGCGCTGCTCTTTATGACCTCCAGGTTAACCACAGAAGTGATATTATGACAGATGTCCTTGATTCAAAGGCAGTTATGCTTGGCTCTCCTACATTAAATAATGGCATGCTTCCAAGAATGGCCGGTTTTTTACATTATATGAAGGGCTTAAAACCTCAGAATAAGATAGGCTCCGCCTTTGGATCTTATGGCTGGAGCGGCGAGGCTGTTAAAATGATGACGGAAATAATGGCTGATATGAAATTTGACTTGCCAGAACAGGGAATAAGATTTAAATATGTCCCTGAGCATGCCAAGCTTAAGGAATGCGTTGAAATGGGTGCAAGAATCGCAAAAATGATAAAAGAGCAGGTTCAGGAATAAGGAGAAACATAAATGAAAATTAATCTTGATAAGGATATCATAGAATTTATTCCTGAAAATCCTCAGGAAATTCAATCTCTTGAGATATTATGGAGACATCTTGTTGACTGCGCCAATTTTAATAAAAGAATAGTTCCTATAGGTGAGTTCCTTCCTAACATAAAGGAAACTGTGGCTCGCTTTTATGTTGAAGATACAAAAGGCGGTGTGACAACATATTCCAGTGAATCCTCTCAGGAAGATGCTGATTATTATTGCGCCATCTGCAATAAATATAAAAAATTAAAACAAGGTGAGTCAATACCTTTTTGTTGCGGCAAACTGATGGAGCTTATAGATTAATTAAATGTCTTTGCAGCAAAAAAAAAATTTAATAAAATTATTTAAAACTGCAAATTTAGACGATATTTTAATAGAGATAAGGGTATATGAGCCCAAAAAACTTATAAGCGTCCTTATCTCTCTCTTTTTTAATACAGATAATGTTGTAAAATTTAAGTCAATTGTTGTATTTGGAAGAATAATTTCACAAATAGCCGATCTCAATCCTGAAGAAGCGAGGATAATAATGAGGCGTCTCATGTGGAGTTTAAATGATGAATCCGGTGGAATTGGCTGGGGCGCTCCTGAGGCTATGGCTGAGGCAATGGCAAACAACAAAAGCCTTGCCGTGGAATATTTTCATATACTATTATCATACATAAGGGAAGATGGTAATTTTCTTGAGCTTGATGCCTTAAGAAAGGGAGCTTTATGGGGTCTTGCCAGACTATCTCCTCTCTATCCCAACCTTTTTAACACAAATAACGCCACAACATACTTAGAACCCTATCTGTTTTCAATTGATGAAACCGAAAAAAATCTGGCTTCAATTTGTTTAAGTTTTCTTATTAA
>DYOW01000003.1:0-3421 GCA_020720325.1 Desulfobulbus propionicus
TGTGGAACGGTCAAATTTCTCAATATGCTCCTTTCCGAATCTCATAAACATACGTGGCGCATCTATTTTATCTTTTATTTTAGTCAGGGCATCAATCTGGGATTCATAATTAAATTCCATTGTCTGTCTTGCTTCCTTTTTATCAAAATTAATAAATATCTATCACTTATAATAGAAAATTCAAGTTAAAACTTAAAATAATTATGGATTATCTTCAAATCCATAAAAACTTACCCTTGTCTGACCATAATTTCTTACATCATAACAAATCAAAATTTTTGCATTTTTTGCGATATATCTTTCTTTATGGGGGTTTTTCCTGAAATCTTCCAGTATAAAAACGCCATCAGCATCCAAAAAGTCGTTTTCTGCCACAATTTCAATAATTTTATCTGATAAGCCCGCCATATAGGGAGGGTCAGCCAATATAAGGTCAAATTTTATATTTTCACTTTTTTTTTCTGTTAAAAGCCTCTTTAAGCCCTCGCCGTCTTTTCTTAAGTCATATCTTAAAATTGTTGAATATTCGGAAAATCCAAGATTTTTTAAGTTTTTTAATATTGTTTCAAGCGAAATATTGCTGATATCAACAAAAACAACATCTTTTGCACCCCTTGACATTGCCTCTATGCCAAGCGCTCCTGTGCCTGAACATAAATCCAATATTTTTGTTTCTTCCCAGTTTTTTTCAATCCGGTTAAGATGATTGGTGATTATCTGAAACATTGCCTCACGGGTAAAATCAGATGTGGGTCTTATATCCTGTGTCTTAGGGAAAAAAATCTCCCTACCCTTAAATTCACCCCCTGTTATTCGCACTTTTCGATATTTCCTTTTTTTATCTCAAATTTTTTTTAAAAGTTAACTAAATAAAATATTATAGCATTGTTTCTTATTAAAATTTTTTATTGTAAAATTTATATAATAAATTTATTTTTAACAATAAAAAAAAACAAAGGAATCGAAATGAGAACACTATTTGATGATCTTGAAGATTACAAACCAGATAACGATCTGAAAATTATCAAGAAAAAGACTCTGTTATCTAAAAATCAAAAATTATTCAATAAATTAACCCAACAAATTGAAACCTTAGAAAACACTCTTGAAGAAAATAATATTAGGCTTAATAAATTATTAAATTTTTATATTCAGGATTTAAAACCAATTTTTATTGATATGGCCTCTAAAAAAATGCAGGTTGTATCCGTTCTTGATAAGGCATCTCAAAAATTTAAGCTTAAAAAAAAACAATATGAAACATTACAACAAACTATCTTAAGGATTTGTGAGGATGCTTTTATAGACATTGAACCTGATGCCGAACAGGAAGCCATTTTTGATAAATGGTCTGAAATTAGCTATAGGGAAGGAAATGAATATCAGGAACAACAGATTAAAGAAAATTTATCAGATATGATGAAAAATATTTTCAAAATAGATATAAATCCTGATGAGTTAGATGATGACCCAGAGGCATTTATTAACCTTAAAAAGAAACTGGAAGAACAAGCGAAAAAAATGACAGAAGAGTCTGTTAAAAATAACAGAAAAAAAACAAAAAAACAAATCGAAAAAGAAGAAAAAATTAAAGAACATGAAGAAATAAAAAATAAAAATATAAGGTCAATCTACATTACCCTTGCAAAGGTATTACATCCTGATTCTGAGCAGGACCCAATATTAAAAACAGAAAAAGAAGAGGTTATGAAGCAGGTAACAATGGCATATGACCAAAAAGATATTGCAACTTTATTAAAGTTAGAAATAGAATGGATACACAAGACCAATGATAATCTTGAAAAAATTACTGACGATAAATTAAAAATATTTATAGCCGCATTAAAAGAACAGGCTCAGGAATTACAAGAAGAATTATTTTGGCAATTAAACAACCCAAGGTATGCTGAAATTGCAGATTTTATTCACCTTCCTGAACCTTTGGCAATTCAGGAAATGCAAAATGAAATTAAACTTCAAAAAAATATGCTAAATCATTTGACATCTGTAATTGAAAATTTGAAACATACTAATTCCCCAAAATTTATTTTAGATTTTGCAAAAAAATACCTTGATGTCACTGATAATGCCGCTAACCTATATGAGTAATAATGTGATACCGGTCATTTCATTCATAGGTTGGCACAATTCAGGCAAAACAACTTTAATAAGGAAGGTTATTAAAGAGCTGTCGCTAATGGGGATTAAAACAGGGATAATAAAGGGCACAAAACATGAAGACATTTATATTAACAAAAAAGGCAGTGATTCCGACCTTTACAGGGAAGATGGAATTGAAACAGTAAGCCTTGTGACGCCAAAAGAAATTTTGACCATACAGGACAATAAAGAACAACCTTTAGACTATCTTCTTTTTAAGCTCTTTTCAAATTCCGATGTTGACCTTATTATAGCAGAAGGATTTAAGCACGCCCCCTTTATACCTAAGATCGAGGTTGCAAGGGCTGCCATATCAAAGGAATTAATTAAAAACTCCATAAACAACATAAAGGCTATTGTTTCGGATTTTCCTGTTGATTTTGAACCTAATTTTACCTTTAATCAAACAAAAGAAATCGCATCTTTTATACTTGAAAACTTCATTAATGCCGAACAGGATAATTTTATTGAGGTATTTGCAGACGGAAAAAGGCTTCCATTAAAAAATTTTGTTAAGGATGCCATGCGGGGGACATTTCTTGGTTTTTTAAGCAGCCTAAACTTTACAGATAATGTGAAAAATTTTGAGATAAAAATAAAAAATTATGACCAGTAAATAAATATCCAAAACAAGAGGAATAATAAGGCTAAATTAAAAAATGGAGATTTCTTTTTTACAAAAGAGTGAAAACTATGCTGATATTGTCATTCCTTCTTTAGACCCCAATGAAGATAAATCAGAAAAAACAAACAAAGGCATTCTGTGCGCTTTTTGCAGGAATTTAATCACTTCTCACAAAAATAAAATCAGCTTTTCCGGAAGTCATACCCATATTTTTACAAATCCAGGTGGTTTTATTTATGAAATAGGTATCTTTAATGAAGCGGAAGGTTGCATTGTCTATGGTGAACCAACACCATTACATTCATGGTTTCCTCCCTATAAATGGAATTTTGCCATTTAAATGCTCTGATACCTTAAAGGAGGTTTTTTTACTTTTGAGGCGCTAATTTATAAAGATTATAAAGAAAGAATTGATTTATGGAAAAAAAATCCACTCATGCCCTTTATATCCTTATTAAAGCTTGAATTAATACTTAATATGCTCTCTGATTTCATGGGATTTTGTTAAGAAATTATTATAAAATATTTTAAAAAAATTATTTTTTAGAGGCTTTCCATATACGGAAGGATTGACCATTAATTATGTTTCAAGGCTATATTTCAAAATATTTTCTTAATAAAAATTCTGTTTTTTCT
>DYOW01000003.1:3521-57463 GCA_020720325.1 Desulfobulbus propionicus
TATGTTTCAAGGCTATATTTCAAAATATTTTCTTAATAAAAATTCTGTTTTTTCTTTGTTGTGATAACTTTTGTGGTAACAACACTGTTTACCTTTCTTTTTTATAGTCATAACCACTTGATTTTATTATTGGGCGATGCGGGAGTCGAACCCACGGCCTTTGGCTCCGGAGGCCAACGCTCTATCCATCTGAGCTAATCGCCCGTCATGTCTAATCTATTTTAAAAAATAAAAAAAATCAAATGCCCTTTTTCAAAAAGTATTCCATTTTATGGGCAGGAACAGGTGGGCTGAAATAATATCCCTGAATCTCATCACATTGTAATTCCTGAAGAAACTCAAGTTGTTCTTTTATTTCAACGCCTTCAGCAACGACTTTCAGTCCGAGACTTTTTGCCATTGCAATCATTGCGGAAACAATGCCAATGCTTTTATTATCAGAGGGATAATCCTTTATAAATGACCTGTCTATCTTTATTGAATCTATGGGAAGCTTATTAAGATAATAAAAAGAAGAATAACCCGTTCCAAAATCATCAATTGAGAGTCTTATACCCATTTCTTTCAAAGAATTTATTAAATTTATTGCCTTTTCTTCATTTTCAATAATGGCGCTTTCTGTTATTTCAATCTCAAGAAGTTTGGGATTGACTGATGTTTCCTTAATTATTTCAAGGATAGTTTTATATAAATTTTCATCCCTGAACTGTCTTGGAGAAAGATTTAAGGATAATTTAACATCATGTCCGGCTTCAGACCATTTTTTGATTTGTCTGCATGATTCCCTTAAAACCCATTCACCTATGGGTATAATAAGCCCGGATTTCTCTGCAAAAGGAATAAATTTTAAGGGAGGGATAATGCTTCCGTCAGGCTGCACCCATCTTATCAGGGCTTCTGCGCCAGCTATTTTTTTTATATTCAAATTTATACGAGGCTGATAATGGAGGATAAAAGACCCCTCATTAATTGCCTTTCTTAAATTTGCCTCAAGGAACAGGCTGTCCCTTGCTAATTCATCAAGTCCCTGTGTGTAAAAATTATATCTGTTTCCGCCGCTTTTCTTTGCTTCATACATTGATATCTCAGCATTTTTAAATAATGTCGAAGCATCCCTGCCATCATTGGGGAAACATCCGACACCGATACTGCCTGTTACAACCAGTTCCAGATTATCAATAACAAAAGGTCTTGAAAGCTCAGAGAGAATATGCTGAACAAGGTCAATAACATAAAAAATATCTTTATAGCCAGAGATAATAAAAGAAAAATTGTCTCCGCCTATTCTTGCTATGGTATGGTGATTATCAAGTAAACCCACAAGCCTTGTTGCAATCTTAGTAAGTAAATAATCCCCTTTTGTATGGGAAAGACTGTTGTTGATCCTCTTAAAATCATCAACATCAAGGTTTAATACAGAAAGCGTTGTATTGTCTGACCCTGCTTTTTTTATTTCTACATCAAGTCTGTCAAAAAAAAGAGCGCTGTTTGGCAGTCCTGTCAGGGGGTCATAATTTTCTCTTACCCTGAGCTTTTCCTCCTGGGTTTTTAATTCTGTAAGGTCATGAAAAACTGATGCGTAATTGGTTACCCTTCCATTTACATCTTTAAGGGTGATAATATTAAGTATTTCAGGGTAAATCTCGCCGTTTTTTCTCCTGTTCCATATTTCGCCTGTCCATTTTCCTTTATTTTTTAATTCTTCCCACATTTTTTTATAAAATGCCGGCTCATGCCTGTCAGATTTTAAGAGGGAAGGATTATTACCGATTATCTCATGAGGTTCGTAACCGGTAATGCGGGTGACAGCAGGATTTGCCATAATAATTTTTGAATTTTCATCGGTTATAATAACACCTTCTATGCTGTTGTTAAAAAGTTCAATAACCAGATTAAGCTGTTTCTGCGCAAGGGAAAAAAGGGTGATATCCTGAACAGTGCCCATCATTGACACAGGTTTGCCATTTATGTCATACTCAAGGTCTCCCTCTTCATGGACATATCGGATATTGCCATCAGGTTGTGTTATCCGGCGCTCAACAGAATATTTTATGCCTTTTTCAACTGCGTTATTTACCGCATTTATAACCATTTCACTGTCGTCAGGATGGATAGACCGGAGAAAAAACGGATAACTTGGCTGTATCTTGTCTTTTTTATATCCAAAAATATTATAAACCTCATCAGACCATTTAAGCCCGCCTGTCTCAATATTCCAGAACCAATGACCTATTTTGGCCATTGATTGAGCCTTTTTATGGAGATTTAAATTAATTTGAAGCTCTTCTTCAAGATTTTTTTGTGTGGTTATATCCCTTCCAAAAACAAAAAGTCCTTTTCTGGTTCCGTCAGGATTAAAAACAGGTATTTTTATGATGTCAAAAATCTTTGTTGTTCCGTCAGGTTGTAAAATTTTCTCTTCACCCCGTGAAATATGACCTGCATTCCAAGCTATTTCATCGCTGTCTTCACAAGCAAGAAAGGCATCACGGTGAAAAAGAGAATATTCAGCAAGTTCGGAATCTTTTTTACCATAGTAATCCACATCTTCAAGCTGAAACATCTTAAGATCTGCCTTATTTGCCTCAAGCCACCTGCCTTCTCCATCTTTAAAACAAATTATATCAGGAACAGTATCAAGAAGGAGTTGTAGTCTCTCTGCTTTTTCCAGAAGGTTTTTAATCTTATCGGATTCCGTAAAGTCATCAAAATCTTTGGGAATCATTTTATATTTTTTCAAAAGATATTAAATAGTTAAATAGTTCTTGACAAGCTCTTTACAGGTTCGGAAGCAGGCTGACCAAAATAAAATCCCTGGACATAATCAACGCCAAGATTGGATAAAATATCAAATTCCTCAATACTTTCAATTCCTTCCGCAATAACCCTGATATTATTTTCCTTTGCCACCTGAAGCAGGGCTTTTATAAGAGATTGCCTCAGATGATCAAGATGTATGTTTCTAATATACTGCATATCAATTTTAATATAATCAGGCTGAAGCTCCTCAAGCATTTTTAATGACGAATAACTGCTTCCAAGGTCGTCAAGGGCAGTTCCAAAACCCATTTCTCTGTAGAGGTCAAGGATGGATTTAAGATGTTCTATATTAACTACCTTTTCAGACTGAATAACCTCAAAAACAATATTTTCAGGTTTAATATTAAATTTTTTAGCTGCTTCAAATGTTGTTGACAGACATTCCTTGGGGTCGTAAATAGAGTTAGGAATAAAATTTATAAAAATTTTTCTGGAAATATTATTTCTTGCCGCATTTTCAATGGACATTTCCCTTGCAATCCTGTCAAGGTTAAACTGAAGATAAAGACTCTGGGCTTTGGTGAAAAGTTCAAACGGTGGTATGCTTTTTCCGTCTTTATTAATTCCTCTTGTCAGACACTCGTATGCATGGATAGACTTATTTCTAAAATCAATAATGGGATGAAAAAAAGTAACAAGCTTTCTGTTTGAAATAATATAAAGAAGATCATCCGCTGAAAAGATATCCTCCCAGATCTTAAGATTTTTAAGTGAAAAAGCCATTGAAGGAGTTAATGTTTTTCCTGCAGGCGCTGGAAGAATAAAAATGTCTGACTTCTCAAGAACGGTTATTTCACTATCAGAAGAAATAACAGAGACAACTTCCTTAAGCTCTGAAGAAGATAAGAATAAAATATTGGTTTGAATCTTAAAATTAATATTATTTCTTTGCAAAATACTTTCAATTTTAAAAAGGATATGCGGTATTTGACTTGAAATATAGATATCCGCAGGAGAATCAAAGACATTTTCAACCATATTGCATCTTAAACATCCGTACATTTTTTTATCCACCCTGAGTTTTTTTTGTAAACTATAACTTTAAACCATAATAAATAAAAGTAAACATTGAAGGAAAAAAATTATTTTTATTGTTTCTGGTATCTTGTTCTTGCAACATGGGACAGAACAAAGTCCTGTCCCTGCAAATTTTATTATTATATTCTTAAAGCAACAGCGCTTACTACTCCGTCCTGTTTCAACAATACATCAAGGGTATTCTGGGAAACTTCCTCATCTGTTGTAAGAAGTATGACATTTCTGCTGTTTCCTGAATCTTGACCCACATGCATGCGGGCAATGTTATTTCCGCACTGGCCAAGGGTTGTTCCGATTGTGCCGATAACTCCCGGTTTATTTTCATTATAAATAAGAAGGATATTGCCCTCAGGTATGGCGTCAAGGCTAAAATTATTTATCTTCACAAGTCTTGGCTCTTTTTTACCAAAAATTGAACCAATTACTGTATTTTCTTCTTTATCTGTTTTAACAGTTATTGAAAGAAGGCTTGTAAACTCTTCAGTGGTCTCACTTTTTGATTCAGTTACCTTTATGCCTCTGTCCTTTGTGATAACCGGGGCATTTACAAAATTAACATCATATCTGAGAAAAGGAGTTAAAATGCCCTTTAACACTGCAATTTTAATTGGAGCAGTGTCCTCACTTGCAAGTTCTCCAAGATATGAAATAACAACTTCCTGAATAGGTCCCTGGGCAAACTGTGAAATAAATGATCCAAGCCTTTCACCAAGCTCAAGATAAGGTCCAAGTTTTGCTAAGGTTTCACCGCTTACTGAAGGAACATTAACCGCATTTCTGATATCGCCTTTTGTAAGATAATCTGCAATCTGTTTTGCGACTGCTGTGGCGACATTTTCCTGCGCCTCACGGGTTGAAGCGCCAAGATGAGGGGTGCAGATGAAATTTTCAAGGGAAAGAAGGGGATTGTTTTCAAGCGTGGTTGGCTCAACCTCAAATACATCAAGGGCTGCGCCGCCAAGGTGACCGTTTGTAAGATATTCATAAAGATCTTTTTCGTTAATTATGCCTCCCCTTGCGCAATTAAGGACAATAGCGCCCTTTTTCATCTTTGCAAAGATGGAAGCATTTAAACAATGTTTTGTTTCAGGTGTTAAAGGCGTATGAACAGAAATATAATCCGCCCTTGCGCAAAGCTCATCAATTGTAACCATCTCAACGCCCATCTTCTGTGCAACCTCTGGAAGGGTGTAAGGGTCAAATGCAATAACCTTCATCTGAAAACCCTGGGCATATTTGGTGACAATATTGCCAATCTTTCCTATTCCTATAATTCCAAGGGTTCTTCCATTCACTTCCTGTCCCATAAATTTTTTCTTTTCCCATTTACCCTGTTTCATTGAAGATGTCGCCTGTGGCAGATGTCTTGATATGGAAAGAATCATTGCCATTGTGTGTTCCGCAGCAGAGTTTGTATTACCGCCGGGGGTGTTCATCACCACAATACCCTTTCTGTTACAAGCGGGAATATCCACATTATCAAGTCCTGTTCCAGCCCTTCCAACAACCTTTAAGTTACTTGCAACTGTCAAAAGATCTTCAGTGACCTTTGTTGCGCTTCTTACAACAAGACCTGCGATATCAGGAATAAACGACTTTAATTCATCAGGGGTCATGCCTGATTTTTCAATGACCTCCAAACCTGCTTCCTTCAGTATATCGGAACATTCTTTTTCCACTGAATCTGATATTAATACCTTCATTTTTTTCTCCTCTGAATAATAATTAACATAAATTATATATTTATTTTTTACTAATTCTGGGCAAAATATTCCAACGCCGCAGCCCCTGCCCTTCCAAGAATAATTGGATGACCAAGTTTTTTTAGCGCCCTTTCAATAGCGGATAATGCAATTATCATATCCCATTCACTTAAATAACCCATATGGGAAATCCTTACAATCTTGCCTTTTGCCTCTCCCTGACCACCAGCGATGGAAATTCCGAATTCATCCCTTAAAATCTTATTTACCTTTTGTCCGTCAATACCCTCTGGCATTTTTATAACTGTCACAGCCTCGGAAAGAGATTTGGAATAAAGCTCAAGACCGGTTGCAATAACTCCCTGCCTTGTGCCCTCAGCAAGCCTTTTATGATGCAAAAACACATTTTCAAGTCCGCGTTCTTTCATTTCTTTAAGCGCGGTGGAAAGTCCGATTATAAGTGAAATTGCAGGGGTAAAGCTTGTTGTTTGCTTATTGTATGATTTTAATTCACTTTTTAAGTTAAAATAAAATTTGGGAAGATCGGATTTTTCAGCAAGTTTCCATGCCTTCTGACTTACGCTTATTGTGGAAAGACCAGGGGGAAGACCAAGGGCTTTTTGAGAGCCTGTGATAACAACATCAAGACCCCATTCGTCTGTTTTTAATTCATATACGCCAAGGGCTGTGATTGCATCAATTATAAGGACAGTTTCAGGCATATTTTTTGTAATTTCCGCAATTTCTTTTACTGGTTGTTTGGCGCCTGTTGATGTTTCGTGCGCCTGCATAAAAACAGCTTTAACATCAGGATTTTTATCCAAAATATCCTTGACAGTAATAGAATCAACTGCCTCGCCCCATGTGACATCAATATCAATTGGAATCACCCCGAATGCATTACATAGCTCTGTCCATCTTTCACCGAATTTTCCTGCCCTTATGCATATTGCCTTATCACCTTTTGAAAGAAGGTTGCAAACAGCAGCCTCCATTGCCCCTGTGCCTGATGAGGCAAAAAACAGGACATTTTCATTGGTCTGATATAGATATTTCAGATTTTCCCTGACCTCTGTAAGAATTTCAGAAAACTGGGGCGTCCTGTGGTGCATTATGGGCATTGACATTGCCGAAAGAACCGTAGGAGAGACCTCAACAGGACCCGGTGATATTATGTATCTTTTCATCTTTATAAACTCCATAATTAAAATCTTAAAATAAAGAAAATATTATATAATAAATTATTATTTTTTCAAAATTATTTTTAATAAACTTTTAATAATTGTTTTTGGGCATTATTCCTTTTTTACTGTGACTGACAATTAATTTTGCGCAATTCTTGCTTTAAAAAAAAATTAATGTATTAAAATAAATAAAATTGGGATTCTATTTTTTAAAACTTATTTTTTTTTCATTTATTATTTTATGAAGCCACTGAATATTAAAATTTCTGCGCTCGTTGTTTTTTTATTAAGCTTACAGATTTTTTCGTTTTGCTGGTTAAAAAACGACCTTGATAAAAAAATAACAACAAGGGCTTCAGAACTGGAAAAATCCATTGAGAATGCCTATCAGGCAACTATTTTTACCTATAAAAACTGGGCAAACTTTGTTTATGCTCAAAATATAATGAACAATTATGAAGTTCTTTCCTATCTTTATCAGGGTTTTGTTTATTCAGACAAACAAAGGGATGACGCAAGAAAAAACCTGCGCCATCTTCTGGAGCCTTTATATGATGAATTATTAAAACAAAAATTTGCTCAGCTTCATTTTCACTTTCCTGACGGCACAAGTTTTTTAAGATTTCATGCCCCTGAAAATTACGGAGATAATATATTTGATTTCCGTTATTCTGTAAAAAAGGCAAATATTGAAAAAAGCGCTGTTGACGGATTTGAAACCAGCAGACTTTTTAATGGATACAGATTTGTTTATCCTGTTTTTTATGGCGACCAGCATATTGGAAGTGTGGGGCTTAGCGTTTCTTGTGAGGCATTTAAAGAAAATTTTGCAATTTATGATCCCGGTGAATATGACTTTATTATAAAAAAATCATCTTTAATCAATGCTATGCCAGAGGAAATGATTAATGATTATTATCTTCAAAGCAATATCCATAAAGATTACTTCTTTCAAAAAACAGAAAATCTTTCACAAAAAAATTACAATGAACACTTAGAACATATTGATCCTGCAACTATAAAAGAAATAATAAAAAATCTCAGAAACAAAATTGAACTGAAAATCAAAGACAATTCAAACTTCACCTTATTTACCAACCATGATGGAAACTATTATTCACTCACGCTCACATCCATCAAAGACATCCAAAACAATCCTATAGCCATTATATGCCGTTTAAAAAGAGATAGTTTGATAAAAAGCTATCATATATTTTTTTACATAAATATTTTTTTTGTTTTTCTCTTTAACACATTATTAATAATCTATTTTATTATTTTGGATAAAAACAGGCAAAAAGATATTAAACAAAAACAACTGCTTGAAACAACCCAAAAATATCTGCGGAATATCACGGACAATATTCCTGACGCATTATTTATTCTTGATAACAATGGACAAATAATCCTTATTAATAATTCCTCAAAAAAAATATTCTCTGATGATGATTCTTTTTTTCTTAATAAAAATTTTTTTGATCTCTTCATTTGTCTGAAAAAAAAATATAACATAAAAAAAGAGGATTTTTTTAACAAAAATCATATTCTCTTTAACACAACCTTTGAGCTTTCACCTCTGATAAATCTTCATGAAGTTTTTTTATCGTTAAGGTTTATAATGCTTAATGAAGACACAAACAATATGCAGGCGCTGGCAATCATGTCTGATATTACAGAACATAAAAAAAATATTCAGAAGATTAATATATTTTCAAAACTTGTGGAACAAACCCCGCTTTCCATAATAATTACCGATAAAAATACCAATATAGAATATGTAAACCCCAAATTTACCAGTGTCACCGGTTATAGCGACATTGAAGTCATGGGAAAAAACCCGAGCATTTTAAAATCAGGGTTTATTTCAAGGGAATTTTATAAAAATTTCTGGGAAACTATTTCCTCAGGAAAAATATGGATAGGTGAATTTCATAACAAAAAGAAAAACAAAGAGCTTTTCTGGGAGTGGGCAATTATTTTTCCAATAAAGAATGATACGGGTGAAATAACACATTTTGCTGCAATAAAAGAAGATATAACCGAAAAAAAACAAATTAACGAGGTTTTGGAAAAAACAAAAAGCCAGCTTGAATTTCTTTTTGATAATCTGGCGATGGGTGTGGCAATAACAAAAGACAGGCTAATTTATAAGGTTAATAAAACAGTCCTTCAGATGTTCGGCTATTCCTCTCCTGACGAAGTTATTGGCAAAAGCACTGAGATTATATATCCCACACACGAGCAATTCTTAAGTTTTGGAAATAAATTTTTACCTGTATTATCAAAGGGAGAAATCTTTATTTCAGATGAATATCTCATGAAAAAAAATAAAGAAATGATCTGGACAAGACTCTTTGCAAAGGTAATAAATCCTGCAAACCCACAGGGAGGCGTTATGTGGCTTTTTGAGGATATTTCAGAGCAAAAAAAATTACAGGAAGAGCTTTATATCTCACAAATGATTTCTGAAAAGGCAAACAGGGCAAAAAGCGAATTTCTTGCCAATATGAGCCATGAAATAAGGACACCCATTAATGCAATAATAGGAATGACAGAACTTTCTCTGGAAAAATCCACAGACCCTGAACAGGAAAACTATCTTAAGACAGTTATTGACTCCTCTGAATTTTTACTCAATCTGATAAATGAAATCCTTGATTTCTCAAAGATTGAGGCAGAAAAATACGAACTTGAAATAAAACCCTTTTCCTTAAAAACATTAATGGAAAAAATAATCGTGGGGCTTAAAGTTAAAGCAGAACAAAAAAATCTCAAATTACTCCTTGCTTTTGACCCTGAGCCTCTAAATTATCTATTGGGAGATTCGCATAACCTCACCAAAATTTTTATAAATATCATAGGAAATGCCATTAAATTTACAGAATATGGTGACATAAGGGTTGATTGCGCCATATCCAATGAGAAAGATGACAGCCTTGATGTTATTTTTTGTGTAAATGATACAGGAATAGGCATACCTGAGGATAAATTACAGAATATTTTTGCTGCTTTTTCCCAGGCAGACCTTTCAATAACAAAAAAATTTGGCGGAACCGGACTTGGTCTCACCATAACCAAAAAACTCGTTGATTTAATGGAAGGCAAAATTACAGTTGACAGCAAGGTTGGCGCGGGAAGCTCTTTTTGTATTAAGATACCTTTTCAAAAAGGAGAATTAATCCCAGATGAACCCGCAAGCGCTGAGCATAGCGAAAATATCATAACACAAGATGATAAAATATTTTTAAACAAACAAAACATTAAGATACTTATAGCAGAAGATAATAAGACAAATCAGGAGCTAATCAAAATTATTTTAAATAAACAGGGCATTAAGACAGATATTGCAAATAATGGAATTGAGGCTCTAAAGTTATTGTCAACATCTGATTATGATATTATCTTAACAGATATTCAAATGCCTTATATGGACGGTCTCACTGCCATTGAAATAATAAGGGCATTTGAAAAAGGCAAAAACCTTCATAATAAAGATATTAAGGATATTGAGGAAAAATTAAGAAAAAAATTAAAAAATAAACATACAGCCATTATAATAATCACCGCTCATGCTATACAGGGCTATAAGGAAGAATGCCTCAAAAAAGGAGCTGATGATTGTATAACCAAACCAATCAGGAAAAAAGAACTCATTCAGGTATTGCAAAAATTTATAAAAAATGATATTCAGTCAGATATGAAAGAAAATAACATAGCTTATAATAATTCCTCTTCTATTAAAGAAAAAGTTACAAATCATCTCAAAAGCTCATATGATCTTTCATCAGAACAAATTGACATGATACTTCAAAATTCTATCATAGCCTTGCGGGATTTATTGGACATCCTTAATAATAACATTATAAGCAATGATTTTGAAAATATTTTTAAGACAGCCCACTCCTTAAAGGGTTCTTTATTAAATCTTGGACTTGATGATATTGCTGAAATAGCAAAAACAATTGAAATATCAGGCAAAGCAATGGATAAAAATACCGACTATCCGGGATTATATTCATCACTACAGGAAAATCTGCAATCATTTTTTAATGAGGAATAATCTACATGACCATGAAAAACGATTTGTTTGACAAACCCAAACTTCTTATTGCCGAGGATGAACCATCACAAAGAATGCTCCTTAAAATGCTCCTTGAAAATGAGGGATATCATGTCTTTGAGACAGACAATGGCTTAGATGCACTCAATATTTATAAAGATAATCCTGATATAAGACTTCTTGTGACAGATATTAACATGCCGCTTATGGATGGCTTTGACTTAATAACAAGATTAAGACAGGAAGAAATAAGATATGCCTACATTATTGTCCTTACTTCTTCATATGAAAAAGATACCCTTATAAAAGCGCTTTCCATTGGCGCTGATGATTTTATTGTGAAACCTGTTTTGCATCAGGAGCTTAAGTTAAGGCTTGAGGGAGCCAAAAGGCTTTTAAAACTCGAAGGAAGCGAAGAGCTTATATTTTCAATGGCAACGCTTTCGGAATACAGGAGCGAGGAAACCGGACTGCATCTTAAGAGGGTTGAACATTATACAAAGGAAATAGCAACCTATATTGCTACAAATATGAAGGAATTTAACCTTTCAGTTGCCACAACAAATGAAATTGCAAGGGTAAGCCCTCTTCATGACATAGGCAAGGTGGCAATTCCCGACAATATTCTTCATAAACCCGGACCACTTGATAATAATGAATTTGAAATAATGAAAACCCATGCCTCAATCGGAGGCTCGCTCATAAAAGAGATTTACGACAGGACAGGTCACAGTTTTATTAAAATAGCATATGAAATCGCCATGTATCACCATGAAAAATGGGATGGCTCCGGCTATCCCGCAGGACTTAAAGGAGATAGCATACCCTTTCCCGCCCAGATCTTTTCTATTGTTGATGCCTATGACGCGTTAACCTCTGACAGGTGCTACAGAAAGGCCATGAGCCATGAAGATGCGCTAAAAATAATCAGAGATGGCAATGAAAAACACTTTTCACCCAAAATATTTGAAATTTTTGAGGCAAATTTAGATGAAATCATAAAGATTAAAGATAAATTTAAGGATTAATTGATATTATAAAAGCTAAGAGAAACCTATTGCCAAAAATATCCCTTCATTATGAGTTCGAGACTTTTGCAAAACAAAAAATTATCTTAATAATATTCATTAAATCTCTTGACAGAATCATAATTTTTCTATAAATTTAGAAATTTTAGCCGAAGTGGTGGAACTGGTAGACGCGCCGGACTCAAAATCCGGTAAGGGCAACCTTGTGGGGGTTCGATTCCCCCCTTCGGCATTAACCTAAAAACTCTTATTATAAGTTTTTAACTTGAAAAATATACTTTTTATAACACCCACAACGCTGGAAATGGATTATTTCCTCCCCGCGCTTTCAAAATCAGTTACAAGGCATCTTATCTGCGGAATAGGCCCTGTAAATTCCCTTTTTAATCTCATTATTTCCATTGAAAAAAACAAACCTGATTTTATAATACTTGCAGGCATTGGCGGGGCCGTAAAAAATTCAGAAATCTTAAAAAATGATGTCTGCATTGCTCTTACTGAAACATTTGCAGATATCGGAAGATGCGAAAAGGACAGCATAACCCCTATCCTTATTGAAGATAATATTAACGCGCAAAAAAAATTTGACCTCCAAAAATATTGGCAAAATTATTTAAATAGTGATATATTAAATAAATTATATATTAAACCTGTGGATATGATTACAGTTTGCTGCTCCACTGCCTTTGAAAAAAGGCTAAGTATTCTTCAGAAAAATTTTGACTTTCGGATAGAAAATATGGAAGGCGCTTCTGTTGCTATGGTTTGTGAAAAATTTGATATTCCTTTAATAGAACTTAGAGGAACAAGCAATTATATTTCTGAAAATAAAAAAATGTGGGATATTAAAGGCTCATTAGAAAAAACTTCAATTGCCCTTGAAAAAGTTTTACAAATTTTAATAAGATGATTCCTTTTGTTAATCCCATAAAATTGGGCATTTCCCCATGTCCCAATGATACATTTATGTTTTATGCATTGCTTAACAAAAAAGTATCTGTAAATTTTGAAATAAACCCAGTTATTACGGACATATCTGTATTAAATCAGATGTTATTAGACGGGACAGTTGATGTCTGCAAGGGTTCTATTGCAGTATATCCCCGTATTATGAAAGATTATATCCTTCTTACAGCGGGTATTGCTATGGGGAAAGGTTGTGGTCCTTTGCTTATTTCCTTAAATATTACTGAAAAAAATATGATAAAATCATCAAAAATAGCCATACCCGGAATTAATACCACGGCAAATCTCCTTTTAAAAAAATTTGAGCCTGAAATCAAGGCTGAAAACCTGATTGAAATGAACTTTGCGGATATCCCAAAAGCTGTCTTAAATGGAGAAGCTGACCTTGGTTTAATTATCCATGAAACAAGATTTACCTACAGGGATATGGGGCTTTCAAGCCTTATTGACCTTGGTGAATGGTGGGAGAAAAAAAAAGGACTTCCTCTGCCTCTTGGAGGAATTTTTGCAAAAAAAAATATTGGAAATGCCGATATAGAAAAAATAACAGACAAAATCAGGGAAAGCATTGTTTTCTCAATGGAAAATTCAGGACTTTCCCTTGGCTTTATAAAACAATATGCACAGGAGCTTGACGAAGATGTGATAAAGAATCATATAAAACTATATGTGAATAATTACTCCGTAAATCCCGAAGAAGAAGGTGAAAAAGCAATCAGGACGCTTCTTGACATTAATCCTTCCCTGAATATTTTTATTAATTAAAACAATCAATCATTAAAATTATAAAATAATAAATTCTAAAAACTAATTTTTTTAAAAGGTGAAATAAAATTATGGATATTGGTGTAATGAAAATGGTAATGGATGCAGGACTTATGGTAAAACTTGTCCTGATTCTGCTTGTTTTGTTATCTTTTGCCTGCTGGAGCATAATTATAGTAAAAGGATTAAGGTTTTCAGGGGCAAGAAAAAAAAATATGGATTTTGCAAGGTTTTTCTGGGACTCTGACAATATCGGACAATTATATAATCAGGCTAAGATAATGCCTGAATCCACCATGGCATGTGTGTTCATGGAAGGTTTTGAGGAGATAAAAAGGCTTCAGGAAAGCAATAAAAAAAAGGGGAAGGTTATCCCAAAAGAGACATGGATTGAAAGCCTTAACAGAAGCCTCAACAAAGGAATCAGGATAGAAATATCAAGCCTTGAAAGAACAGTGCCGTTTCTTGCCACAATCGGAAATACAGCTCCTTTTATCGGACTTTTCGGGACTGTATGGGGCATAATGAAAAGTTTCCAGGGAATTGCGGAACAGGGAACCGCCACCCTTTCAACTGTTGCCCCTGGTATTGCCGAGGCCCTTATTGCCACTGCCGCAGGTCTTGGAGCTGCCATACCTTCTGTTGTTGCATTTCACGCCTTTGTGGATTCACTTAACAGGATGGAAACAGAACTTAATGCCTTTTCAGGTGATTTTTTAAATCTTGTTGAAAGAAAGCTTCTCTCAGACAAGGATAAAGAAGAAGGCGAGGAATAATAAGATGGGAATGAATGTTGGTAATTCAAAATGTAAGAGACAGATTACCGCTGAAATAAATGTCACTCCCCTTGTGGATGTTATGCTTGTGCTGCTTATAATCTTTATGGTCACAACACCCATGATGACCACAGGCGTTGATGTCAAACTTCCAAAGACCACTTCTGACCCTTTGCCGCAGAAAAAACAGCCGGTTATTATCTCAGTCACCCAAAACAATGAAATTTACCTTAATAATAACATAACAAACATCTCTTCCCTTAAAAGAAGCCTTGCTGATTTAAAACAACGGGGCGAAACCGAACAGATTCTTCTTAGAGGCGACAGCAAGGCAGATTATGGTTTTGTTGCCTCTGTGATTGCCGCCACAAGGGAGGCAGGAATAGAAAACCTTGGTCTTGTCACAGAACCAACAGACACTAAGCCAATAAAAGGCTCAAAAAAAGAAAAAAAATAAATGAAAAAAAGAAATTCTATTTTTGGTGAAAACTGGTTTCTCGGAGTTTTCCTTGCCGTTCTTTTACATATATTAGTGGCGCTTCTTGCCCTTTTTTCATCCAAGTTATGGAAAAATCCTTTTCATATTGCTGCTCCATACAATGTGAGAATTGTTTCTCCCAATGAACTGTCAAGAATCACAGGAGAAATGGGAGAAAAAGCAAAAACCCCGCCGGAAGCAACAAAAGAACACTCTAAGGAACACGAAAAAACCCAGGAAAAACCTTCTGATGATGCGCAGAGAATTGAAGAGTTAAAAAAGAAAGAAGAGGCTAAGAAAGCTGAGGAGCAAAAGAAGATAGAAGAGGCCAAAAAGGCCGAAGAAAATAAAAAAATCGAGGAAGCAAAAAAAGCTGAGGAACAAAAGAAAATAGAGGAAACCAGGAAAGCCGAAGAAGCCAAGAAGGTCGAGGAACAAAAAAAGATAGAAGAGGCTAAGAAAACCGAGGAAGCAAAGATTGCCCTTGAGAGGAAAAAGGAAGAAGAGCGTAAAAAAGCTGAGGAGCAAAAGAAGATAGAAGAGGCCAAAAAGGCTGAAGAACAAAAGAAAATAGAGGAAGCCAAAAAGGCTGAGCTTGCTAAAAAAGCAGAGGAACAAAAAAAGATAGAAGAGGCTAAAAAGGCTGATGAATTAAAGAAAAAAGAAGAAGCAAAAAAGGCTGAGGAAGCTAAGAAAGCCGAGGAGGCAAGAAAAGCGGAAGAGGCCAAAAAGGCTGAGCTTGCTAAAAAAGCAGAGGAAGATGCTTTAAATAAAAAACTTCAGGCAATAAAAAACAAGGCAGGCGAAAAAGAAGCCCAGGAAAATCTTTCTAAAAAACTTGCTAACCTCAAGGAAAAACACGGAGAAAGTACTAACGGACATGAGAAAGCCGCTGGAGATACAAAAGAAAAATCAAGGGGAGCAGGCCCAATAGGTCAGGATCTATTTTGCAAATTTTATAATTGCAATGAGCTCATAGATAAAATACAATCAAACTGGAGACCGCCGGAACAACTGATTGACCAAAAAGGACTCCATTGTCTGCTTGTAATAAAAATTAAAGATGACGGCGCTGTGATAGGCGTGGATGTTGAGAAAAAATCCGGCAACAGTATCTTTGATTTATCTGCTGTAAAGGCTGTAAAATCATCAAGTCCCCTCCCCCCTGTCACAAAGGACTTAAAGACACTTATGAAAGACACCGGCTATCTGGAAATTGGTTTAAATTTTAAACCCGGAGATGTTGGTTTTTAAATAAATTTGTTTTATATTATAAACCTGATTAAAACGAGGATAGAAAAAAATGAAAAAAATCTATATAGTTTTTGTGTTGTTATTGTTTTTAATTTTATGCGGACAAAACGCATATGCCGCAAGGGTATATCTTGATATACTTGGTCCCGGTGGCAAACAATTTCCAATTGCTGTTCCAAATCTTGATGTCACCCCTCAAGGCTCACAGTATGCTGACGTTGGCGCTCAAATATCCGATGTGCTTTCAAATGACCTTACATTTCACGGATTTTTTTCAGTTTTGGAAAAATCGCAATACGGAGGCGCTCAGGATGCCTTATGGAATAAGTTCAGGCTGGATTATCTTGTGAAGGGTTCTGTCTTTGCGAGCGGCAACACAATAGTGGTTGAACTAAAACTACTTGAAATGCCGGGCGAAATCCTCATTGAAGGCAGAAGATACACTGCTAACATGAATGAATACAGAAAAATCGCGCACCGTTTCTGCGATGTTATTGTCAAGGCAATTACCGGAGAACATGGCGTAAGCCTTTCAAAAATCGCCTTTGTTGCGCCAAACGGAAAAAACAGGGATTTTTTCACTGCTGATTTTGACGGATATGCCCCCGCATTGGAATCTTCCGAAAAATCATTTGTAATATCACCACGCTATTCACCTAACGGAAAATATATAGCATATACTTCTTACAGAACTGGAAATTCATGTCTTTATATCAAAGACCTTGAAAGAAATATTGTAAAAAAAGTAAGCGCTCATCCCGGATTAAATGTTTCCCCTGCATGGCATCCTGACAGTAATACCCTTATTGTAAGCCTTAGTAAGGACGGCAATCCGGATTTATATCTTATTAATACTGATGGTCATATAATTTCAAAGCTTACATCTGGCCCTGGCGCCAATATTTCCCCGACTTTTTCTCCTGACGGTTCAAGGATTGCCTTTGTCTCAGACAGGACAGGCTCTCCACAGATTTATATTATGGATTTAAGTTCAAAAAGCGTTAAACGACTGACATTTTCAGGAGATTATAATACTGACCCGCAGTGGTCGCCAAAAGGTGATAAAATAGCATATGTAAGTAGGGCAGGAGGTTTTCAGATTTACACAATATCTCCTGAAGGAACAGGCGCCGCAAGGTTAACAGATCAGGGAAACAATGAGAACCCCTCATGGTCTCCTGACTCAAGACAACTGCTTTTTACCTCAACAAGACTTGGCGGTAAAAGTCTCTTTGTTATGCTTGCTAACGGAGACTATCAAAGAGTAATTGTAAAAAATATCGGGAAAATTTCCACTCCCTTCTGGGGACCTAATTTTCTTAACAACTAATACAACAAAATTGCAATAGAAATAACAATAGTTATTAAGGAGGAAAACATGGCAGATAAAAAAATCACTTTTAATAAAAAAATTATAGGAATAGGCATATTATCCGTTGGACTTTGTTCATGCGCTGCGCCGGATCAGGTAACCCTTCTTGAAAAAAGGGTAAACAGCCTTTCAATGGAAAACACACAGATAAAAGATGAGCTTAGATCCATGAAAGGTCAGACAATACGCGCTGATATCGACAATATTCAAAAAAATCAGGCTAAAATTGACAACAGGCTAAATGAAGTCAACGCTGAACTTCTAAGGGTAGGCGGAGCTGTTGACCAGATATCACATAATTACAGCAAAGACAGGTCAAGGCTTGACAGACTCGAATTAAGCCTTGGAGGCACACAGTCAACACAAACCGCAGAGCCTGATGAGACCGGGGTTACCCCACCGGTAGAACCCCCAGTGAAGATAACACCTTCTGATAATATTAAAAAACAACCTGACACAACAGGACCCACAGATTATTACAAACAGGGAATCGAGCTTTTCAAACAAAAAAATTTTAAGGAAGCAAAAAACAGTTTTGAAATTTATGAAAAGGAAAATCCCCAGGGGAAATATTTAAGCAACGCCAGTTTCTGGAAGGGAGAATGTGATTATAACCTGGGAAAATTTGAGGAGGCAATCCTTGAATACCAGTTGGTTATTGAAAAATATCCGAACAGTGAAAAAACCTCAGGCGCGCTCCTGAAACAAGGCATTGCATTTCAAAAAATTGGGGACCATAATAGTTCAAAGGCTGTGTTTAATAAACTCCTGAAACATTTTCCAAACAGCCCGCAGGCAGCAATAGCAAAGGATTATCTGAAAAAAATGTGATTAATCAGCCATGGATAATTATTTTTTTTCTTTATCAGGAAAAACATAGACCATATCATTATCTTTTACCCAGCCCAGTTCTTCCCTTAAAATAATCTCGCGGCTTTGAGGGTCTTTGAGACCGTCCACCTGATTTTTAAGCTGGGCTACATCCCTTGCTTTTGCCTGAGTTAACTCAATAAGCTGGGCTTTTTCCTTTTTTAAAAGGAAAATTTTGATAGCTCCAAAAGGAGCAAAAATTATCCATAATGACAAGACAAAAAGGGACCCGGCAAGGATTAATAGCCATCTTTTAATAAACTTATGCTTATCTGTCCGGGGTATAGCAGAATTTATCATAAAAACCTATATTTTAATAAATTAAAGATACAAAGAATAGAGATAAAGTCAAGAAATTAATGCCTGTAAAAGACAAAAATAAATCATCTTTTTTTCTTGTTGTATTTTCGTTTTTTTTAACGTTATGTATTTTTTTCATATTAAGCTATTACGGCAAAAACCTGATTTTTCTCAAATCAAAAATCATTATTCCCCTTTCAAAATTTATTTTTATTGTATTTATCACACTGCTTTTAACCTCATATATTGAGGCAAAGGGATGGATAACAAAATTTTCAGGTATTTTTAAACCAATAATGAGATTTAGCAATCTCAGCTCCTGGAGCATTTCATCATTCACATCCGCCTTTCTCTCAGGAATTGTTGCAAATACCATTCTTTTTAATGCTTATACCGAAAAACATATAAATAAAAAAGAACTTTTTATCACAAATATGCTAAATAACAGCATTCCAGCATATTTGCTTCATCTTCCAGCCATGGCGGCCATTCTTCTACCTATTCTCGGCAAAGCCGGAATTATCTATACGTCAGTCACATTTTTTGCTGCGATTGCAAGGGGTTTTTTTATTATTTTTCTCGCAAAATTTTTCCTGAAAAAAGAAGCGGGGCGCCAACAAACCCTAACAGACACAAAAGAAGAAAAAGACAGCCCCAAAAAAAATATTTTTCAGACAATAAAAAAAAACACTTTGGATCGTTTCATAAAGATATTCACTTACACACTTCCCATATATTCACTAACTGTTCTCATGCAGGAACTCGGTTTTTTTGGATGGCTTCAGGATAAAACAGCAAATTTTTTTATATCTCTTATACCAATTGAAGGACTTTCTGTTATAATCTTTAGCATTATTATGGAATTTAATGCAGGCGCAGTGGCGGCAGGGGCGCTGCTGAATAATGGTGTTCTTGACATTAAACAAACTGTTTTAGCTCTTGTTATCGGTTCAATTATAGCGACACC
Source organism: Desulfobulbus propionicus (assembly GCA_020720325.1). Lineage (GTDB taxonomy): Bacteria > Desulfobacterota > Dissulfuribacteria > Dissulfuribacterales > DYOW01 > DYOW01. The sequence goes on from DYOW01000003.1 coordinate 23,103, forward strand.
AATTCGCGCAATAAAACATCAATTACCCATGTATATGGGTATTTATACGCCTTTTCTGGGATTTCAGCTTATTATAATAAGTCAGATATTAAGAATTATAAGCATAATTCTTGCTGGACTTCCTTTATTTTTATTTTTTTATTACAAATAGGAGAAAAGATGAGATTATTTTTTTTTATTTTTATATTTTTATTGTTAAATTCAGGTATGGCTTATTCAATGACAAATATTGACCTTGATGTGACGGTTAATTTAAATGATAAGGCGCTTTATGGCATAGCAAAGATTTCAAATTATGAAATTTCGCCTGAATTTAACAACCCAGGCATTGAAATTTTACATAAAACTCTAAAAAAAGAGAATGAAAAGGATGTTATTTTTATTGAATACAAAACTGATATAGGAAACATATTGGAAAACTCCAGGATGTTTTCAGCGGATGATTTCCTGTTTTTATATGACAACTGGTTTCCTGAGGCGGATAATTATGCGATATACAGCCTTAAAGTTTCTGTTCCGGAAGGTTTTATTCCCATTTCCGAGGCGGATGAAGTCAAAGAAAACAAAGGTAAATATGAATTTATTTTTAATCACCCAAGGGATGAAATAACGCTGATTGTTGGAAAATTTCACAAAAATTCAATTAAACACCGTGATATTGACATATCAACATATTTTTTGGAAAACGACAGGAATCTAAGCAATCTTTACCTGACAAAAACAGGGCAGTTTCTTGATAAATACCAGAAACTCCTTGGCAAATTCCCTTTCAAAAAATTTTCTGTAGTTGAAAATCCAGCGCAAACCGGCTACGGCTTTCCCACATTTACCCTGCTTGGCTCTGCTGTTTTAAGGCTGCCATTCATACCTGACACATCCCTTGGTCATGAACTGGCACATTCATGGTGGGGCAACTCAATTTATAATGATTTCTCCAAAGGTAACTGGATTGAAGGCCTCACCACATACCTTTCCGACTATCATTATGAAAAAGAAAAAAATGCTGATACTGCCTACAGAAAAAATATTATCGTTAAATACATGAGTTATAACGACACAAATTCCACTCCATTAATGGATTTTAAGGGAAATATTGACAATAAAAACGAATCCATTGGTTATGGAAAAGGGGCTTTTCTCTTTTATACCCTTGAAAATGAAATGGGAGAAAAAAATTTTTATGATGCCCTTAAAGATTTGATAAATACATACAGTTTCAAAGAAGCAAGCTGGGATGATATAAAAGATACCTTTAATAAATATTCACAAAATAAGCTTGACACAATATTTGACCAGCGCTTAAAAAGAAATGACATACCTGATATAAATATTTCATCCAATGAACTGCATATTGATGAAAAAGGCGAATTTTTATTGAAAATTACAGTAAATCAGGGCACAAAGATACCATACAACTTAACAGTTCCTCTTATAGTTGAAACCCTTTCGGGAAAACAGGATTTTGATATAAATATTTCCGGTGAAAAACAGGATGTGTATCTGAATGTGAATAATTTTCCCCTTAAGGTGATTATTGACCCTCAATATAAAATAATGCGAAAATTAAGTCCAAACGAATATCCCCCTGTATTTTCCAGAGTAATTGGCGCAAAATCCGGCATAATGACAATCCATAAAAGTGAGAGGGAAATTTACAGCGAAGCCATTGATTTTTTTACAAATAAAAATAAAAACTATGAAATAATTGAGATTGACGACAACTCAGCCTTTGAATGGGAGAAATATAACACGCTTAAATCAATTATTTTTATGGGGACTGTTCCAAAACCTATTCAAAAAATAATAAAAAAACAAGACCTGAGAAATTCCGGAGTATCCATTGATATTATAAATAATATAGCCAATAATTCCATTATAACCCTCCTAAGAATTGATAAAAAAGAAGAATTTACCAAAATCAAAAGAAAATTATTCCATTACGGCAATTATTCAAAAATTGTTTTTTCTGACGGCAAAACCATTGAAAAAGCCTTAAAAAACACCGAGGATGGCATTATCTATAATATTTATAACCCCATTATGGGCTATAACAAAGATTCCATATTAACATTTAATGATATAATTAATCAGATAGCTAATAAAAAAATAGTCTTTGTTGGTGAAGAGCATGACAAATATGCGCATCACCTCTTGCAGTTAATGGTCATTAAGGCTCTTAATAAAAAAGGCGTTAAACTGGCCGTTGGAATGGAGATGTTTCAAAAACCATTTCAAAAGGCATTGGATGATTATATTGAAAGCAAAATAAGTGAACAGGACTTTCTCTCCCAATCAGAATATCTTAAGAGATGGAGCTTTGATTATAAACTCTACAAACCAATAATAGATTACTGCAGGGCAAATAATATCAGAATTATCGCCCTTAATGCGCCAGTGGAATTAACAAAAAAAATATCCGAAAAGGGAATTGGCGCGCTTACCCCGGAAGAACAGGAAAATATTCCAAATATTGACATAACAAATAATGAGCACAAAGATTTTGTAAACTATATTTTTTCATCCCATAACATATCTGAAAAAAAGGATTTCACCAATTTTTATATGGCCCAGCTTTTATGGGACGAGACAATGGCTGATACAGCGCATAATTTTCTTAAAAATAATCCCGTATATAAAATGGTGATACTTGCAGGAAACGGTCACATAGAAAATAGATACGGCATTCCAAACCGCCTGACTGCAAGGGGAGACTATGATATAACAACCATAACAAATGAGTCTGTTTTGGAAATAAATCCAGAAAAAGCGGATTTTTCCATTATCATGCCCTATTTTGAACAGCCATTCTCAGCCCGGCTTGGAGTGACTCTGGAAGAAATGCCTGACGGATTATTAATAAAAGATATTGATAAAAATAGCGTTGCAATGAAATCAAATCTCCATAAAAATGACATTATTTTATTTGCGGATGATGTTAAAATATCAAATCTTTTTTCTCTTAAGGCAATACTGTCAATGAAAAAACAATCCGATACAATCAAACTTAAAATTAAAAGAAAAAAACAGGATAATCAGGAAGAATATGAAGAGCTTGAGATTATTTCAGAGCCTTTTGACAAAACATCCCGGATGCCTTTTGAACATCCCAAATGAGAGCTGTTAAAATAGCAATTGCCGCAAATTCCTTTGTTTTTATACTTAAACTGTTCTCCGCAGTAATGACAGGCAGCGCCTCCATGTTTGCCGAGGCAATCCATTCCTTTGCGGATACCGCAAATCAGGCGCTTTTATGGATAGGTTTAAGAAGAAGCAAAATAGGACCCTCAAAAGAATATCCCTTTGGCAGGGGAAAAGAAATGTTTGTGTGGGGACTGATATCGGCTTGCGGCATCTTTTTTATTGGTTCAGGCGTCACAATATATCACGGCATTGAGTATTTGATGGAATATCAAAATCCCCAACTGACTAAATTAAATTATATCATATCTGATGAAATGGGGGAACAACTGGAAAGTATATTTTATACCCATAATAGCGCTCCTAACTTAAATCTCATCGTCCTTTTGGTTTCCCTTGTTGTTGAGTCAATTCCCCTTTGTATTGCATGGATTGACAAACAGGAAGGAAACACTGCAAATCTTGCCGTAATATTGGAAGACAGCGTGGCTGTTCTTGGTGTTGTTCTTGCCTTTATCGCCATATTTCTCTCCAAAATCACTGACTGGTTTATATGGGACGGCATTGGTTCAATTATTATTGGAATTTTGCTTGGCGCTGTTGCAATTGTGCTAATCAAAAAGAATCTTGAATATCTCATGGAAAAATCCTCCCCTGAAGAGCTAAAGGAAGAGGTTAAGGAAGAACTGGAAAAAATGCCCCTTATTGAAGATATTAAAGACATAAGAATGATTATCCTTACGCCCACCACCCATCACATCAGGGCAGAGGTTGAGATTAACGGTTATCTCCTTGTTAAAGAAATGGAAGACACTCTCAGAGATGAATATGAAGAAATAGAAAATTATTCCGAATTTTTAAGGTTTTGTTCCACATTTGCAAACAGAATCACAAGGATTGTTGGCTCAAGCATTGATAAAATGGAAGACAGGATAAAGAAAAAAATCACCTATATTAAGAGCGTGGATATAAAGCCGTCATAAAAATCAAACAAATCAGATGGTTGTTTTCCTGACAGATCCAGCATCATTATTTCACGGCAATTTATGGGCTTTTTCCTTAAAAAGCAGTTCACCTTTAGGGTTTAATAATTTTTTTTGCAGCATATCAGGGACTAAGTCAGGATGAACAGGTTTGCTGAACAAATAACCCTGAATCTCGTCACATCCAAGATTGCTTAATATATCAAGATGTTCCGCTGTTTCCACACCTTCTGCAACCACGGAAATATCAAGGCTCTGGGCAAGGGCAATAATTGACTTGGTTATCAGCTTGGATTCAGGGTTAAAGGATAGGTCTTTTATAAATGACCTGTCTATTTTTAATCCTGAAACCGGAAGTTTATGCAGATAACTAAGAGAAGAAAATCCAGTTCCAAAATCATCGATATAAATTTTAATACCTTCATCACGTATTTGCTCAAAAATTTTTATTTTTTGGTTTATATCCTCAAGAAATGTTGATTCTGTAATCTCAATCTGTATTAAATTTGTTGGGATTCGGGTCTCCTGCAATAAACTCATCACCTTTTCAGGAAGTTCCTTTTTAAACTGGTCTGACGAAATATTGACTGCCACAGGAACAACATCCAGTCCTTCCTTTCTCCAGTGATAAAGGTCAAAACAAGCAATTTTCAATACAATTTCGCCTAACTGGGAGATAAGACCCATTTTTTCTGCTATTGGAATAAAATCCAATGGCATTATAAGTCCTTTCTCAGGATGATTCCACCTGATAAGAGCCTCAAAACCCACCAACTCATTGGTAAAAGTGTTCACCTTTGGCTGGTAGTAAAGGATAAATTCCTGTCTCTCTATTGCGATTCTTAAATTGCTTTCTATTTCAAGATGTTCCGCAATGATATTATCCATGCCGGGTTGATAAAAATGAAACCCGTTCCCGCTGTTTTTTTTCACCTCATACATTGCAATTTCAGCCCTTTTTAACAGAAGCTCCGCATTTTGACCGTCAGAGGGATAGATGCTTATTCCAGCGCTTAAAGTAAAGATATAATATTGTCCCAAAATATCAAATTTCTTACTGGAAAATGATTTTTGTATTAATCGCACAAAATCTGCGATATAGTCTATATTTGAAATATTTTCAAAAAGAATAATAAATTCATCCCCTCCAAAACGGTAAAGGGAAATATTTGTCTTTACAACATATTCTTTTTGAAATTTTGTGATTATTTCTATAAAATAAGCGGCTATTTTTTGGAGAGTGATATCGCCGATTTCGTTTCCGAGGGTATCATTAATCTTTTTGAAATTATCAACATCATTTAAAATTATCACCGGATTGCTATTTTTGTGATAAAGATAATCAAATATCCTGTTAAGATGCGCAAGAAATGCCGTTCTGTTGGGAAGTCCTGTTAATTTATCATAAACAGCATTATGTTCCATTTCTCTTGTCTTATTTTCCAGTAAATTTTCGAGAAATTCATAATTCTTTTCAAGAAATTTGTATAATTCAACACCTTCAATGGCATTTGATGTAAGATGTATCAAAATAGACATATAAAGAGATAAATGATTTTCCGGCTTGACTTCATTTTCAAGGATACCCACAAAAATTCCCCTCACCCTTCTCTGGGTTGTCATGGAATGAAGCATAACCGGAAGACCTGATTTGCTTTTGGAGGGAAAAATCGGTCTGTTCTGTCTTAATGCAAAGGCGCATTCACCCCTGTTTATCTGATAGTCAAACTCATCCTGAATTAATTCGTTAAATGAGGCAGGCTCACATAAAAATTGATAAAGGTCAGCGTCATGTTCGTTTACAAGATAAAATCCCATTGCCCTGAAATTAATAAATTTCTCTATATAACTCTTTGTTTTGAGAAAAATTTTCTTTAAATCCCTGTGTTCATTGGCAGTTCCGTAAATATCGCCCATTTCAACAAGGCTCTCAAATGCCTCAAAAAACCAGCCGTTAAGCATTTCAAGGTAATTTAGCCTTTGTCTGAAAAATTCTATTTCAGTAAAAATTTCAGTCTGCATCGTTTAAAAAAAATGTGACTATTTCGTCAAATAGTTCTTCCGATTTATTTACTATAAATTTTATACTATGATCTGTAAGGTTAAGGCTGTCAAATGCCACACGGTCCAAAGGAGTTATAAAAAAATCTCCGCTTGTACAGGGAATCATGGACTTTGCTATAATATTTGATACATGAATTATGGCGCATGGCCTTTTATGGAGTTCAGAGACAGAGGGATAGTGGTGAAACATGACTTTTTCCTGCTGATCAGCGGGAAATTTCCATTTATTTAGTAAAATTCCGCCAAGTTTTGCATGGTCAAATCCAAAAACCTCTTCCTCAAGTTTCCACAAAAGCTTATTATCATCTTTATGACGGCTTAAAATGTCCATCATTACATCAGGATAAGACTTAAAAAACAGTATGCGGCCTATATCGTGAAGAAGACCTGAGACAAAATAACTCTCCGGGTTTATTTCTTTAAGGATAGTGGAGCTTAATTTTGCCACAATCCCAGTAATAATACTATGCTGCCAGAAGGATTTCATGTCAACGTATTTCTTGTCAATACCATTGAAACTGTCAATTATTTTTGTGGCAAACACAATATTTATAATCTGCTGTGTGCCAAGAAGGGCGCATGCCTTGGAAACCCTGTCAATTTTTCTGGGAAAACCATAAAATGCGCTGTTAACTATCTTTAAAACCCGTGCGGTAAGACCTGTGTCTTTTTCTATAATTTTGGAAAACTCCTCAAAAGATGAAAAAGGACTGTTCACAACCTCATTTAGTTTTACCAGCACTTCCGGTAAGGTTGGGAGATTTTCAGTATGGATCAGAATTTTTTCAAGACTTATTTTTCTTTGCATGCCTGGGACAAATATATAGTTAATAGTTCTGATATAAAGGGGTCTTCAACATCATTAAACATAAACTTTTTTTTAGCGGTTTCAGCACATATATCTTTATCTTTATAAAACAGACTAGGATTTTTTCTCTCATCAAACATTGTGTTTTTTTGTTCAAAAGATATTGTTGAAGTCTGAAAATTTTTATCCCTTAGCACATAGGCCTCTCCTATTCCCCAAATTCTTAATACCCTCAGATGTTTGGAGCTTAAAACCGTCCCTGAGGAAATAATAAATCTTCCGGAATCGTCCTTGATATCCCTTTTAAGGATCATGCCTTCTTCTAATTCATCTATCTTTAATAACAACATATAAAATAAAAAATTTAAAAAATTAAAATACTTCTGATTCTTTTTATCGACAGACATGTTTAATAATTAATTTTTAAACAAAAAAAGAATTTTTCAACTAAAATAGCTAATAAAATATATTATATTTCTTTTTAGAGGATTATCATTAAAATTCCACAATCTTTCGGGAGAATCATTTATATTTACAGGTATAGTATCCCAACCTCCGGCTGGATGAAAAAAAGTTCCAACTCCCTGTGCAAAAAAAGAATATATAATAAATAAAATAATAATAATTTTTATAATTTTATATCTTTTCACAAATGTTTGCATAACTGGGACACTTGATAAAATTAGAAATGGTTGAATTTCTGACAAGAGTCTGGGTCCATAACAGTGCCCTCCCCACCATGAAAACCATTTAGAAATTAGCAACAATTGCAGTATCGCAAAAACAATAAAAATTATATATATATTATCATACCCTGATTTTTTATTTTTTACAACAAGATAACTTCCTGCAAAGCCAAATATTGCAAAGGGAAAATAGAAAAAAAGTCCTCTTCCCGGGCTAAACAATAATCCTGAAAATCCGTCAATAAAATTTGTTGTAAAGGTCATTTCATAACCGCCGGTTAATGAATTAAAATAGTATAAATTATAAAAAATCAGCAAAAAACCAAGAGGCATTGCAGATAGAGCAAAAATTATCGTTTTAGTTAATGGGAATCTCAATAAAAAGTAAATTGATAGGGGCAATACAAAAAGGAGATTTGAAAGACGTATGCAAATACAAATGCCGCAAATAATGCCAAGCAATATAATGGCTAAATTAATCCTCTTTCCTGATATTTCCTTTTTTATATTTATTACATTATCTAAGCGCATCAATAAAAAAACCGATAAAAGCATAAAAAAAATACCGGTTGTATGCTGCCATAAAGCCTGGGAAGAAACAGAAGACGCAGATGAACAAAAGGCATAAACAAAAGTTAATAACAATGAAACATTTATATCGTCATTACTTAGTTTCCGCACAATAAGAAAAAATACCAAAACAGACAGGCTTGTTATAAAACTTGCAGAAAATTTTTCTATTACTATTGCAAATCTCACCCATTCTTCAGTAGAGACTGTTTTTTTCAACATATGGTTGCCCATAATGTTGCTGAATAAAAAAACAGGCGCCACATAAAAAGGCAGAGAAATTAAGCCTGTGGCAACAGGATAGTTTGATATATAATGGGATTCTTTTTTTTTAAAAAAATAAGAATCAATTTTATTTTCCGTGCAATAATCATAAAATTCATCCATATAAAGATTTCCCTTTGTCAAAATCTTTATTGGAATAACAGCGGATGGAAAGGTATCCCCGCTGTTTATTATCCTTAAATTTAGATTATAATAAAAAAAACTTATAAAAAAAAGAAAAATAAGGATTTTATCTGAAAAAACAATCCTCTTTGGCTGCATTATCAAGAAAAAACTTATTAACCCTTCAGATGTTTCCTTACAGCTTCTTTAAGTTCATCAAGATTAAAGGATTTTACAATATATTCATCAGATGCCCATGATGCAAGATTTTGCTTGTATTCAGGGTATGCGGAACATAAAAGCACCTTAATATTAGGTTTTTTCTGTTTCATCTGACCAAGAACCTCAATCCCATCAATACCCGGCATATTGATATCAAGTATAACAAGATCAGGCAAATAAGTGTCAAAAAGTTTAAGGGCATCCTCGCCGTTAAGGGCAGAGGCAACTTCATAACCCTCCTCTTCAAATTCCTCTTTATAAAGAAGATGAATGCTCTCCTCATCATCCACAAGAAGTATCTTTTTTAGCGTCTTAACCTTTTCCATAAAACCTCCGTTTAATATTTTATTATAATTTAATATCTCTTAGGAATTTTGCAGATTCTTCCGGAGGTGTGGGATTTATATAAAAACCTGTGCCCCATTCAAAACCCGCTATCATTGTAAGTTTAGGCATCACTTCTATGTGCCAGTGATAATAATCAAGATTAGGAGTTCTTACAGGCCCTGTATGAAGCATAAAGTTATAAGGAACATCAGGGAGGGCCTTATCCAAACGCTTCATTGTCTGGGAAAAAATATCTGCAAGGGACATTAATTTGGTGTCATCAATATAGTTAAAATCAGAGCTGTGAAATTTTGGCAAGACCCACATTTCAAAGGGTGATCTTGGCGCATAAGGGCATAAAACTACAAATTCATTATTTTCAAGGACAATCCTCTCACCTGATTTTAACTCCTGACGAATTATATCACAATAAACACATCTGTCCTTGTATTTGTGAAATCCTGCCGAGCCTACAACCTCTTCCTGGATAAGATAGGGGACAATAGGAAGGGCAATAAGCTGGGAATGGGAATGTTCAAGGGAAGCCCCTGCGGCGCTTGCATAATTTTTAAATACCATTATATATTTAATTCTCATATCCCTTGAAAGGTCATTTATCCTGTCCCTGTAAGCCCTGAAAATAAGGGATATTTGCTCCACACTCATCATTGCGATGGATGCATCATGGTCAGGGGTTTCTATTATAACCTCATGGGCGCCTATGCCGTTCATCTTATCAAACATGCCCTCGCCCCTTTTGTCCAGTTCGCCTTCCACAACAAGCGCGGGAAATTTATTGGGAACAACCCTTAATTTCCAGCCGCCGGAATTTGGGATATTGGACTGCCTTCCGTAAACAAGTATTTCATTTGGGGTTGTATATTCATTTCCGGGACAAAGGGGACAAAAACCAACTACTTTTTTATGCTGATTAAAAACAAAGTCTGAGGGTCTTTTTCCCCTCTCCTTTGCAATAATAACCCATCTTTCAACTATGGGATCTTTTCTTAACTGCGACATAATTTTATTTTATACCAACCAAACCTTTTTTTCAAAGTCTTCGTCAGGCACAATAATGGAAATTGAGCCGGAACGCGGCAGTCTTTCCTTTACAATATCGTCCTGTAAAAACTCAAATATAAAATTAATTCTTGTGCCAACCCCTGCATCAAAAATACCAAACGGCAGGGCACACTCGATTATTTCCTGAATAGTAACCTTAATGCCTGATAATTCAATATCTGTTTTATCACTACCTATAAAAAAAGAATATTCCCAGCAATTATTTTTTATATTTCTTGTAAAATATAATATAAAATCTCTTTCCTTACAGCTAAAAATCAACCGGAAAGATATATCAGAGGATAAATCAAAATCAAAGCCATCTTCTGCGCCGGCAATTCTGATAAAAAAATAATCAAGGTTAAAGCCATACATAAACCCCTTGATAAATGAATCACCCGCATACATTGAACCACCCTTTTCATCTAAAAAAACAGAACCCGCCCCTGTCCATTCAAGATAATGGCTCTGATAACCGTCAATAATGGGATGAATAAAAGCGGCAGGCTCATCTGAAACACTTATAGTTTTTATAGGTTTAATGGGCTGAGTAATTTCAAAAGGTATTGGAAGCCCGATTTTATCATAGACATTTTGGAGATGGCTTCGGAAAAGATAGTCAAATTCCATTGAAAAATCAGTATGGAATTGGTCTCCATACCACCAGAACCAATCGCTGCCCTCGGCAATATACATTGATTCCATTGCCTTGGCAAGATTTTCAGCGGAAATATTTCCCTGTTTTATTACCTTATCAAGGGCATCCCTTGTTTTTTTCAACATATTCCATGCTTTGTTTTCTTCATTTCCGCCAATCCAGATACCGAAATCATTATTAATCCACGATGCGGGATGGAGTTTTTTTAGGCTTTTCTTTGGGGGATATTTATTAATATAATCGCTTACAGTGGTAAGCTTAAAATCTTTGTTTGATATTATTGCGTCATACATGCGTGTAAGAAAGGTTTCCCCACCGTCATAAAAATATTCCCATGGATTTTCACCGTCAAGAATTATTGTAAGCAAAGGGGGTTGTTCAGTGAGACCAATGTGATTTTTTATTGCAAGCGCCCTTCCCATAAAATCTGACACAGCAGCAGTGGGATCATTATTTTTATACACAAAACCAATCCTGTCGGAAAGCTGATGGTGTCTGAAGACAAGATTAAAGGGTTTTTTAGAGAATTCCGTAAAATACGGTTGAAAAAGCGAATCTTTACTGGCGTTTTCAATAGATGAAAAGAGTATTGATTCATCAGTGGCAGCCCATAAAAAACCAGCCTCATTAAAAAGGTCTATTATTTCCTGCGAAACAGAACCTTCGGATGGCCATAGTCCCAGGGGTTTTTGACCAAAAATTTTATTGAAATAGTCAACTCCTTTTTTAAGCTGGGCGACAACATCTTCGGGATATGAAAATCTGTCCGGAATGCGGGTAAATTTATTTGACTTCTGGGCTATGTTTGTATCGTACAAAAGAGGCATTATGGGATGATAAAAAGGGGTTGTGGATATTTCTATCTCTTTTTTCTCCCATTTTTTTTTATACTTTGGGATTAATCCCTTTAAAGTTTCCAGATGCAGGCTTAAAATAAAATCTCTTTCCTGTTCGTTAAAACCAGAGCCTTTCTTTATAAGTTCCTGGACATTTTTATCTTTTTTGGCTGCAAAACCCAGCCATGTCATATTAAACCAGACCTGAAGGTCCATTATATCCTGATTTGAAAATTTTTTGGCTGCATCCACTAATTTTTGAGGGGCATTTTCTTTGCCTCTTAAAGACAACAACTTATTATATCGCGGATATTTTTCCACCATTGTGGGCAGGTGGCATGAAAAAAAATTTTTTATTATAAAAACCTTTTCTTCCTGATCCAACAGGGAGGGAGATTTTCTGGTAAGGTCATAAAATTTATCTGTTTTGCCGTTTATGTATTGTTCAATTTGATAGAGAAGTGAAGGGACAAAATTAAAGGTTATATTTGCCTCAGGTTTATTTTTAACCACCTCAAGCATGTCGTTATATGCCTTAACCGCATGAAGTCTGACCCATGGCATGATAAATTTGTCAGCGCCTGGATCAATATAAAGTGGCTGATGCATGTGCCATATAAAGGCAATATTTAATTCCATAATTAATTATAATCTAAAAAAAATTATTTTCATTCCCCTCTGAGCCTTTCTTCTCTTTCTTCTCTTTCTTTGCATTTAATACAAAGAGAGGTTACAGGTCTTGCCTCAAGCCTTTTAAAAGAGATTTCTTCCGGACATTTATCACAAAGGCCATAAGTTCCGTCTTCTATTCTTTTTAAGGCTGACCTTACTTTTTTAATAAGTTTTCTCTCTCTGTCCCTGATTTTTAATTCAACTCCGATATCTGTTTCAAAACTTGCCCTGTCAGTGGGATCAGGTATATTTTCATCCTTTGATTCCATTTCTTCAAGGGTTTCTTCTGCTGTTGAAATGAGTTCATTTTCCTGCTTTAACAATAATTCCTTTAAGTAAGCTACTTGTTCAGTTGTTAGATGTACCAATTTTAAGCCTCCGTTATATCATTAAAAGTCCAGACGCCGCTTTTGCCGCCTGTTTTTTTGAGAAGTCTTATTGAAGAAATTGTAATTCCCTTGTTGATTGCCTTACACATATCATAAAGAGCAAGAGCGGCAACCGAGACAGAAGCAAGGGCTTCCATTTCCACTCCGGTAACGCCAAAACATTTTACATTTGAAATAATTTCTATAGTATTCCGGTCATTATCCGGTAAAAATTCTATTTCCACTGACGAAACAGGTATGCTGTGACATAAAGGTATGAGCATATCAACCTTTTTTGCTGCCATTATACCTGCAATTCTTGCCACTGCAAATGCATCACCTTTTGGGATATCTCCGGCAATCAATCTTGAAAAGGTATTGACATCAAGATTTATGGTTGCAGATGCCTTTGCCTCTCTGACAGTTGGTTCTTTTAAAGACACATCAACCATTATTGCATTACCCTTATCATCAAGATGAGAAAATCCGTTCATTAGTGAGATGCGCCATCCTTTCTTTTGCCGCTTCCTTCAAAATGGCTGAAAATTTTTTTAAAAAAACCTGCGTTCTTTTCTTTTTCAATCTCAGCAAATTCTTCAAGCAGTTCTTTCTGACGCTGATTTATTTCTTTGGGTAAAACTATAATTATTTTTATTATCTGGTCCCCATTTCCAAATCCTCTCAAATCAGGGGCGCCAAGTCCTTTAAGCCTGAATTCTTCGCCAGGCTGAGCTCCTGGATGAATCTCAATATTTTTATTTCCGTCAACAGTTAAAACCTCTATTGTATCACCAAGAATTGCCTGAGTAAAAGTTATGGAAACCTCGCAATACACATCATTTCCCTGTCTCTGAAAAAATTCATGGGACTGCACAAATATAAAAAGATAAAGATCCCCGCTTGGTCCGCCGAGTTTTCCTGCCTCACCTTCTCCCCTTATCCTTACCCTTGATCCGTTATCAACCCCTGCGGGAATTCTGACCTTTAATTTATGACGTTGTTTTATCTTTCCTTCGCCACGGCATTTCTCACACGGATTAGAGATTATTACTCCCGCGCCTTTACAGGCATGACAAGTTGTTGAGATTGTAAAAAATCCCTGAGATCTAATAACTTCGCCCCTTCCGTTACAAACACCACAAACATTTCTCTTGCTTTCAGAGCCCTCTCCTGTACCGTTACATAGATCACAGCTTTCCATGCGGCCGTACTCTATTTCTTTTTCACATCCCTTTACAGCATCAATAAAAGAAATAGAAATATCATATCTTAAATCAGCGCCTGGCTCAGGAACCGGGCCCCTCTGACGCCTGGAAGTCTGGGAAAAGCCAAAAAACTCTTCAAAAATATCATGAAAAGCGCCAAAAATATCTTCTGAACGATTAAATCCCCTGCCTGCGCCGCCAAGCCCCTCTTTTCCATATGAATCATATATCTTTCTCTTATCAGGATTACTTAAAACCTCATATGCCTCGGCAGCTTCCTTGAATTTTTCTTCAGCCTCCTTATCACCCTGATTTCTGTCAGGATGATATTTAAGGGCAAGCTTTCTGTATGCCTTTTTCAGCTCATCGGAATCGGCATTTTTTGAAACACCAAGAATCTCATAATAATCCCTGTCGCTCATAATTAGAGTTCACCTTTTTCCATCTGATAAGATTTTTTCTCTTCATAGTCTTTTTCAAGTTCTTTAATGTTTTCGTATGTCACTTTCTTTGCTGCAATCTCTCTTAATGCAGTGACAATTTCTTTATTTTTACAAAGAACAAGGGGTGGCACATTTTTTCTAAGCTGTTTAACCCTCTCAATGGTGAGATAAACAAGCTCAAACCTGTTAGCCACATTTTCCAGACAATCTTCAACGGTAATTCTTGCCAAATTTTCCTCCGTATAATTTATATTGTAATTTTATATTAAAGCGCAGATTAAATTTAATTTAAAAAAAATTAAATATTTAATAATAACTGATTTTTTTTAAAAGACAAGACCTAATGTCTGTAATTATCTGGCTAAAAAAATTTTCTATTTAAACCAGATTTTACTAAAATCAAGGTCTAATCTGCATTTTATATCAAAAGAAAACACATCATCCCTGAAATCACCCTGTTTTATATATTTATCCTCTTTCAACTTATATATCTTTGCCTTTTTAAGAAAAGGATAGCATAATACATAATATTTAGCGCCTTCCCTGCAATAAAGGTCAAATTTATATACTTCATCAGTCCGGGAATTTTTTTCCGAAACTATCTCAAAAATTATTTCAGGAGCATTGGTTATCTTATCCTGCAATTCATCACATACAACAATTACATCTGGTCTTACAAGAGTGTCATTACTTATGAACCAGTCAACTTCGAACAGCACATAACAGGATTCTTCACAGGCATCAAGTTGTTCATCCAACAAACGAAATATTTTTCCGCTTATATATTGATGCACAGGATGAGGTGAAGGAGACATGGCCACAGCGTGACCATCTATCAGCTCCCAGTCACCCTTCCATTGCTGCAAGTCTTCCAGTGTGTAATAGATATTTAAGGCTGTATTCATAATCTGATTATCTCCATCATAATATATAACAATAATTATAACATATTATTTTTACTTTTTAAATTAATTTAAGCGCTTAATTTTTTTAGCAATTTAATATTTTTATTGCCTGATTTAATTTTAAAAGTTATTATAAAGTAGCTCTAAAAATATGTATTTTGAGATTGCTTCGCTACCTTTCGCAATGACGGACATTGTCATTGCGAGGAACAAAGTGACAAAGCAATCTAATTTTTAGAGGTTGCCTATAATTATAAGTAAAAAAATAATAACTTTCTGCAAAAAAACATCATTTAAATAAAAAGGAAAAAAATATGGAATATACGACTTTCACAAAGGAAGATGTTGAAAAACTTGAAAAAACTCTGAAAAGAGATAAAAAAAATGTTTGGTCCCAGGTGGATGACAAGATAAAAAAATCCATTTTCGAATACTCTGAAAGATACAAAGATTTTTTATCAATTGCAAAAACCGAAAGAGAGGCTGTATCAATTATCAGAGATATTGCGATAAAAAATAATTTTTCACCCATTGATGATGCAAAAAAATCACAAAAAAAGCTTTTCTGGTCATTTAAGGATAAAACAGCGGCGCTTATAAATCTT
This sequence comes from Desulfobulbus propionicus, assembly GCA_020720325.1. Classification (GTDB taxonomy): domain Bacteria; phylum Desulfobacterota; class Dissulfuribacteria; order Dissulfuribacterales; family DYOW01; genus DYOW01. The sequence goes on from DYOW01000003.1 coordinate 39,042, forward strand.
GGCAAAAAACCCCTCTCAGATGGTTTCAGGCTTGTGGCATCCCATATTGACGCGCCACGCATTGATCTTAAACAAAACCCTCTTTATGAAGAGCTTGATATGGCATATCTTAAAACCCACTATTACGGTGGCATAAAAAAATATCACTGGCTGTCCCGCCCCCTCGCAATTCATGGACCTGTGTTAAAAAATGACGGCTCCACCGTAAATATTATTATTGGCGAAGATGAAAACGACCCGGTCTTTACCATTAATGATCTTCTGCCACATCTTGCCGGCAAAGTGCAGGGAGATAAAAAACTACCCGATGCATTCCCTGCGGAAAAATTAAATATACTTATTGGCGGCATCCCATTAATTTCAGATGACTCAGGCAAAAACGGCATAAAAGAAGCGGTAAAATTAAATATACTTAAATTATTAAATGATAAATACGGCATTATTGAAGAAGACCTTGTTTCAGCAGAGCTTGAGGTTATTCCTGCAGGAAAGGCAAGGGATGTGGGATTTGACCGGGCATTTGTTGGTGGATATGCCCATGATGACAGAAGCTGCGCCTTTGCATCCTTAAAGGCAATTCTTGATGCGCAAAATCCAGAAATCCCATGCATCGCTGTGTTTTTTGACAAGGAAGAAATAGGAAGTGACGGAAATACCGGCGCAAATTCAAAAATACTTGAAATTTTGCTTTATGACCTCTTAAACCATGCAAAGGAAAGAATAAATCCCGAAACACTCACCAGGATTTTTAGTCTGTCAAAGGCAATATCCGCAGATGTCACAGCAGGCATTGACCCCGATTATCAGGAAGTTCATGAAAAAAGAAACGACGCCCTTATTGGATACGGAATATGCCTTACAAAATATACAGGTTCAAGGGGCAAGTATTCAGCAAGCGACGCTCATGCCGAATATATGAACTGGATAAGGAGGATTTGGAACAATAATAACGTAATCTGGCAGGCAGGAGAGCTTGGAAAGGTTGACGAAGGCGGCGGGGGAACTGTGGCAAAGTATCTTGCATATCATGGAATGGATATTGTTGATGCGGGAACGCCATTGCTTGCAATGCACTCTCCCTTTGAAATTGCCCATAAATCAGACCTTTTTATGACATATCTTGCCTATAATGCATTTTTTAAGGAAGCATAGGAAAAATTATGAAGATAGTATTACCATCTTATAGAATATTCGATGCATATACCAATGACAAAATACTTTTACAGATAGAAAGATGCGGAAGACTTTGCTATAAAAGTGAAGACAAGATAACAGAAGGCTCTGCTGAAGGATTTACAAAACGCATCATTCAAAGCGGTCATGAATCCGTCCTTGAAATGGGAAATATAACCTTAAAAATAAGCGCTGATTCCGAGGTTACCTTAATTAAATTCCTTGAGACAGTTCCGAGATTTTTTCAGGTATCCAAAACAGATAAAGGCTCTTTAATTGTGACAGGAAGTCCAAGAAGTTACAGGGACCTTGCCCGTTCACACCCCACTCTTAAGCTTACAAAGGCGCTAATGCTCTATCTTACGCCAAATTATCCAGTTCTTTTTGAAGACCTCCAGCCAAAGCACGGATGGTCTTCTCAAGATGGTCTTAATATAAAAGAAATGACAAATAATGAAATTGACAAGCTTCCCGTTGACCTTTTTATAAAACATAAGTCATTGCTTGTGCAATTTATAACCAACCGCGCGGTGACACACGAGCTTGTAAGACACAGACCCGCTTCATACCTTCAGGAATCCCAGAGATATTGCAGGTACAATCAGGATAAATTCGGCGGGGAGATAAATTTTATTAAGCCTCTGTTTTATGAGGAAGGATCCAATGAGTTTGATATATGGAAGATCGCAATGGAGACAGCGGAAAAACATTATATGGAACTCTTAAAAACATCAACGCCACAGGCTGCAAGAACCGTTCTTCCCAATTCATGTAAAACCGAGATAATGGTAAATGCCTACATTGAAGAATGGCTTCATATATTAAAACTCAGGACATCAAAGGCGGCGGATCCTTCCATAAGGGAAATAATGCTGATGCTGCTTGATGAACTTAACCGGAGATACCCTGATATCTTCGGGATTTTAAAGACAGAATAATGAGCAAAATTAAAGTCATTATTATTTTATCCGAAGAATTAAAAATATCAGGGTAGAAAAAAATATTGAATTTAAAAATTTTAATATTATTGTATATACTATTTACTAATCGGAGGAACAATAAAAAAACTATGAAAAATCTATTTCTTAAAAATTACGACAACAAAGGTTTCACCCTTGTTGAAATGGCAATTGTTCTTGTAATTATTGGTCTTATTCTTGGCATGGTCTTTAAAGGAAAAGAGCTTATTGATGGCGCAAAGGTTAAAAATCTCGCAGCGCAGTATAATAAGATACTTGCCGCGACAAACACCTTTTATGAAAGATATGGTTTTTATCCCGGTGATGGCTGTCCTTCTGCAACTCCGGCAACAGTTGCCACATGTAATGGAACCAAAAACGGTTTGCTTACAACTGCTAACGAACAGGGAGCTTTCTGGTACTTAATGATAGATGTTACTGGCATTATGCCAGCAGCTGACAGAAAAAGTGTTTTTGGTCAGGATTGGGATGTCTGGTATGGGGCAATAGGAGGTCTTACAGCAAACTGGCTTGATTTGCCGGGAGGGGCTCAGGCAGATCCAAGATTATCTTGTGCTTTGGACAGGCTCATCGATGATGCTGCTTCTGCAACAGGTTTTATAAGAACCAACGGGACTGCGCCTACCTGGACAAACACAACAGATTGCTGGACACTATCCGGCCAGGTTAATATCGTAATCAAGATACTTCCTTAAATTAATCGTTTAATATAATAAAAAAAACAAATAAAGGCAGGTTGGTTAAAAAAACTTACCTGCTTTTTTTATAAACCCAAAATATAAGACTGGTTTCTTACTATGCAGGCAAATGATTTAAGATATCAGGAAAAATATACTTTCAGGGACTATGAAAAATGGGATGGAGACTGGGAACTCATTTATGGGAATGCCTTTGCCATGTCTCCTTCGCCGGTTTTTGAACATCAATATGTGTCTGGCGAGATTTTTAGACAACTTCATGAACAACTTGAAGCTTGCCCCAAATGTCAGGTTATTTATGAAATGGACTGGAATATAAGCGATGAAACAGTGGTCGGACCTGATATTATGGTTGTATGCGGACACATTGGAGAAAGAGTGGTCAAGGCGCCGGTCATTATCTTTGAGGTAACCTCAAGACAGAATGCCAAAAGGGATGAGATACTTAAATTTGAATTATACCGCATTGAAGGTGTGGAGTTTTATGGCATTGTCTATCCTCAATTTAATAAGGTAAAACTCTATAAACTTTTAGATGATAAATACAAAAAAATCAATGACTTTACCAACGAAATATTTGCTTTAGATATTAAAGATTGTAAAATTAAGATAGATTTCAGTAAAATATGGCTGAAAAAATAAAATAAACCAGTTCATATACACTATGCTCTCTCTAAAAGATATGTATTTTGAGATTGCTTTGCTATGGCTTGAAATGACAAGGCTCGACATTGTAACTATTAATGATTGGTGTTTAGTGTATCAATTTAATTTTTAGAGGATGATTATAGAAGAAAGGAGGTTTTCAAGATGCCCGGTCAACAAATCACGATATTTCAAAAAGCTTTAGATATTGTTGAATCGTTACCTGAATATCAACAGGAAGACCTTATTAATATCATTCGGCATAGGCTACTGGACCAGAGAAAGGAATTACTTGTAAGGAATATCAGAGAAGCAAGAGAGGAATATGCCAGAGGAGAAGTAAAAAGAGGCAATGTAGATGACCTAATGAAGGAAATTGAATGACAACTCTCATTTGGGGCAAAACTTTTATAAAAGCCTTCAAACGAACTATCAAGAAACATCCAACCCTAAAGCATGATATTGAAGAAACTTTAAGATTTTTAACTAATAATCCTTTTGCTCCACAATTGGAGACCCATAAACTCAAAGGTAAACTATTGGGTTCATGGGCATGTAGCGTTGGATACGACCTGCGAATAGTATTCGACTTTGTAAAGAGTGAAGACCAAAAGGAAGACAATATCCTTTTGCTTGAGATTGGAACACACGATGAAGTATATTAAGGGTAGCTCTAAATATGTATTTTGAGATTGCTTTGCTATCGCTCGCAATGACTGATATTGTCATTGCGAGGAACATTGTTGCGAAGCAATCTAATTTTTAAAGGTTGCCTTAAGCCTAACACATCACTGCACCCCAAAAAGCCAGTGTTTTTTGGCGGGTGAGTTCTGGCATCAGACAATCGAGTAATGGCAAAAATTAAATATCCTATATTTTTCCATACAAATGACACCTTACCATACTGCCTTCCTGTCTTATTTCAGGCGGAATGACCCTTTTACATATATCCATAACCCTGTCGCACCTGTAATGAAACACACATCCTGTTATTTTTTCAGATATTCCCGGAACATTTCCCTTGATTGGAACAAGCCTTTTTTTGCCCAGATTAATTGGATTTGATGGTATGGAATTAATTAATCCCTGTGTATAAGGATGCAGGGGATTTGTAAATATATTTTTAACCTCTGCCTCTTCAATAATTTCTCCAAGGTACATAATAAGCGCCCTGTTTCCTATCTCTGATACAAGACCCAGATTATGGGTAATGATTATTGTTGACATATTGCCCTTTTGAAGTTCTTTCAAAAGCTCAAGAATCTGCCATTGTATTGTAACATCAAGCGCGGTTGTAGGCTCATCCGCAATAAGAAGGCTGGGATTACAGCTTAAGGCCATTCCTATCATTGCCCTTTGCCTTAAACCTCCTGAAAGTTCATGGGGATAGGCATAAAAAAGTCTTTCAGGTTCAGGAATACCCACCCTATCCATTATATCCAATGTCCTTTTCTTGGTTTCTTTCCAGTCGGTTTTAAGATGTTCGGCAATTGTTTCGGATATTTGTTCGCCTATTGTAAAAACCGGATTAAGGGATGTCATTGGCTCCTGAAATATCATGGAAATCTGTTTGCCCCTGACCCTTGTCATGTCTTTTTCTGAAAAACGGTCAATTCTCAGTCCCTTGAAATTAATAGCGCCGGACGTTTTTCTAATGGAATGGGAGGGGAAAAGTTTTAAGACAGATAAGGATGTGAGGGTTTTGCCGCAGCCGGATTCACCCACTATGCAAAGACATTCATTTTCATAAACGGAAAAACTCACATCCTTTACAACAGGATATGAGTCTTCCCCGATATTTATCTCAACCCGCAATCCTTTTACGGACAGCAGGGGATATTCATCCATAGGTTTTTTGTTTTTCTCTGTTATACGTCTTTTACCAAAAGTGTCGCAGGATCAAGCAACATGGTAATAATCTGATCTATTGACTGACCCTTTAAAAGTTTTACCTGTATATCGTTTTTCTGATAATTAAGCTGGATAATAAGCTCAAACATATCTGAAATATTTGAAAGGGACTGAGGCATGTTATTTACATACCCACCGTTTTCAGCCCTTGCGGAAAACCAGCACTGAAAATTATTTTCCCTTGCAAACATCTTTAACTCGCTTAATGTCTCGCGAAATCTTTCTTCTATTGTAATGCCGTCAAAAAGAATCACCTGGGGAAAAAATATACCCTGTTCTATAAGGTCATTAACCCTTTCCTCAAAATGAGCTGCTGTAAAATTTCCCTGGCTAAATGTGAGAATAAATCTGTGGGGCAGTATTTCATCCCAAACCTGGAGCGAATTAGGTATATTTGCAACATTACAAACATTTTTGAATACTTCATCATACCAGAGACATACCTTTTTTATGGGCTGATCAATTGTTACATGAAGCACATTTTTACCCTCAAAAAGTCTTTCAAGGGCAACCTGAATCAGAAACGCTGTTTTTCCGACACCGGCAGCAGCAAGTACCATCCCAAATTCACTATCTTTAAGCAAATATTTATTGTCTTCTCCAAGTTTTCTCAGAGGATTTTTTTCAAGAAATGCTAATTTCATATAATATGCTCCTTAATGTCCCTTTTTTTTGCGTTCTTCTTCGGCTTTTTTGATGATTTCATCGGCAACATTTTTTGGCACCTGTCTGTACTGGGAAAATTCCATTGTAAATTGTGCCTTTCCCTGTGTTCCTGACCTTAAGACTGTTGAGTAACCAAACATATCTGAAAGAGGAACTTCAGCCTCAATAACAGACATGTCTCCCTCGTCCTGAGAACCCAGAATAAGTCCCCTTCTCTGATTAAGAGTGCCCATAACAGTTCCCTGAAATTCTGTGGGAGTTTCCACCGCAACCTTCATAATAGGCTCTAAGATTACAGGTTTTGCCGAATTATAACCTTCTTTGAAAGCGCCCCTTGCAGCAGCCTGGAATGCCATATCTGATGAATCAACCGCATGGGATTGTCCGTCATTAATGGCTACTTTTACACCATTTACAGGAAAGCCGCAAAGCGGTCCTTTATCCATGCTTAACTTAAAACCCTTTTCGCAGGACGAAATATATTCTGTAGGAATTGAACCGCCAACAACCTGATTATCAAAGATAAAATCAGCTTCTGTTGTAGGCTCCATATATCCTGCAACCCTACCATACTGTCCCGCGCCACCAGACTGTTTTTTATGGGTATAGTTAAAATTACCTCTCTGGGTAATGGTTTCCCTATAGGCAACCTGAGGCTGACCAACGGTAAGCTCTACATTATATTCTCTTTTCATCCTCTCGGTATAAACCTCAAGATGAAGCTCTCCCATGCCTGATATTATTGTCTCGCTTGTTTCATGGTTTACAAATGTCCTGAATGTTGGGTCTTCCTTTGTGAAACGGTTCAATGCCTTAGACATATTAACCTGGGCGGCGCTGTCCTTTGGAACAATCGCAAGGGAAATAACCGGTTCAGGAATATGCATTGAGGTCATGGCATACCTGACATCCTGTGAGGTAAATGTATCGCCGGAGGCGCAGTCCACACCGAATAAAGCTCCAATATAACCTGAAGGAATGCTGTCAACATCTTCCATCTGATCTGAATGCATCCTTACTACTCTTCCAATCTTAACCTTTTTGCCTGTTCTTGAATTAACGATGGTATCGCCTTTGTTTAATGTGCCCTGGTATGTTCTTATATATGTAAGCTGACCAAATCTTCCTTCATCAAGCTTAAAAGCAAGGGCAACAAGTGGTTTATCAGGATCATTAAGCATAACCACAGGGGCCTCGTTATTATCCAGATCAAGCCCAATATTTTCTACTTCAGAAGGATTTGGAAGAAATTCCATTACACCATCAAGAAGCAACTGAACAGCCTTGTTTTTATATGCGGAACCCATAAAAACAGGGGTCATTTCCCTGTTTAATGTGCCTTTTCTAATTGCAGCCTTAAGGGTTTCTTCTTTAATGTTACCTTCCAATGCCTCTTCCATAAGCTCATCAGAAAACATAGAGGCAGCGTCAATAAGTATCTCCCTTCTCCTGTCAACCTCATCTTTAAGATTATCCGGAATTGGAACTTCAGTTATAATTTCTCCGTTTGCGCCTTCAAAAACAAAACCTTTCATTATCACCAAATCCACAACGCCTTCAAGGTCATTCTCCAATCCAATTGGAACCTGCATTGCAATGGCATTGTGATTAAGTTTTTCCCTTAACTGGTCAATAACCCTGAATGGATTTGCGCCACTTCTGTCACATTTATTAATAAAGGCAATTCTTGGAACCTTGTAACGGTTCATTTGCCTGTCAACGGTTATTGACTGAGACTGAACACCGCCAACAGAACAAAGCACAAGTATTGCTCCGTCAAGAACCCTTAATGCCCTTTCAACCTCTATGGTAAAATCAACGTGGCCGGGGGTGTCAATAATATTTATCTCATGGTCTTTCCACTCACAGTAGGTTGCGGCGGATGTGATGGTTATACCGCGCTCCCTTTCAAGTTCCATAAAGTCCATTGTCGCGCCAACACCATCTTTGCCGCGAACATCATGGATTGCATGAATCCTTTTTGTGTAAAAAAGTATGCGTTCAGTCAGGGTGGTTTTCCCTGAATCAATGTGAGCGCTAATTCCTATGTTTCTTACAAGATTTGGGTCTCGATTCATTTTTAAAAAACCTCTGTTAATTTATATATTTTATCATTAAAGTTTAAGAATTATAAGTGTGTGAATTATTCAGGATAAACACCCTTTTGTCAAGACATAGATAACCTAAAAGATGAAATGTTATACGATTTTCACAAAATTACAATGTTTTTATTTTGAAAAATTTTTTTTTTATGTAATATTAAATAAGGTTTTAAAAAGGACTGCAAATGACAGTCCTTATAAAGTTGCAGAAATTACTTTTTAAAGATACATATTTCTTAAAACTTTTCAACTTTAAGCTTAAAACTTTTTTATTAAGGAGAAAAAATTGGAACCTGATATTTTTATTGAATTAATTTCTAAAAAAAGAGACGACACCTATATAAATTATCTTCTCACAAAGGCTGTGATGGCGGCAAATGAAGCAGGAGAAATATTAAAATCCTATTATGACAAACCGTTACATATTAATTTTAAGGGTGATATTGATATTGTAACTGAGGCGGATATTAAATCCCAGGAAACAATTCAGAAAATTTTAAATAATGATGAATATGATATAAAGTTTATCGGAGAAGAAAATTGTATTGAAAGTTGGGAAATACCGGATGAACCGTGCTGGATTGTTGACCCACTGGACGGAACAACAAATTTTGCCCATAGTTTTCCCTGGTTTGCAGTATCTATTGCATATTATGACGGAAAGGAACTGCAAATAGGGATTGTCCACGCACCCCTTTTTGATGAAACATTTGTTGCTGTAAAAAACGCCGGGACATACCTTAACTCCACAACCATTGTGACTTCTTCAGCATCCCAGTTAAAAAGCTCTCTGCTTGCCACAGGCTTTCCATATGATGTCCAAAAAAACCCCCAAAAAGTTATGGCTGCATTTAATGATGTTATCTTAAAGGCAAGGGGAATAAGAAGGGCAGGAGCTGCTGCCCTTGACCTTGCATATGTTGCGGCGGGAAGGCTTGACGGATTCTGGGAAATAAAACTAAAACCATGGGATACTGCCGCTGGAGTTTTGCTTGTAAAGGAGGCAGGAGGCATTATCTCTGATTTTGGCGGCGCCCCTTTTAATTTTAAGAAAAACTCCATTTTGGCGGCAAATAAAAATATTCACGGACAACTTAAAGATATTCTTTGTAATTATAATGAATAAAAAATAATTTCCAAATCACTTATAATGGTCATGGCAATTTGACTCTATACATCAAAGCTTTTCTGAAAGTTTAAATTTTTATTCACATCATCAAAAAAATTTTCTAAAAAAAACACATATTAGCTTCATTAATTCAGTATTCCATCAATAATATTGAGATTATTTCTCATTTTTTTAAAAAATTCAAAAATTTTACTAAACATCCTCTTAAATAATAAAAAAATATTTATAGCATAAACCCATTATTTTCAGAATAAAACTAATTATTATAATCTACTAAAACAATAAAGACATTTTAATTTAACATTATTTTAACAATTTATTTTGAAACAAATTTATAATTAGATTGTTTTTTTATTTTGAAACTGAGTCTCTTTATAAATTTATATTAATTATTTAAAATTAATTTTAAAAACAGCCTTGAAAATTTTTTTAAAAAGGAGGTGATCGCTGGATTTTAAAAATTCAAAACCAAAACACACTTTGTCAGGCTAACAGATTATTCAACAAAACTTTAAACAATTTAAAAAGGAGAAATTAAAATTATCATGAAGAGAAGGAATTTTCTATCACTTTTTCTGTTTTTATTTTTATTTTTGTCCACATCCATCACTAATGCCCTTAATATTGATAGTGGAGCAGCAAAAAACTATGTGTTTCTTTTTATAGGTGACGGCATGTCTGTTGTTCAGGTTAATGCATCTGAATACTACTTAACATCATTATATAATAAATGTGCCCTTGGTGAGGCAAACAAAAACAACTGCTATCCATTTCCTGGAGATAAATACGACACATCCGCTCAAGCAAAACTTCCAAGGATTTCCTTCACACAATATCCATATACGGGTATCGCCACAACCTACGGAACAAACTCTTTTACCCCTGACTCAGCAGACACAGGAACTGCCCTTGCCACAGGTAAAAAAACCAAATCCGGCACAGTTTCAATGGATCCAACAGGCAAAACAATCTATACAACCATCGCCGAGGTATTAAAGTCAAAAGGAATGAATGTTGGCATAGTTTCAAGCGTTTCCATTGACCATGCCACCCCAGCTGTTTTTTATTCACACAGCCCCAGCAGAAACAATTATTATGACATAGCAAAACAGATTCCAACAAGTGGCTTTGACTACTTTGCAGGCGGCGGCTTTGTACAGCCCACAGGTTCCAAAAAAGATCAAAAAAATATTGTGGATATTATTAAAGAAAGCGGCATGAAATATGTCAACTCAAGGGCAGATTTCGAGACTCTTCCAAATGCCCCCGGACAAAGGGTTGTTGCGACAAACCCTTCCGCAGGTCTTGATTCTTCCCAGGCTCTTTACTATGACCTTGACAGAAGGTATGTCAACAAGCCAAATGACCACATAACCCTTGCTGAATACACAAAAAAAGGCATTGACCTGCTCTATGATCCAAAGGGAAGCAATGGCTTTTTTATGATGGTTGAAAGCGGAAAGATTGACTGGGCAAATCATGCAAATGATGCGGCATCTTCTATTGCCGATGTAATTGCCTTTGATGAAGCAATAAAGACAGCTTATGATTTCTATAAACAACATCCCAATGAAACCATAATTATTGTCACCGGCGACCATGAGTGCGGCGGCATGACAATAGGTTTTGCCGGAACAAAATATAGCACAAATTTTGCAAACCTTTCCAGCCAGAAAATGTCCTACATTGAATTTGGCAAAATTGTAAGCTCCTATAAAAATGCAAGCCCCCCGGCAAATATTGCGGATGACATGAAACGCATGATATCAGACACATTTGGACTTGATTACAGCAAGCTTACAGATTTCCAGAAAGCTCAGCTTGAAGACGCTTATGACAGAAGCATGGCAGGAAAAGCAATTGTTGGTTCAGAGCAGGATTACCTTCTCTATGGAGGTTATGATGCCTTAACCGTTACATGCACACATATATTAAATGAAATTTCAGGCATTGCATGGACATCATACTCTCACACAGGAGTTCCGGTTCCTGTTTATGCTGTTGGAAAGGAATCAAACAAATTTACCGGTCAGATGGATAATACTGATATTCCTAAAAAACTTTCCGAAATCACAGGCTACAGCTTGCCTAAATAATTTAATATTTATTTTTTAATTTTTCAAAAAAATTTAAGGGGATGAATAAATCCCCTTTTTTTTATTTTAAGGTAATATAATTTTTCTATGAACAAAACTCATCAAAAAAAAGCCGACATTATTTTTGTCATTGTCCTTATCTGTTTTTCTTTGTTTTTATTCTATCTTCCCACTGGATTTGAAAAAAACCTCATTAACACAGAAAAGGCAAAGGCAAGGATTATCTCTGTTGATAATTCCATAATTGAAAACACAACCATAATTAAACTTGGCTCACAAATATTGGCTGTGGAGATTATACAGGGCAAATACAAAGACAAAAAAATAGAAATTTTTAACCAGCTCACAGGCAAGATGGATTTTGACGAAATTTACAATGCGGGACAGGAAATAATGGTGGAGTTTTCTTTAGATGAAAATGAGAATATTATAAGCGGAGTCGCAAGGGGAACTTACAGGCTTGAAAACATCTTTTTATTATTTTTGCTTTTTTCAGGGCTTCTTTTTATTGCCGCGGGCTGGACAGGCTTTAAGGCGCTTTTGTCCTTTGTGTTCACAGCTCTTTTATTGTGGAAGGTAATGGTTCCACTTTTTTTAAAAGGTTATGACCCTGTATGGATTGCAATGGGAATAATAACAGGTCTTGTTTTAACAATCAGTTTTCTTATAGGAGGATTCACAAGGCTTGGCATTATCACTGCCCTTGGTTCAATCACCGGGCTTTTGCTCACCTGCATTCTTGCTCAGATATTTATCCAGCCCTTCAGGATTCACGGCGCAGTGCTGCCTTTTTCAGAAAATCTTCTTTTTTCTGGGTTTCAGGTTAATCTTTCAAAAGTATTTATAGCAAGCATTTTTATTGCGTCAGCAGGAGCTGTGCTTGACCTTGCCATGGATGTGGCCGCGGCGATGAATGAAATAAAAGAGAAAAAACCCAATATTTCCATGATGGAGCTTATAAAATCAGGCTTTAGTGTGGGAAAGGCTGTTCTTGGAACAATGACCACAACGCTTTTATTTGCATATTCAGGCGGTTATATCACAATGCTGATGTTTTTCATGGGTTCAGGCATTCCCTGGCAAAATATTGTGAATCTGCACCTGATTTCAGCAGAGATATTAAATACCCTTGTGGGAAGCTTTGGACTGGTCACAGTCGCTCCGTTTACAGCCATTGCAGGGGGAATTATTTATTCATGGAAAAATGTCTAAATCATTTAAAAATTTATTATAAGATTCCTCGCTTCACCCGAAATGACACTTAATGACACTTTTATATGTCATTACGAGGAATAAAGCGCCGAGCAATCTTAATCATATTGGAAAAAATTTTAATTCTTAAAGATTTCCTAAAATTAAAATCATAAAAAAACTCTATCTTTGGGAAGAATACACGACTCAGCCGTGCAAAGTGTTATTTCAACGGTGATATGAGACAAATTTTCAATGTCTTTCAATAATGCCTTGTAGTGTTCCGCTGGTTTGGGATAATGCGTTACAAGCGATATTATCACAGCGTAATCATTTGGTCCAACTTTCCATAAATGCAGGTCTGCAATGCGGTTGTCTGAATCTGACTCAATTATTTTTTTTATAAGACTTTCTTTAGTATTTTCTGTATTTTCATCCAAAAGTATGGGACTGGTTTCCATTAATAAATTTAGTGACCAGCGGGATATAACCAGAGCGCCAACCAAACCAGCCACAGGGTCAAACCAATTCCAACCGTATATTTTTCCTGCAAAAAGCGCTGCTATTGCAAGAAAAGAGGTTAAAGCATCAGCTACTACATGAAAATAGGCAGCCTTAAGATTATGGTCATTATGCGAATGAGCGTGATTTTCGTCTTCATCATGATGATTATGTGTATTTTGATGGTCATGTTCATGATGACCCTTAAGGAGAAAAGCGCTCAAAATATTGATAAAAAGACCAAGCGCAGCAACAATGATGGCTTCATTAAATTTAATTTCTTCAGGATTGAATATGCGCCCTATTGATTCCACGGACATTATCAAGGCAACCACAAATAATCCAACTGCGCTTGAAAATCCCCCAAGAACGCTTACCTTGCCTGTTCCAAAGGTAAATAAAGGATTATTTTCATGCTTTTTGGCATAATTATATGCAAATATCGTAATCATAAAGGCAGCTACATGTGTCGCCATGTGCCAGCCGTCAGCCAGAAGAGCCATAGAGCCAAAAGAGATGCCTGCAATAATCTCAACAATCATTGTGACAGCGGTTAAGCATAAAACCTGTTTGACGCGTGATTCACCTTTTTTATGAATCACTGCAAAATCATGGTTATGCCGCAATGTTTCAAGTGTTTGAACGTGCATTAAAATCCCCTTTTTAATAAAATATTAGTTCCCGCAAGCCCTGATGAGCGTCCATATTCCTATGGCTATAAATCCAAATCCGGCAAGATAATGCAGATGTTTTTCACAAACATATTGCGAAATAATGCCACCTGCAATAACTCCAATTGCGGAAGTAAAAATTAAAGCCAGGAATGAAGCTAAAAATATCATAAATTTACTGATATTTTTGTCTGCGGCAAAAAGCATTGTGGCAAGCTGAGTCTTGTCTCCAAGCTCAGCAATAAAAACAGTTGCAAAAACAGCAAAAAAAAATTTGTTATCCATTTAAAAATACAATAATTAATTGGGAAGAACAATCATGATTTATCATTAGTCCTGAAATTTTTTAGGGCTCATTTGAACCGCATGAGCCGCAGCTCCCGCCGCAACCGCCGCAGCCCTTTATAAAGGTGCGGAAAAGAAAATAAATTGCCCCTCCAAGAATTAAACTCATTAATATGATATCAAAAATACCAATGTCCATATATTTTCCTCCTTGTTAAAGTTTTTTTATTTTTTTAATGGCAGAAACGAATTTAAAAGTGTTGATAATGTAAGGATATTATGCAAAAAAGCAGCGGATAGAGGTCCTATAAATCCGGTTGAGGCAGAAAGCAATATTAAGGAGTTTAACCCGGTTGAGATATTAAAGTTTTTGTTTATTATATCCATGGTGTCAACGGCTATTTCTTTGGCGGTGACAACAGGATATATTTCATTTTTTATCAAGACAATATCCGCCACATCTTTAGCCATATCAGATGCGTTATAAACAGCGATGCTCACATCAGCGATGGAAAGCGCGGGAGCGTCATTTATTCCGTCCCCGCAAAAAGCGATGATATTACATTCTTCTCTCTTTAATTCTTCTATTATTCTGGATTTATCTTCAGGAAGCAGTTTATAATAAACCTCATCAAGCCCTATCTCTTCTGAAACAGCCATAGCCTTGTTTTTCTCATCGCCTGTAAGCATAATGACCTTGACAGCGCCCGATTTTTTCAATGCGATTATGGTATCTTTGGCATCATGTCTTAATTTTTCCTTTAATGCTATAATGCCTATTGGCTCATAGTCCATAGTCATATAAAGAAGGGTTTTTCCTTCCAAAATAAAGGATTTTATTTTATTGTCATATTCATCAAAGGAAATATCCTCGTCTTCCTCAATAAAGTGATTGCTTCCCACCAGAACCTGTTTTTCATACACATTAGCCTTTAGCCCGTGTGCAATAATATATTCAACATCTGAATGTTTTATGTGCTTTAATTCCTTTTGCCTTGCATGTCTTACAATAGCCTGACCCACAGGATGATTATAGTGTTCCTCAAGCGAGGCTGCCATAGCAAGAATATCATTTTCATTATAATCCTGATGAAAAGAGATTAAGTCCGTTATTTCCATGTGTTCTGATGTTAATGTGCCTGTCTTGTCGAAAACAAAAACATTGGCTCTGGAAAGCTTTTCAAATGCATTTCCGCCCTTTATGATTACTCCTTCAGTT
The DNA here is from genome assembly GCA_020720325.1 of Desulfobulbus propionicus. Classification (GTDB taxonomy): domain Bacteria; phylum Desulfobacterota; class Dissulfuribacteria; order Dissulfuribacterales; family DYOW01; genus DYOW01. The sequence goes on from DYOW01000003.1 coordinate 54,309, forward strand.
GTCGCTTTATACATTGAAGACTTAAAGGCAACAGATGGAGAAAGCTTTATGGCGCAGGCATAATCAACAAGTAAAACAGAAGCTGTTCTTTTTATGTCCCTTGTTAAAATATAGACTATAGAGGCAATAATCAATGTTATAAAAACACTCCTGTCTCCAAGTTTATCCGAATATCTCTGAATATTGCTTTTTGATGCAAGAGATTTTAATATATATGAGGATATTCTTGCTGTTATGGTTTCTATTCCTATTTTTTCAGCCCTTATTTTAATAGCTCCTTCCCTTACTGTTGAGCCGGACAATGCATAGTCATTTATTTCTTTTTTTATTGGTATTCCCTCTCCTGTAAGGGAAGACTCGTCAACAAGCGCTCCTCCTGAAATAACTGTTCCGTCTATTGGAATTATATTGCCTGCGTTGACAGACACTATATCATTAATATCTATATCATTTATATTTATCTCTATAAGATTATTATCTCTTTCAACCCAGATTTTTTCTATTGATGGATTTAATAATTTTGTTATTGCTTTATCCGCCTGATTAGTGGTGAAATATTCAAGATATTCTCCTGTTTCTATGAGAAGATATGTCAGGTTTGCCGCAAGATAATTTTTTCTTAAAAGAGATATAAGCACAGCCAATGCGGATAAAACATCCGCTTTAATGCCTTCAAGAAATAATTTTTTTATTCCTCTTAGCAAAAGCGGCGACACTGATATAAAGGTCAGGATATTTTTCAATGTCTGGGGCATTATAGGCAAAAACAATAATAAAACTATGCTTCTTGATATGTGAAAAAGGTCTTTTTGTTCAATTTCTCCTGGATATACAAAGCGCTCGGTATTTTCATCACTAAAATAATTTATAATTCCGTCAATTATTTTTTCCCTTGTTTCAATATTATTATCATAATTAACAATAACGGAATTAGCCAGAAGATTTATTCTGGTTGCGGTCACGCCCTGTATTTTTTCAAAAAAAGCAATAATTTTTATGCTGCTTATTGAATTTAAATTTACATTAAAAGCCTTAAAGCGTATTCTTTTAGGGATTTCATGCGCTATATAAATATTGCTTTTTTTCAGTTTCAGGTTTTGATTTATTATGTTATTCATATTTTTTTGTCTGAATCACGGATTACACGGAAAGGAAAGAACTAATTTAAGCGTCTGAACTGATTTTTTAGAATTAATGAATTAACAGAACTAATGGAGGCAATTTTTTTGTGAATTCATGTATTAATTTTTTTCAGCCACTCAGACTATCATTAACTGCCTTGCCTTTTTATGTATTAATAATGTTTAGTTTTTATGCGCAAAAGGATTATAAAGATTATAATGCCACAGTGAAAATCCTATCATGGATACCCCTGCGATAGTATGGTATTCCCAGTTTGCCCTGCCCCTGCCCATTCCTGTCCATACGAGATAGAGCATAGAAAGCGTCATGCCTGTTTTGACAATACTGTTTATTGTTTTTTTTTCCATATTATTTTAATTAAGTTTATTTATTTTAAGTTTTATTATTTATACATACAAAAGTAATGGCGCAAAGTATCATTTTAGAGAAGAATTCAGTTTACATATAACACACTTATTTGTCTGAATCAGTATTTTCAGGATTAAAGGATAAACAGGATAAGCTGTTGATGGGCATCCTGTAAATCTTAAAATCCTGTGTATCCTGATTCAGACAAAAATTAACAGCTTTACTAATAAAGATGTTAATTAATAATAGTTATACTGATTCCTTCTCTTCCTTTTTAAGATTTATTTCCTGTTTTACATCCTCAAATTTTTCTTTAATCTCTTCAATACCTGAAACCACCCCTGTCCAGGACTGAGCCACTGCCTTTAAGATAAATTTCTGGACATTTTCATTGCTGAGAACAAGAGTCAATCCCGCTCCGATTAATAATCCCTGCCAGAGATATCCTGAGCCAAAATCAAATCCCAAAATTCTGGGATAATTCTGCTGTGGGTATTGATAAACAGGATAATTTGACTGATATAAATTTGATGCAGGATAATAGCCCTGATTTGCGTAATCAGGAAAGACATTAGGCTGGCGGTGACTGCTCATTAGGATTTTTCTCCTTGTTCTTCAGTATTTTGAGGCGCTGCCTTTGGTTTTCCAATATATGACATAAGATAACCAACGCCAGTTGCTGTCGCCGCCATAAATAAAAACGGAACTACTCCCCTTGCGCCTGTCATCTGGGCAACTGATGTTCCCGCAAATGTGGCGACCCCTGCCATTCCACCTTTGACAAGGCTGTCAATGCCTGCCTGTGTCCATGTCATTTGATTTGACTGGACTTTATGGATATTATTTCCCATGCTGAGTGTGGCGCCAACAATAACGCCGAATAAACCTGTGCTTAATGCCAGTCTGCTGTTAAAATAATTTGCGGGATAGTAATTATAAGATTGTTGCGGATACTGATAGTTTTGGTTTGGAAAATTTGAATGAGACATAGACATATAGTTTCTCCTTATTTTTTATATTTTAAATTATTTAATTGGTTGTCCTGATGAGAATATATTTGCAAGTCCTTCTTTAACTGATTTATTTGTCAGCAAAAAAGCAATCAAAGAGCCTGCAATCAATCCTTTCCAGAATTGTTCATGGTTAAAATCCACCGAAAAAACTGAAAAAATCTCATCTGGCTGTGCCTGACCCGCCATTATTCTGTTAACTGTTTCCATTGCCATGCCAAACCTGTTTTCCATGTGTTTTGGATGGTGATGGGGTGAATGACTGTGGCTTTGCATTGATGAATGGCTTTGCTGCTGAGGATTGTAGTAATTAGCCTGATTAGGATCAGCATATTGAGCATGTGGATTGACAAATGGATTTTGAGTCTGATATGGATTTGAAAAAGGGGGATAACCATAAGGATTCATAAAATTTGGCGGGACAAATCCTGGAGGTCCATAAGGCTGGGCTTGAAAATTATGGGGAAGAGTCTGCTGAAAAGGAGCGCCATACATCATCTGAGCCTGCATAAGTTCCTGTCCAAACATCATCTCAGAGCTAAAAGGATTCTGCTGTGGATGCAGCTGGGGCTGGAAATGAGGATTTGTGGGTTGCGGTTGCGGCTGAAAATTAGGCTGGGGATGTGGCTGGGGATGTGGCTGGGGATGTGGCTG
>DYOW01000050.1 GCA_020720325.1 Desulfobulbus propionicus
GCGGGAATAACTCAGCGGTAGAGTGCAACCTTGCCAAGGTTGAAGTCGCGGGTTCGAATCCCGTTTCCCGCTCCATTTTTTATGAAATTTTCTCATAATTATCTGATATATATTTTTTTTATTATAATATTCCTTTTCTTTTCTGTAATTTTTTCCTCAAACGGACATTCTTTAAAAAAAGCTGAGATAATAAAGACCACTTCATCTGGAAAGATAGAGCTGTGCCTTTCATGTCATAATGAAGCCCCTGATAATGCACATAAAAGGGAGATTTTTGGCTGTTCAGTCTGTCATCTCGGAAATCCCCTTGAAGGCAATATCCAAAAAGCACACAAAGGCATGATTAAAAACCCTGGAGAATTAAAATTTGTCAATAATACCTGTGGTCAGTCAGGATGTCATTCAGATCAGGTAAAATGGGTCAAAAACTCATTAATGGCCACAAACAGGGGTATTATCTCCACACTTATGTATTACTGGGAGGAAACAGACAATCACAATATTGATATATCCATTGAAGACCTTAAATCAAAGGACCTAAACTCCCCTGCCATAGATTACTTTAAAAAACTCTGCGCAACATGCCATCACTGGATTGAAAAAAATACCCTGCCTGACTTTCTTGCTGAAAAAGGAGGTGGCTGCAGCTCATGCCACTATCTTCCGGTTAAGGATGATAATAATGAAAAACAACACCCTCATATATCTAAGAAAATACTCATGGAAAACTGTGTCCGCTGCCACAACAGAAGCGGAAGAATAGGTCTTTCTTACCAGGGATTAATGGAATCCGAAGGATATGGAACCCCATATAAAAATGGAGAAACCACTGATAAAACCCTTAATGACGGGAGATTTTATCATGAACTCACCCCTGATATCCATTTTGCAAAGGGAATGGTCTGTATAGACTGTCATACAATGAAGGAGGTCATGGGGGATGGCAATCGTCATGCCCATATGGAGGAGCAATTAGAGGTAAATTGTGACACATGCCATAATAATGATGAATATCTCTCAAAACTCCTTGAAAACAAAGAAAAAAATTGGAATACTCTTCCAAAGATAAATATTATCCAAAAAGGAAAAAATTTTTTTTTATTAGGAAAACAGGATAATAAAGAACACCCCCTGAATCCGCCAATTTCACAATGCAAAAACAAGCTCCATAAAAACCTTTCCTGCCAGGCATGTCATAGCCCCTGGGTTCCCCAATGTTACGGATGTCATGTAAAGGCTGATTCTTCGAAAAAACAACTGGATAAAATATCAAAAAAAGAGACAAGCCCTGAATGGCGCGAATTCCATTCTTTTATAAGATATGAAGACCCTATCCTTGGGGTTAGCCAGAAAAAGTCTGAAAATAAAGAGGTTGTGGCGCTTGTTCCAGGTTGACAGGATTTTTTAAGTTTTCTGGATGAAAACGGAAATTTGAAGAGACAATTCAGAAGAATGACATTTTCCTGGATGACCCCGCATACAACGCAAAAGGCATCAAGAGAATGTAAAGACTGCCACAACAAAAGCAAAACAATCGGGTTTGGAGATGGGAATCTTTTTAAAAAAAATAATAAATGGTTTTTTGAACCTGTTTTTTCAGGAAATAATTTTGATATGAAAGCTCCAATGGATTCCTGCATTGATATTAACGGAACAGCAACAGTAAATTTTTCACGAAAGTGGCTGAGAGGTTTTAATAAAGCCGAAACTGATGCCATTCTAAATGCGGGTATATGTATAAAATGCCACGGGGATTATAATGATAAGGTAATGAAAAACTGGGATAATATAAAAGACAAAACCTTTTGTCCTGTTATAAAAAGCTCTTTTAATTTTTAGTATTTTTTAAAAAAAACCCTTATCCAGGGCAGAATCGTCAAGGTCAATCATAGTGACATCTCCAACATATTCCCTTGATTTGTAACGGGTTATCTGGGTCATTTTTTTTATAAGATTTGTTGACACCTTAATGTTTTTCTTGATTGTTTCAAGATCTTCCAGAATATCAGGATTGTTCTCACATTTTTCCTTAATAACATCAATGGAAATAAGGGCGACAAAAAGCGGGGTGTTTAATTCATGGGCTACTGTTCTTGCAAGTTCAAGCACACCTTCAAGCCTCTGTTTTTCACCAGTCTCTTTTTCAAGAAGAACCCTTGTGGTTACATCCCTTAAAATAACTATGAAAAAGTCAATCTTGTCCCTTTCATTATCTCTGTAAATAGATGAAAAAGACATTTCAAGATAGACTGTTTCACCGTCATCTTTCACTTTGTCAAAATTATAAATAAACTCATCGCTATTTAAGAAAAGGTCATCTGTTAACTCTAAAATCTCATTATATTTTCTGCCAATAACATCTTCCTGTTTTTTTTGGATAACTTCGTAAAAATTTGTGTTTGCAAAAATAATCTTTTTCTGGATATCTAGAACAACAAGGGCAGCATTAATATTATCAAAGATGGTCTGTAAAAAAGTCTCCTGTTGTTCTATTTCCGCAAGGAGCTTGGAGATTCGCTCAAAATCCCGCGCCCTTTTAATTGCTATCCCCCCCTGTTCAGCGACTGCGACCGCAAAATCAATCTCCTGCTCCATAAAAATTCTTGGTTTATCAGTAAGAAGCCTTAAAATCCCCAGCATCCGGTCCTCAACCAACACAGGTATGGCAAGAATACTGCCTATTCCTTCTTTTTTTACAGCCTCCCGAAATTTTACTCTGCTGTCTTCTCCGGCATCATATATATGGATGAAGCGTTTCTTGGAAATTGCATCATGTATGCTTTTTTCATCGTCTATAGAGCCTCTTGTAAGATATTCCTCGGATAGACCGTTAGAGGCTACAAGCTCAAGTTTTTGTTGTTTAGGATGGATTAACCTTATTGTGCAGCCTTTTAATCCCATAAGCTTGGGAAGCCTTGTTGTAATGAGATTTATTACATCATCTAATGTTTGTGAAGAATTTATAGCCTTTGAAATATCATTTAGTGTGTTTAAGTAAGATATCTGTATGTTGAGATGACGATCCATACATGATTTTTCAATGAGTATGCCGCTTTGTTCGGTTATAAGCTTGATAAATTCCATTTCTATAGGTTCAAAAACCCTATTTTTTTTAGAAAAAAAACTTAAAATCCCTATAGCCTGAGCTTTGGAGGATAATGGAGCAAAAATTGCGGATTTAATATTATTTTCACTAAGCTTATTATTTAAGCCCTTAAATCTGTAATCATTTCGGGAATCTTCAATAATAATTGTCTGGCCCTGGAATATGGGATCAAAATCCTTTTCAAATTCATGAAGTATATAATCTATCTCTTTTGAATCAGTGGTTCCGGCCCTTTTAAGAAGCCTTTCTCCTGTCTCATTAAGCAAAAAGACAAAAACCATGTCCATATTAAGGGCTTCTTTCAGGCGCTGCACAAGAAATTTCAATGACTGGTCAATATCCTGAGTAAGCGATATTGTTTTAATAATATCCCTGAAAAGATTAAAATAAAAATTGTTGATAATAATTTGTGACATTTGTTAATTTTTTTTTTTATTAAACCTAAGTTATTATATAAAAGTATTTTATTTAATCTTATAATATCATACCAGATAAAAAAAATAAAATTTTATATAAAAAAAAAGGAAATAAAATGATACATCCTTACAATGACCTTTCCTCCATACTCACGCTTTTAATAAAGGCAGGTCTTTTAAGCCGTGAAGAAGTCTCTAATATTATAGCAAAAATAAAAACCCAGTTCCAGAAAAGCAGCAAGGACTATGTGCAGTGGCTTGTTGCCCAGAAAATACATAAAAAAAATAAAATTGATCAGATTATTGAGGAAACTGACATTATTTCCCTTATAGCAAAGGAACAGTCCTGGCAATTTCGCAGACTTGATCCATTAAAAATGGATATGGAAGTTGTTACAAAAAGCTACCCTGCCACTTTTGCCAAAAAAAGACTGGCAATACCATTTGAATGGAATAATGGAGTTCTTGAGGTTGTATGTTACGACCCACTAGATCCTGAATTAAGAGTTGATATTGAAAGGGCTGCAAAAACAACTGTAATCTTTTCAGTTGCCACCAAATCAGATATTGAAACAGTCATAAGGGAGTTTTATGATTTTAAGCGTTCAATTGCCGCAGCTGAAAACATACTTCAGGCTTCTGAAGTGGATATTTCCAACCTTGAGCAATTTGTTTCTATTGCTCCTGATGATAAAAACACTGAAAAGCATATAAATATCGCTGTTGACCATCTCTTAAAGTATGCGATTGAACAAAGGGCAAGCGATATACACTTTGAGCCCAAAAGAAATCATGCCATTGTAAGACTAAGAATTGACGGGGTTTTGCATCCGGTCTACCGTTTGCCAAAAGTGGTGAGCGATGCGGTATGCTCAAGAATCAAGGTTATTTCAAGGATGGATTTAACAGAAAAAAGACGTCCTCAGGATGGAAGAATGAAAATCGGCTGGAAAAGCGATGAGATTGAGATAAGAGTTTCCAGTGTTCCCTGTGCCTTTGGTGAGAAAATAGTCCTAAGAATTCAAACACAAGACATTATGTTCAGAGACCTTACAGAGCTTGGTTTTTCTACCAGAGATTTTGACGTATATTCAGGGTTTATAAAAAAAACCTTTGGCATAATACTTATAACTGGTCCGACCGGAAGCGGAAAATCCACCACATTATATTCATCTTTAAGACACATAAATTCTCCTGAAATTAATATTATTTCCGTTGAAGACCCTGTAGAAATGATCCATGAAGACTTTAACCAGATAGCAGTCCAGGCTCATATTGATGTGACCTTTTCTACAATACTCAGAAATATCCTGAGACAAGACCCTGATGTCATTATGATTGGTGAAATAAGAGACAATGAAACTGCAAGACATACCGTTCAGTGTTCGTTAACAGGTCATCTTGTGTTTTCCACCCTTCATACCAATGATGCGGCAAGCGCAATCACAAGGATGAGGGATCTGGGCATTGAACCATATTTGCTATCATCCACTATGGTTGGTGTTGTTGCCCAGAGGCTTATAAAACTTATTTGCACTAACTGCAAGGAGGACTACACAATGCCCGCATCCTATTTTCTTGAACTTGGATACCCTGTTGATGGAGATGAAGTCCCTGTTTCACGCGGCAAAGGGTGTATGCGCTGCAGAAATACAGGTTATTTCGGAAGAATTGGTATTTATGAAATAATGCCTGTCACTGATGCTATCAAAGAACTGATCCATAGAGGAGAAGATGAGGCAATCATAAGAAGATTGGCATTAAAAGAAGGAATGACTCCGCTTTTACATGACGGACTTAGAAAAACAATTGATAAAATAACAACCTTTGAAGAAATAATAAAGGTTACTGCTATGTAGAAAAAAATTTTTTTATGTCGGGTCTGATTAAAGGAATAAATCTGTTGGCGATGCATGGACTTGAATTTCCTAACGATTTTTTTTAAGGGATAAAGAAAGTAATAAAATTTCTCTTAACGACATCAAGTCATTACAAGAGAAGACAAAATACCTTAAACCAGAGACCCAAAGAAAACAGTTGGAATTTATAAAAACAATGTCGAATTTTGCAGTAGAAGGCAATTTCTGCGAGGGGCTTAAAATAGGCATTAAATATCCAAAGGTTAATAATGAGGTTAATAATTTTTTATCCCTTAAGCAAATTGAGAACTTGGACAAAGACCATAACCAGACCCTTGCAAACAGCCTGAAGCTTGCCTTGTTTTCAGGATTAAGAAGGTCAGAAATATTAAATTTAGAATGGTCAAGGGTGGACTTTGAAAACAAGATAATATCCTTATTTTCCCGAGCTTAATCCAACGGAATGGGAGTAGCATGAATTGCGCCGCTTGGCAACCCATGCAAGACGTTTTTCACTCCAAAGATGAATGCTGGCAAACCATACAAAATCATTTTGAAACCAGAAAAGGGACAAACAAGCACAACTTATGTCAACTTATTTAATGGATTGCATATAATTTAGAACATTTTGAAAATTTCATTTCAGGTATTCATCCCTTAATTCTTTTAATTTTTTTAATAAGTTCTCCATTATTTATCATGACGATAAGTCAAATCAGGGCTAATTACTGCTGAAATTATATGACTCCACAATGCCTTCATTATTAAATTTTATAAAAAGGTCGGTGGTCTGAGCGCCTGAAACAGTGTAGCGGTAAACGCCGTAAGTCCAGGTAACCCTGCCGTTTTCCAAGCCTTTTCTCCAAGGTGGGCCAAAGGTGTTAAGTATCTCTGTCTGGGTTGTTTTTCCGATTTCTATGCTTGAAACCATCTCAATAGGGAAATCCCTACCAACCTTGGCGCAGGCAGCAAAAGACATGGCAAAAAGCGCAATAATGATAAAAAGTCTTAGATTTTTTAATAATTTTGATAACATATGATTCTCCTTTAATTTTAAAATTTTGGAAGGATAGTTTAAGAAATTTTTTTTCAAAAAGTTTACCTTAATTTATTTAAAAAAATGAATATCTAAGTTTAAACAAAAAAGGGTTAAAAAACAATCCTCTTTTCGGTTTTTATCCTGTGGTCAAGATAATACAAAATAGGCACAACCATTCTTGAAAAGAGTGTAGCGGCAACCTCACCTGCCATAAGGGCTATGGCAAGTCCCTGAAATATGGGGTCAAAGAGGATTACAAAAGAACCTACCACAACAGCTGAAGATGTCAAGAGCATGGGTCTGAACCTTACTGCTCCGGCATCAATAACAGCTTCCTTTAATGACATGCCTTCTTTAAGCCTTAATTCAATAAAATCCACAAGAATAATTGAATTTCTCACAACAATGCCTGCGCCTGCTATAAAGCCTATCATTGATGTGGCGGTAAAAAACGCCCCCATCATTGCATGCGCAGGGATAATTCCGATTAATGACAAAGGTATGGGAGATAAAATTACAAGGGGAATGGAATAAGAACGGAACCACCCCACAACAAGTATAAAAATCAAAACCACAACAATTGCAAAGGCTGCGCCCATGTCCCTGAATACTTCGTATGTGATATGCCATTCTCCGTCCCATTTCATTGTCCAGTCTTTTGTTGTAAAAGGCTGGGTTGTATAGAGCATATTTAGTTTTGTTCCTGACGGCGTATTATATGCATCGAGTTTTTTGTTCAGGTTAAGTATTGCATACACCGGGCTTTCTGATTCCCCTGCAACATCTGCGGTTACATACATGACAGGCTGGAGGTTTTTGTGATAGATGGGATAATCAATAATTTTTTCCTGTATATCAACAACTTCTGCAATGGAAATAAGTGTCCCGTCATTTGCCTTCACCTTTATTGCCTGAATATCTTCTATTGTAGTCCTGTCTTTTACAGCAGTATGGACAAAAATAGGCACATCCTCGTTTTCTTCTGAAATATGAAATAATCCGGCATTTGTTCCGGAAAGGCTCGAGCTAAGAACCTGCAAAACTCTTTGGGGTGTAATGCCGAATTTTGCAGCCTTATCCCTTTCAACAGATATTTTTAATTCTTTCTGAGGGTCAACACCGTACCAGTCCACATCAACGACACCTTCAGTTGTTTCAAAAATTTTCATGATATCTTTTGAGATTTCTATCTGACCGTCATAATCAGGGCCATATACCTCTGCCACAAGGGTTTGTAATACAGGAGGCCCGGGCGGAATTTCTGCGACCTTTATCCTTGCCCCGTGTTTTTTTGCAATAACCTCAAGTTTTGGTCTAATTCTTTTTGATATTGGATGGCTCTGTTCTTTCCTCATGTTTTTAGGTAAGAGATTAACCTGTATGTCCGCCTCGTTGGCGCCAGATCTCAAGAAATAATGCCTGACAAGACCATTAAAATTATACGGAGATGATGTCCCTGTATAAATCTGATAATCTGTTACCTCAGGCTGTGATGCAAGTTCCATTCCCAGTTCCTGGGCAACCCGGGCTGTTTTTTCAAGGGAAGCGCCCTCAGGCATGTCAATAATAACCTGAAACTCGCTTTTATTATCAAAAGGAAGCATTTTTACCTTTACAACGTTAAAATAAATAAGAGCGCATGACATAATAAAGCATAGCCCCATTATACCAAGAAAAGACCATCTCCATAATATATTTCCAATAAGGTGGTCCATGAACCACCTGTAAAGCCTTGTAAACCAGCCTTCTTTTTCATCTTCATGTTTCTGGTTTTTTGGCAGGAAGTGAAAGGCTGTCCAGGGGGTAATAACAAAAGAAATTATCATGGATATGAGCATTGCGACAGATGCACCCACAGGCATGGGACGCATGTAAGGGCCCATAAGACCTCTGACAAATGCAAGGGGAAGTATTGCTGCAATAACAGTAAATGTGGCAAGAACAAGGGGACTTCCCACCTCAACTATTGCTTCTGTTATAACATCTTTAAAATTTCTGTTTCTGTTTTGCGGGAGTCCTGCATGACGAACTATGTTTTCAACACCAACTATTGGGTCATCAACAAGAATACCTATACAAAAAATAAGGGCAAAAAGTGTCACCCTGTTTAAGGTGTATCCGAAAAGGAAATAAATAAAAAGCGTGAATGCGAGTGTCACTGGAATCGCCACCAGCACTATAAGACTTGAACGCAAGCCAAGAAGAAGCGCCATCAGGATTGCAACGGATATTGTCGCAAGAAAAAGATGTTCAAGCAGCTCGTCTGATTTATGTTTTGCGGTCTCACCGTAATCCCTTGTAATATGAATATCCACATCCCAGGGCACAAGGTGTCCCTTTAATTCTTCAACTTTTGCCATTACCTGCCTTGTAAGCTCAGTTGCATTTGTTCCTTTTCTTTTTGATACGGAAATTGTGACAGCGGGCAGTGTTTCCCCTGTATTTAATGCAATGCCTTTTTGCTCATGCGCGGCTCCGGCGCCAAAAAATACATATTCAACAGGCTCTTTTGTTCCATCTGTTATATCTGCGATTTGATTCAGATAAACAGGTCTTCCGTCAACCACGTTTATTATAAGATTTTGAAGGTCATTTATATTTTTAAAAAAATTATCAAATTTTACAGAGATATTTTCATTGTTTTCTGAAAGTTCTGTTATGCGGGAGGCCTGATTATGCGCCAAAAGGACATTAATGACATCCTGGCTGTCAAGACCAAGCTGGTTTAAGTCCTGATTTTTTAGGGATATCTTTGCCTCTCTCTTTAATCCTCCCTTTAATTCTGTCTGGCTTATATTGGGTATGGCATTTATCTCTTCCTGGAGCTGTGAGGCAATTTTTCTGAGAGTCTGACTGTCATATTTTTCGCCGGTCAGGGTTAGAGCCATTATGGGAACATCATCAATGGAACGGGGTTTTAATAAAGGTTTGCTGCATCCGGGCGGTATCCAGTCAAAATGTGAGTAGAGCTTGTCATAGACCTTTACAAGGCTGTTTTCAACATTTTCACCCACATAGAACCTGACAACAGTCAAGACTTTTCCCGACATGGCTGTGGAATAAACATATTCTACACCGGGAATCTCCCAGATAAGTTTTTCCATGGGAGTAACCACCCTTTTTTCAATTTCTTTCGGGGTAGCGCCATCCATGGAGACCATTATATCCACCATTGGAACAACAATCTGTGGCTCTTCTTCGCTTGGGGTAAACATAATTGCAAATACCCCTAAAAGCAGGGAAGCAATTATGATAAGAGGGGTTATTTTAGAGTCAATAAAAGCTCTTGTAATGGAATGAAGAAAATTGTTATTCAACCCTGAAGCCCTCCCTGATTCCTTCAAGGCCCGAGGTTATTATTGTGTCATTTGCATCAAGTCCATTAATGGCTTCAATGAAAGTTTCCTTTTTATCAGAAATATTATTTATGTCATTGTCAACAGGGACAATTTTAAGGTCGCTGGTTGTTTTTTTCCATAATTGACCTGTTTTTATTATTCTCCAGTGCACTATCCTGTCCTTTCCAAGGACAAAAACACCTGTAAGACCACCGCGCATTACAAGAGATGTTGCAGGAATAAGAAAGGTCTTTTTTTCTCCGTCCTGCAAATAAATCCTGCCAAAATGACCGCTTCTCATATTATCACTGTCAAGGTCTATTTTAACTGAAAAAGTGCGGGTTCTTGGGTCAATATCTGGAATTATCAGGGAAAAAGATGTGGTTTGTTCATAAGAAAGGGAAGGAATGGATAAGAACACCTGTTTTTGATTATTGACAAGGTCAAACAATCTTTCATCAATGCTGGTTTCAAACCAGAAACCCTCTTCCCTGCCGTCTATTTCCAGTAAAGGCATGCCCATCTGGACAAAACTTCCGTTATCAACATATTTTTTTGTAATAACACCATTAACAGGGGAAGTAATATCAACATATTGAAGCTGGTTCGATGCCTCTTTAAGCGAGCCTTCAATGGATTTTACCTTTGAATCCATTGCATTGAAATTTTCTTTTATATTAAAATACGAAGATTTTACCTTTTCAAACTCTTCTTCTGTGGCAGCGTTTGATTCTTTCAGCGCTTTAAACCTTTTAAACTGAGACTCAGCATATTTAAGCTCTGCCTCAAGGGCTTTTTTTTGGTTTAAAACAGCATCTTTTTCAGCATCAAAAGATGAAATCCTTGCCTTTATCCCCTCTGAGTCAATGGAAATAAGCCTCTGGTTTTTTTTAACAGCCTTTCCTTCTTCAATATAGATATTTGTAATGTAGCCGGAGGTTTTTGCGCCAATTATAACATTATCCTTTGCCTGGGTCTTTCCCATAAAAATTCTGTAAACAGGCACATTAGTTTTTTCAAGTTTTAATGTCTCTGCCTTGACCCTGGAAGGTGTTCTGTCAACAGGCTCCTGTTTTTTCCCTTCACAGGCTATAAGAACAGGTAAAAGGCAAAGAGCGATTAATATAAATCTTATGGGCATTAAACTTTCTCCTTAATAGAAAATATTCTAAATATTTCCGGTCATTAATTTTAATTTTAACAAGGCAAGCCTGTAATCATAAACAGCTTTAATATAGTTTAGATTTGCGTCTTTCATGGTTGTTTCGGAAGAAATTAATTCAACCATAAGAGAAAGTCCATTATTATACCTCTCTCTAATTATTCGGTGGGTTTCATCTGTCTGTAAAATGGTTTTTTCCATGACCTCAATATGTCTTTTTGCAGTGTCAATATCATAAAGGGCTTCTTTAATTTCAAGCTTTATTTTTTCAACCTGGCTTTTTAGCTCGTATTCCCTTTTTCGTTCATTTGCAGTGGCGCTTTTTATCTTAGCCTTTGTAGAACCGCCACTAAAGATGTTAAAAGAGGATGTAACCATTAAATCCCATGAATTACCGTCGGAACTAATTGGATTTTGTGAATGCAGGTCATAGCTTCCCACTACATTTAAGTCAGGAAGATAATCAAATCTTGATTCTCTTTTTTTCTGATGGGCAATTTCCTTCTGGGAATTTTTTATAGATATTTCAGGTCTGGCATTTTTTGCTATTTGCATACACTCATCAAGTTTTTTGCAAATCGGCAGCATTTCCTCATCATTATATTGTATTATGAAGGAGCTATCCTGTTCCATGCCCATAATATAATTCAAATAGGAAAGGGCAATATTGTGGTCATTGGTGGCTTTTATAAGCTCTTTTTCAACCTGGGCAAGGTGAACCTGAGTTGTAAGCACGTCTGATTTCAGGGCAACACCCTTTTCATTTCTTTTTATGGATATTTCCTCGCTTAATTTAGAGGCGTTTTTTGCAGTTTCAAGGACATTTATGGCATCTTTTGTTAAGAGGGCAAGGTAAAATGAAGATTCAACGCTGTAAATAATTTGATTTGTGCCTAATTTTAAGGCATTTTCATTAATACGCTCATGTTCTTTTGCAATATTAATATTAATAAATTCTCTGCCAGCATTAAATACTGGTTGTGTTACAGATAATTTTGTATTCCAGTTGCTTCTTGAATCGGGATTATTAAGGGAATTTATGTCAAAATCCTTTTGTGTAAATTGCTGTTGATTGAGCTTGTGTGTAAATACCATTGAGGGGCTGTTGGTTGTGTCAAATGTTTCAGAAAGATTAATTTTTGGCAACACGCCAGCCTTTGCAATGTTTACATCTTCAGTGGACACCTCTTTTGACATCTGAAGCGCCTTTATATCAGGGTTATTTTTTAAGGCAAGCTCTTTGGCCTTATCAAGTGTAAGGGTATGTAAATCCTCAGCAATTGAAATGCATGGAATTAATATAAAAAACAGTAAAAATATATATTGCATTTTTTGTTAAATTTCCAGAAAGGTTTAATTTTTCTATAATATTTTGCTTAAGGCTTTTAGTCAAGAAAAGAAATTTGTTATATTTTTATATAAAAATCAAAACCAGTTGTTTATAGTAATTTTTTTATGAAAAATTGTAAAAAATTTATTCTTCTGCAAGGATTGAAAATTAAAGTTTTTTTAATGCATATAAAAGTAATGCCAGTCTTTGAACAAGATTAAATGGATTTATAAGATGTTCAAGATTTCCCATTTTTTTTAATCCTTTTATCCTGATCAATCCCTTTAATAATGTTCAAGATCCTTTTAAGTGTAATGCATGACTCAAATAATTATAAATGGCTTTAGTTATGAATGTCCAAATATTTTGTTCGAGGCAATGACGTTTAATTTTTTAAAAAAATTCAGTTCAAATATTATTTTATTCCATTAAATTCATTTTGTTATAATTACAAATTATTATTATTTACAAAAAATTTTGATTTACAAATTATTACATATTGACAGAGTCATCGCTTATAATTAAGATATATAAAAATTGTAAAAATTAAAATGATGTTATCTGTGCAAACCTAAACCCCATAACCATCAAACCAAAAAGTAAAGGAGAATAGACATGAGTAATGACAGCAAATGCCCTGTGACGGGCAAGACAAGCAAAGCCATTGCCAGCGGTGTCATGTCGAACCGGGACTGGTGGCCGAATCAGTTGAACCTCAAGATTCTTCATCAACACTCTAACAAAAGTAATCCTATGGACAAGGATTTTAACTATCATGAAGAATTCAAAAAACTCGATTTTGTCGCCTTAAAAAATGATCTCTACGCACTGATGACCGACTCCCAGGATTGGTGGCCGGCTGATTGGGGCCACTACGGTGGTCTTTTTATCCGCATGGCCTGGCACAGCGCTGGCTCTTACCGCCAGGGCGATGGTCGAGGCGGCGCTGGTTCTGGCAATCAGCGATTGGCGCCCCTTAACAGCTGGCCAGACAATGTTAACCTTGACAAGGCGCGCCGTTTGCTTTGGCCGATAAAGCAAAAATACGGCAGGAAAATCTCATGGGCAGATCTCATGATCCTTGCCGGCAACTGCGCCATGGAGTCGATGGGCTTCAAAACATTCGGCTTTGGCGGTGGTCGCGAAGACATCTGGGAACCGGAAGAAGACATCTACTGGGGTTCAGAAGAGGAATGGCTTGCTAAGAGCGACAAACCGAAGAGCCGTTACAGCGGTGACAGGGATTTGGAAAATCCTCTGGCGGCTGTGCAGATGGGTCTCATTTATGTGAATCCGGAAGGCCCTGACGGCGAACCAAATGCGCTTGCTTCTGGCCGTGATGTTCGCACAACTTTTGCTCGTATGTCCATGAACGATGAAGAGACTGTAGCTCTCGTCGCAGGTGGCCACACCTTCGGCAAGTGTCACGGAGCCGGACCTGCCTCACATGTGGGCGCTGAACCTGAAGCCGCCCCTATCGAAGAGCAGGGACTCGGCTGGAAGAGCAGCTTTGGCAGCGGCAAGGGAGGAGATACGATCAGCAGCGGTATCGAAGGCGCGTGGACTTCGAATCCGACCAAGTGGGATATGGGCTATTTTGATCTGCTGTTCGGCTATGATTGGAATTTGGTGAAAAGCCCTGCCGGAGCTTACCAGTGGGCGCCGGTCAATCCCGATGAAAAAGACCTTGCGCCTGCCGCTCACGATCCTTTAAAAAAGGTTACGACCATCATGACCACAGCGGACCTCTCTCTGAGGATGGATCCCATCTATAAGCCGATAGCAAAACGCTTCCATCAGAATCCAGAGGAATTTGCTGATGCATTCGCCAGGGCATGGTTCAAACTGACGCATCGCGACATGGGTCCTCGCTTGCGTTATCTCGGTCCGGAAGTTCCCGCCGAGGATCTAATCTGGCAGGATCCGACGCCAGCAGTAGATCATGAGCTGATTGACGCGCAGGACATCTCAGATCTCAAGGGTAAAATTCTTTCCTCTGGATTATCTGTTTCCCAGCTGGTCTCCACTGCCTGGGCTTCTGCATCCACTTTTCGTGGCTCTGACATGCGCGGAGGCGCAAACGGGGCGCGTATTCGTCTTGCCCCGCAGAAGGATTGGGAAGTAAATGAGCCGTCGAAACGGGAAAAAGTTCTGCAAACTCTTGAGGGAATCCAAAAGGCATTTAACAATTCTCAGTCTGGCGGGAAAAAGGTTTCACTTGCAGATTTGATTGTGCTGGGTGGATGCTCAGGCGTGGAGCAAGCAGCGAAGAATGCCGGCCATGCTGTTGCTGTTCCCTTTGCTCCGGGTCGCACAGATGCGTTGCAGGAGCAAACTGATGCGAAGTCGTTCGGTTTCCTCGAACCGAAAGCAGACGGGTTTCGTAACTACCAGAAAACCAAATATGCCGTATCAGCGGAAGAAATGCTGGTTGATCGCGCGCAACTTCTGACGCTGACCGCCCCTGAGATGACTGTTCTTGTTGGCGGTATGCGCGTCTTGAATGCCAACTTTGGACAATCCCAACATGGTGTCTTCACCAAGCGACCAGAGACTCTTACCAATGACTTTTTCGTAAATCTGCTTGATATGCGCACAGTATGGAAGGCAATCTCCGAAGACAAAGATGTGTTTGAGGGTCGAGATCGCGTGAGCGGCGAACTCAAATGGACAGCTACTCGTGTGGATCTTATCTTTGGATCTAACTCCCAACTCCGGGCATTGGCTGAAGTTTACGCTTGCGAGGACTCACAGAAGAAGTTCCTGCATGACTTTGTGGCAGCATGGAATAAGGTGATGAACCTTGACCGTTTTGATCTTGTCTTATCTTAGAGCATAAACGTCTTCGATGGCTTCTGACAGAACCTCAAAAGAATAATCGAGACCTTTGCAAAAATACGATTTTTGACCTTAGATTTTGTTTTGCAAAGGTCTCATGTTGTTTTTCTCTGAGATCTCACTTTCAGCTAATCATGCAGTTTTGATCTATCTGGAAAACCTGCATCATAATAAAGTGATCAATCATACTGACACCATGAGCAAGGGCATCAACCATATCCCTGTCCTCCCATCCCAATTTCAGAAGGTTATTTATATCATCCTTGGTAACAGAAGATGAATCCTTAACTGATTTTATGACGAAAACCAGCATGGCGCTTTCTTTTTCCTCTAACAGCGATTTTGACGGATCTTTTTCCATGTTATGAAAATCCGCTTCCTCTAAGCCCTGTTTCTGCAAAATATGTTTGTTTAAATCCATGCAGAAATGATATCCCAGATTGTGTGAGACAAGATACCTTATGTGCGCAAGAAGAGAAAAGCTGAGTGTGGGATGTTTGACAAAATACTGAAGTCTCTGGAGCTGCATCTCAAAAAGTCCAGGACTTACGCTTAACATCTCCATGGGTTTGGGCATGATGCCAATTCGGCTCATATACATGTCATATCCTTCTTTAATGATGCCCTCTGCCTTATCCTTTGATACGGTTTTAATTAGCGCCATAATTTTCTCCTTTATAAAAAAATTTAGTAAAAATCCATGACTCTCTAAAAACAATTTGTCTTCAAGAGCTGATTTTAGTTGTAAATTACTCCAGAATGTTTTATAAGTAAAATTAATTGTTTTAATAATACTAATAAGAAGGACTTATTTAATCTGTGAACTACCTTGAAATAAAACATTTGCGGATGATCTGTTCCATAGCTGAAACCGGCAGCATGACAAAAGCTGCTGAGAAATTGTATATTTCCCAGTCTGCCCTTAGTCAGCAATTAAAAGATATTGAAAGCAAACTTCAAGTGGATCTGTTTTTCAGGACAAGAAAAAAAATGATCCTCACAGCAACAGGTAAAATGCTCGTGAAAACAGCCGAAACCATTATTAGTTTGCTTGACGCTGCAGAGCTTGAGATAGCGAAACAGGTTGCGGGTGAGAGAGGTGAGCTAAAGGTGGGAACCCAGTGCATTTTTTGTTTTCAGTGGCTCCCTAAACTCATGGAAATATTTCAAAAAAGATTTCCCAATATTGAGCTTGAAATCGGCTCTTCATATAATCCCGCCCTGGAGCTGACCCAAAAAAAGTATGATATTATCATCACTGCAATATCGATAGGTGAAGACAATTATACTCATTTACACCTATTTGAAGACCAGCTTGTTTGCATAATGGACAATAAACATCCTTTACAGGCACAATCATATATTCGATTTGAGGACTTTCGGGAAATGAATCTGATCTCCTATGCGGAAAAAGAGGAAAGCAAATTTTATCAGCTTGTTTTGCAGCCAAGAGATATAAAACCCAAACGTTTTATGTCAGTGGGTCAGCATCAGGCTATTCTTGAATTGGTTGCCTCTGGTTTTGGGACAAGTGTTTTTCCGTTGTGGGCGATAAAAAGCGATCTTGAAACAAATGCGCTTATTGCTCGTCCTATCACCAGAAATGGAATTTCGGTGACATGGAAGGCAGTGTTTATGAAAAACAGCAATATGCCAGTTTTTCAAACAGAATTCATCAATATGATTAAAAAGATAGATATACAAAACTTGCAGAGGTATTGCTAACCAGAAAATATTCAATCTTATCGTCGATCTTGCTTTCTTGAGAAATGATAAAGAACAATTGTATTTATCAAAATTTTTACTATATTCAAATTAACAGCAAATAAAATCAAGACAATTCTTTGATAATTTATATTTGAATGGATTTGCTAAATAACAAGAAGGAGGCTTAAATGTATACAATTTACCGAATAAATGCGAATGAGCTGGATAATCGGTTTTTAAAAGCCTTGAAAGCCATGTTTAAAAACAAAGAAATTGAAATTGCGGTATGTGACGTTACGGAAATAGAAGAGGACGAAACCGCTTATTTACTGAAGTCACCAGCCAATCGTGAGCGTTTGTTGAAATCCATAGAAAATGTAAGCCATAATCGCAACCTTGTTACAGTAAATTTAGATGATTTGCAATGAAAAAGATTGCTTTTGAAAAAAACGCCTTTCAAGATT
>DYOW01000143.1 GCA_020720325.1 Desulfobulbus propionicus
TTAAAGAAAAAAAAAGGAGGAAATTCCATTGTCAACAGAAAGCCAAAGCATAGTGACATCAGGGCTTGAACCCTATACACCAGGTTCAGCTAAACCCTGGAATAAACAAAGGCTCTTGCATCTTCTAAGAAGGACAAGAATCGGATTGCCAACAAAACAGGAAATAGAACAGAAATTAACCATGACTCCACAGCAGGTTATTGATCAAATAATGACAGTTTCACCAAATGTAAATCCCCCCTCATGGGTGAATGATCCGGATGTTCAAATTACTGATGAAAATAAAGAAATAATAAAAGGTCACGATGAAGAATTAACTAACTGGTGGATGAATCTTTGCTATAGTGACAATTCTATCAGGGAAAAAATGGTCTATTTCTGGGCAAATCACTTTGTTGTTGAAAAAAATAAGGTAAAAGCAGCTCAGTATATATATAAGATATATCAGTCTTTCAGAAATTATGCGCTGGGAGATTTCAGAGAATTAACAAGGACAATAACAAAAGACCCTGCCATGCTTATATACCTTGACGGCAATAAAAGCAAAAAAGGAGCTATTAATGAAAACTACGCAAGGGAACTCCAGGAACTTTTTACAATTGGCAGGGGAAATTATTCACAGCAGGATGTATCAGAGGCAGGAAAGGCTTTAAGCGGCTGGACAATAAACAGAAATACACTTTCTTCAGTGTTTGTTCCAAAACGTTTCGATGACAGCATAAAGACATTTTATGGAAGAACAGGAAATTTTGACGCTGATGATATTGTTGATATTATTTTTGAACAGGAACAGACTTCAAAATTTATTGCAGGGAAGCTATACACATTCTTTGTTTACAGAGAGCCTGATGAAAATATAATCAACCAGCTTGCATCAATTATCAGACAGGATAATTATAAAATTGAAAGGGCAGTAAAAACACTTTTAAGCAGCGAGCATTTTTTTGACAGCAACTTTATAGGAGCTGACATAAAAGCCCCTTTTGATTTAACCCTTGGAATTCTTAGACAATTTAACGCAACTGCAGATGCTGTTTCCTTAACAGCAAAATCCCTAAACTCAATGGGACAATCAATTTTTAATCCTCCTGATGTCGCAGGATGGGACAGCCACAGGTCATGGATTAATGCAACTTATCTTTCAAACAGAAATGCCTATGTAAATGCATTATTTACAAGCAAATATTTTACTTACCTTAATATAAACGCATTTATTTCTGCATATCCCACAGACAGCGCCACAAATTTTATAAAGGCTGTCCTTGATGACCTTCTTGCAGCGCCTGTAACTGATGAGATTATTAATGCGCTTTCCAAAGAGCTTGCCAAAAATCAGACAACATTTAACCCCACCTCATCAGCGGGTCAGAAATCCTTGACTGATGTGTTAAAAATTATCTTTAAAATGCCAGAATTTCATCTTTCATAGGAGACAAAAAAATGAGATTATCAAGAAGAAATTTTCTAAAGGCAGCGGGCGCAACCGCTTTATCCATACCTTTTCTGGGACATTCAAATAATATCTTTGCATTGACATCAGGACAAAAAATATTTGTGCTTATTGAGCTAAACGGAGGAAATGATGGATTAAATACTGTTGTTCCTTTTAAGGATGCAGCCTACTACAGCGCCAGACCAACTATGGCGGTTGCGGCGGATAAAGTCCTTCCAATAAGCGACACACTTGGTTTTCACCCTGAAATGACAACTCTTATGGACTTCTGGAACAGTGGAAAAATAGCGATTGTTCAGGGGGTAGGCTATCCAGACCCTGACCTTTCCCACTTCAGATCCACTGATATCTGGAGAGGCGCAAACACAGCCCCTGTGATAGACACTGGCTGGATAGGGCGTTATTTGCAGACTGCTTTTCCTTCAGAGATACAAAATCAGACCTTTCCCCTTTCAGTTGAGGTTCAAAATTCCAACACACTTCTTACCTCAACAGGAGAAAGCTATCTCGGACTTGCCACAACAAATCCCACATCATTATATAATAATATGAAGGAAACAGTTGTGCTTCCCAAAAATACAGCGCCAACAGGACTGACAGCCTCAGAATTTGATTTTCTTTTTGGAGCTAAGGAACAGGCTAAAAACCTTGCAAAAATTGTAAACGATATAAATAATGCACAGAAAAACAGTATAACTTACCCCACCACAGGACTTGGAAGCCAGTTGTCAATGGTGGCAAGACTTATTTCAGGAGGGCTTCAGACTAATGTTTATAATCTTGCCCTTGGAGGATTTGACACGCATTCAAACCAGCTCACCACCCAGCCCACACTCTTAAAAACGCTTGCCGAGGCTTCCTCAACATTTTTAAAAGATATTGAGACACTTGGACATTCAGATAAGGTTGTTGTATTAATTGCTTCTGAATTTGGAAGAAGGGTTAAAGAAAACGGTTCAGGCACAGACCACGGCACAGCGCAGCCTGTTTTTGTGATGGGAAATATAAATCCTGGACTTTACGGAACAATGCCAAGCCTTACTGACCTTGATTCTTCAGGCAATATGAAATTCACAACGGATTTCAGAGGTTTATATGCCACTGTTCTTACAAAATGTTTTGGTGTATCCCAGACTGTATCTGACCAGATACTTCTTGGAAGTTTTGCTCCCATTGGATTTTTAAGCTGATTTTATTTCCCCTTTAACCTCTCCTGTTCCCCCTCACCCCAACCCTTTCCCTCAAGGGTAGAGGGGGCAATTTGAATATCTCCTGGCTTTTTTAATAATAAGACATTATAAATATCACATAAAATTATTTGTATTTTATATAAAAAAAATTATAATGTCTGATTATAAAAGACATATTAATAAGCTGGATTGGAACGAATGTTCCGCCACCCAAA
>DYOW01000051.1:0-5995 GCA_020720325.1 Desulfobulbus propionicus
TATCATTATATAATATAGCATTAAAAAAGTCTATGAATTTTTAGAGGCAGCCATAATAATGTTTCAATGCAATTAAATGACGAGATGAAAAAGACAAGATTCAAGTTTTTTAGTGATGAAATTTTCGTCAAAAAATCTTAAAAATTAATAAATTTACAGGAAAATTATCAAATGAAAAAAGCGATACATGCTATTGTAAAAGGCAGAGTGCAGGGTGTATATTACAGGGCATCTACCCGGAATAAGGCAAAATCACTCGAATTAACAGGCTGGGTGAAAAACCTTCCAAACGGTGATGTGGAATTTCTTGCAATTGGCGAGGAAGATATGCTTGATGAATTAATTAAATGGGCATGGGACGGCCCTGATTATGCTCAGGTGACAGAGGTTATTACAGAAACCCTTGAATACATACCTGATTTTAAAGATTTTTCCGTAAGATATGAGTAAAAAATACTTTTTCACATATTTTACACCTTTTTAGGGTTGCAATTTTCAAATAAATAGCTTAAAAAAGAGAAACATATTTTAAAAATAAATTTAGCATTTTAAAAACAGGAGAATAAACGTGTACGAGGCTTCAGACTTAAGAAAAGGATTAAAAGTAATTCTGGACGGTAATCCCCATATTATAACAGAATTTCAGTTCTCAAAACCCGGAAAGGGACAGGCTTTATACAAATGCAAACTAAAAAACCTTATTTCCGGCTACACCCTTGAAAGGACATACCGCTCAGGTGATAAATTTGAGCAAGCCCAGCTTGAAGAGACAAGAATGCAATATCTATACAAGGATACTGAAGGTTATCATTTTATGGATACAAAATCCTTTGAACAGATACAAATGACCGAAGAAAATCTGGGAGACGGTAAAAAATTTATTAAGGAAAACATGGAAGTCGCGGTGCTTCTCTTTGACGGAAGACCGATTTCCGTTGAGCTTCCCACTTTTGTTGAGCTTCAGGTTATAAAATCAGACCCGGGAGCAAAAGGCGACACCGCAACTAATGTCACCAAACCTGCCACACTTGAAACTGGCTATGATATTAATGTTCCGCTTTTTGTAAATGAAGGTGAAATGCTAAAGATTGATACAAGAACCGGTGAGTATGTTGAAAGGGTAAAAAAATAATTTAATAATTTAAAAAATAACAGGGCTAAAAAAATAGCCCTGTAACTATCTGATATTGGTAGAATCTGAAGTATTATCCTGCAAGTAATTATTTATCTTAGATTTTTTGTAAGGCAATTTAAAAGTATATTTCCCTGCGGGAAGTTTGTCACTCGTGACATGGGGATTTAATTCAAAAAAATATCTGTATGAAACACCCATATTCTTGGCAAGACTTAAAACAGATGTAAATTTATCGGTTAATACCATAGTAATCTCTTCAAATTTTTCAGGTGAATATAAACTTGCATTTTCAGGAAAAATTCCATATTTTTGGGGATTTTCCATGATAAGTTTTGCAGCGACAGCCCTTAACACATATCTCTCTGTTTCCCGCGGAAGACGAAGGGCAAAAAAAGTGTTCTCCTGTTGCTCTCTCATTGCATTTCTAACCCTTCCCGAACCAGCATTATAAGCTGCAAGGGCAAGAAAACAAGAGCCAAAATCATTTTTCAAATCAGAAAGATGACGAATAGCAGCCTTTGTAGATTCATCCCAATGGAGTCTTTCATCAACGTAAGGGTTTTTACAAAGACCATATGATTTTCCAGTAGCCTCCATAAACTGCCAGGGACCACCGGCTCCGGCAGAACTTTTTGCATCACATCTTAAATTGCTTTCAATAAGGGCAACGTACTTGAAATCAGCAGGCAGATTAAAAGAGGTTAAATAGTTGTCTATTTCACCAAAATATTTATTTGCCCTCTTAAACCACATGGTAGTGGTGACCGGGCTTCCCATTATATTCACAATCTCATAGTCCAGCCGTTCTTTTACATCTTCAAAGTCAAGGGGAAGCTGCTCATTGCAAAAGATAATCTGTTCAGGAACAGGAAGGCGCAAAAGTCTGTTAATATAAACAGGATTAGCAAGGGATTCCTCTGCGCTGTAACTTACGCCATAAGAAAAAAACAGGGTTAAAAACAGTAAAACATAAAAAAAATATTCTTTTTTCATATAAAATTATTTAATAGCGACAGGGGAGAAAAATTTCCCCCCTGACACAATATTTTTAGATATTACTTTACTGCTGGTTTTTTGTTGTCTTTAGGAGCTGGAGCCTGGTCAATTTTTGGGTGATCTTTAGGCATTGCCGCTGGCTCTGACTTAGGAAGGAGCTCTTTATTTATTTTAACTGTATATTTTGCCTTAAGCTTTTCAGAAACAGACTCAATCTGTTCTTCCTGCTTCTGCGCTTTCAGCCTTTCTTCAATATCTCTGCTGACATCCTCATATTTCATCTCTTCCTGGGCTTTTTTCTCAAGAACCTGAATTATGTGATAGCCAAAATTGCTTTTAACAGGATTGCTTACTTCATTTACCTTTAATTCAAAGGCAGCTTTTTCAAATTCAGGAACCATTCTGCCTTTTGGGAAAAACCCAAGGTCACCGCCTTTTTGTTTAGAACCAGGATCATCTGAAAATTCCTTTGCAAGTTCAGCAAAATCCTTACCAGATGCAAGTTTTTTCTTTATGTCATTAGCCTTTGCTTCAGCTGCTTTTTTTGCCTTTTCATCGGCATTCTGGTCAACCTTTACAAGAATATGGCGGGCATGAACAGATTCAGGCTTGACAAATTCGTTTTTATGTTCGTCATAAAATTTTTTGATGTCTTCAGGTTTAATCTGAGGCGCTTTTTCCAGTTCTTTCTTTACAAATTCCTGAGCAAGAAGAGAATCTCTTACCTTCGCAAATTTAGTCTTAAAAGCTGGGTCATCATCAAGTTTCAAAGTCTTTGCTTCCTTAGCAAAGAGATTCATCTGAACCCATGATTCAAGAAGTTGTCCCTTTGCCTCAGGATTGCTTGAAACCATCACCTGAAGCTGAGGCGGAAGAGATTTAACCTGTTCCTCAAATTCTTTTACAGTTATTTTCTCGTCTCCAACCTGTGCAAGAACCTTGTCTTCCTCTGCTTTTACAACAGAAAAATTGCCTCCAATAGCAATTGTTCCCATTATTATCGCTGTAATAATTGTTTTTCTCATTCTAGACATTTTTAGCTCCTTATTGTTTGTTTTTTTATTTATTTAATTATTGAATTTGCTTTGTAATAACCTGGCGACACAGATTTATTCGGACATATTAAGCAACCAATACCTGTGATTACTCCGGGATTGGTAACTGAATTACATCCTGTCTGGGTCTTATCTCCAAGAATAGCGCCTATTTTTTTCCTGCCGGTATCATAATTTTCATTGTCTATTTTAATCATTATATTTCCTTTTGCAAATCTTAAATTTGCAAGTTTTGTCCCCGCCCCAAGATTAACATCATTTCCCAATATGCTATCTCCAATATATGCAAAATGTCCTGCCTTGGCGCGGTTTAAGAATATGGAAGACTTAACCTCTGTTGTATGCCCCACCACGCAGTTATCCCCTATGATGGTATTTCCCCTTATATATGCTCCATGCCTTATTTCAGAATTATTTCCTATAATTGAAGGGCCTTTTATCATAGCTCCAGGCTCCACAACACAGCCCTTGCCTATTTGTATATTGCTATCGGTAATTATAACGCCGGCACAAATAAGTGTGGCGTCATTATTTTTTTTTCCATCTATTAAAATATGAGGTTTTTCACCATCCTCATGCTCCTTTGTAACTTCAAAACCATGAGATATTATTTCTCCATCGGGCATAATTAGGATATGAGTGTTTAAGGGTGAAAAATAACTTATTTTATCTGAGGTTTTAAAAGAAGATTTAATGTTTTGGGAAATATATTTTTTAAGGTTATTTAAAATTCCCCAGGGCAAATCATCAAAAAGACCTGTGAGGTCGTAAGGAATATCAGAAAAAATCTCATCTGCTTTAAACAAAATCCACCTCGTATATCAAATAAAAATCAGATATTTTGTGGATATTTTAATTTGCCGCCTTCACAATGTCAAGAAAGTTATATCCAATAATTAAGAAGTTTTATGAAACCGCTTGATTGCTTTTTATGTAGGCGCAACCATAGGATTGTCCCTACATAATTTCCTCACATCTTATTGCAAGAACCACATGCCCTGCCCTTAAAACCAAAAAAGAATTTGAGAGTATTTTTCACTCTGTCTGAAAAAATAAATTTGGATACAATGCTTCCCGCTATCTTTTTGTTAATCTCTGAAAATGTCGGGTAAGGAAATACCGAGCCTGCCAGAGTGGAAAGCTTTATCTTGCCGTTAAGGGCAACAATCCAGCCGTTTAATATCTCCCCCGCATGAGGCCCAAGTATTTGTATTCCAATGGGCTTGCTGTTTGAATCCATTATCATTCTTATCCTGCCTTTTTCATAACCCTCGGCAAGGCTCCTGTCATTTGTAAAAAATTCCTCTGTCCAGACAGAATATGAAATTCTTGCCTCTTTTGCCTCTTTTTCGCTCATGCCTATGCAGGCGAATTCAGGGTCAGTAAATGTGCATCGTGGCATTAAGGTATAATCAGTCTTTCTTGGCAGATTAAATATGGCATTTGTCACAACAACCGAGCCTTCATAGCCGGCTGCATGGGTAAAAAGATATTTTCCGGTAATATCTCCCGCCGCAAAGATGTGCTTATGATTAGTCCTTAGCCGCTCATCAACAATTAGTCCTTTTTTATCATACTGAAGCGATATTTTATCCAATTCAAGCCCCTTTATATTAGGACTTCTGCCCGTGGCAACAAGGATGGTGTCTGCCTCAAGGATAATTATTTGTTTTTTCTGACCTGAAATTACCTGTTCAATATGGATTCTCTTTAAATCAGAATCTAAAGGCTCAATTTGCGTGACACTGGAATCAAGATAAAAGTTGACACCCTCTTCTTTTAAAATAGCCATAAGCTCATCCGCAAGAATTCCGTCTTCCCTGCTAAGTATCTGACTGCTTCTCTGAACAACAGAGACCTTTGTCCCAAGCCTGTTAAATGCCTGAGCCATCTCTATTGCTATTGGACCTGCGCCAAGTATCACCATTGACTGGGGCAGCTTATCAATATAAAAAATTTCTTTGTTTGTGAGATATAAAACCCTGTCAAGTCCCTTAAACGGCGGTATGGCAGGGGAAGAACCAGTTGCTATCACTATTTTTTTTGCGGTTATTCTTCTTCCGTCAATATTAATTGTATGTTCATCAGCAAAATACGGCGCGCCAAACATGACCTTAACGCCAAGTTTACAAAACCTTTCAACAGAATCATGCTCCTGAATTTGGTCAATAACGCCTTTTATCCTTGCCCTTATTTTTTCAAAATCCACAGCCGCCGGATTAATTTCAGGGAGTCCGAAATCTTTTGATTTTTTTATAAGATGAAATACATTTGCGGTTTTTATAAGGGTTTTGCTGGGCACACATCCGTAATGCAGGCAGTCGCCGCCAAGAACAGGTTCTTTTTCTATAAGCAGGGTCTTTGCGCCAAGCCGGGAAGCGCCTGAAGCAATAGTCAAACCCGCTGCGCCAGCGCCTATCACACAGATATCATAATCATAGTTATAAGATTGCATAAAGCCCTCCTTATATTTATTTACCGTTTAATGACCAGTCATACTCCAGAAAAACCACTTCCAGGTCATTATAATTTTTTTCAATCTTGTCCTTAAACTCCCCTGTGGCGTATTTTCTTACAAAAGCCTTGATGTCATTGTTGAAATCATCTCCATACCACTTAAAAATCATGACAACATAGAGTTTATTGCCTTTAATATAAGTCTTTATAGGGTTATTTATATATGCGGCAGCAACATTATCAAGCTGTTCGTCAAGAATATCGGGATAGTAAGGTTCTAAATGAAGAGGGGGGCAGCTTTTTGAGGCGCAATTTACTGCAAAATGTATCCTTGGGTCTTTGAAATCCTTTC
>DYOW01000051.1:6095-17208 GCA_020720325.1 Desulfobulbus propionicus
TTTCATCTCTTTTAAAGCCCTGATAATCAACCTCTTCATTTTTCACATATTTTCTTAATAATTCTTTATAAATGCTGCCATCAGGATAATAAGAACCAGCGCTATGACAAAAATCACATTGAAGTAAACAAACAAAGGCGGTTATTAATAAAAAAAGGGGAAATTTAAAAGGATATAAATTACTGAAAAATTTTCCCATTATATTATTTTACCCGGTATGCCTCTTCATAAAGGCTTCTATTCTGTTATAGGCCTCATTTAGAATATCTTCAGAAGGCAAAAAAACAATCCTGAAATGAGGTGATTTGGGATACGGTCCGAATCCGCTTCCATGCACCACAACAACCCCGGTTTCTTTAATAAGTTGTTTGACAAATTCTTCATCATCCACATCAAGATGAACCTTTGGAAAGGCATAAAAAGCGCCGTTTGGTTTCTGACAGGAAATACCTTTAATGCTGTTTAGTCTTTCAACGGTCAAATCCCTTCTTTTTTTAAGTTTATCAAGGGCTTCTATTAAATGGTCATGATTTCCGTTTAAAGCGACGGAAATTGCATACTGCTTGGGATGGCAGGCGCAAAGCCTTGCCCTGGCAAGTTTTTTCATACCTTCAACAAAATCGGAAATAAGCTCAGGCTCACCTGTTGTTATACCCCATCCAATTCTGAAACCAGGACAGAGATATGATTTGGAAAGCCCGTTAAAGGTGACCATTGGAACTTCATTATCAATGGTTGCCATTGGTATATGTGGCTGACCGTTCATAATGAGCTTGCTGTAAATCTCATCGCTTAAAATCACCAGATTATGTTGCCTTGCAACCTCTATAATATCCCTTAGTGTTTTTTCAGAATAAACCGCTCCGGTTGGATTATTAGGGTTTATCACTGCAATTGCCTTTGTTTTATCATCAATCTGTGAAACAAGATGGTCAATATCAGGCATCCAGTTGTTGTCCTCGTCAAGCTTATAATACCTTGACTCCCCCAAAAGCCTTGCAAGAAGCGCGCTGTAGAGGGGATAGCCCGGAGACGGCAGCAACACGTTATCACCCCTGTTCACCAACGCAGAAAGGGCAAAATCAATTGCCTCACTGGCGCCTGTTGTTATCATTATATCAAAAGGATTAATTTTATCTTTAAGACAATCCTTATGTATGGCGTCAATCGCCTCTGGAATACCTTCGGACTGGGCATAGGAAGTATGATTTTCAAACATCGCCTTTGAGCTCGCCTCAATGAGATGTATGGGGGTCTTAAAATCATAAAGCACCGGGTCGCCTATATTTAAATAAAAAAGGTCTCCGCCTGCCTTTTTTCTTTTGTTTGCAAGGAGGACTATATCCCTGATTGCGTATTCAATGTGCTGTGTCCTCTGGGATGGGACAATCTTCTTTAAGCCTTTCATTTTTACATTCCTGATTTAATAAATTTAATTATATAGTTTTTCACTTATGCAAAAAAAGTCAAGATATTTGTTATTAAAATTATTTGGTTATTTTTTTTTATTAATTTTTTAATCATAATTTTTTAAAAAAAATTAGATTGAATTTGAAAAAATACAAATTAAAGTTAATAAAACTCTTAATAAAATTATTAAAGGTCTTTCCGTGAAAATAAAATTCTTAATTATAATTCTTCTCATAATTGCCGCATCAATAACAGGATATTTTTTTATCTCAAAAGAAAAACCCATAAATGTCAATGCTTATAAGACTGAAAAAGGTCTTGTGGAACTAACCGTAAATAATACAAGGGCTGGCACAATAAAGGCATGCAACAGGGCGAGAATATCACCAATAATAGGCGGACAGATTGAAAAACTCCCTTTTAAAAAAGGCTCTCGTGTGAATGCAGGCGATTTGCTCCTCGAATTATGGAACAAAGACATTGTATCTGAGCTTAACACTGCCTTTAAAGAAAAAGAAAGTGTCTCTAAAAAAATGCTGGAGGCATGCGCAAACTACGAAAAAACAAAAAGAACAAGGGCAAGATATTCTGATATCCATAACAAAAAACTAATTTCTGAAGAGGAATTTGACAGCGTAAATATTAATGTGAAAACATCGGGCATGGAATGTGACGCCCAAAAAGCTGCGCTTGAAGCTGCGGAGACAAGAATAACCACGGCAAAATCAATGGTTGAAAAAACAACCATAAAAGCGACATTTTCAGGAACTATAGCTGAAATTAACGGAGAAATCGGCGAATATGTGACACCCTCCCCTGTTGGCGTGGCAACCCTTCCGGTCATTGACCTTATAGACAAAAGCTGCCTCTATGTGTCAGCTCCAATTGATGAAATGGATGCGCCGGTTGTCAAAACAGGCTTGCACGCAAAGATTACAGTGGATGCCTTTCCCAAAAAGGAATTTAAGGGAGAAATAAGACGAATAGCCCCATACGCCCAGGAATTTGAAAAACAGGCAAGAACAGTGGAGGTAGAGGCAAATTTTACTGAAGATATAATCGAAATTGATATGCTTCCCGGATACAGCGCTGACCTTGAGATTACCATTGATAAAGTGGATAATACAATACGCATCCCAACCGAGGCGCTTATCAATGAAAAAAGCGTTTTTATCTATAATCCCTCAGACAAAAAAATATCAAAAAAAGATGTTCAAAAAGGCATTTCAAACTGGAAGTTCACCCAGATAATCTCAGGATTAAATGAAGGGGATATTCTTGTCACTTCCATTGAAAGGGAGGGTGTAAAGGAAGGAGCGCTGGTTAATATTGAAAATATGTAATAAATTTCTGAATCACGAATGAAACTGATTAAATGATTATACTGAAAATACAGATTATATATGATTAATCAGTTTTTTTGACAATATACCTAACTCATTAATAAAAATATAAAATTTAATGACAAAATAATTTATATAAATAATTAAGATGATACAACTAAAAAACATCACCCGTGTCTTTGAAATAGGAGAAAAACCAGTATATGCCCTTAAAAATATCAATTTAAACATTAAATCAGGTGAATATATCTCTATTATGGGCACATCAGGCTCTGGAAAATCAACATTATTAAATATGATAGGACTTCTTGACAGACCAACAGAGGGAAAGTATTTTTTTGACAATCAGGATGTGTCTTCTCTTGATGACAATGCCCTTGCAAGGATAAGGCTTCAAAAAATAGGTTTTATCTTCCAGTTTTTTCATCTAATTCCAAGACTAACCGCCATGCAAAATGTTGAAATGCCCTTAATGCTTGGGGGAACTCCCTCTTTTTCAAGAAAAGATAAGGTTTCTGCGATACTTAAATCCGTGGGTCTTGAAAAAAGAATGAATCACCGCCCCAATCAGCTATCCGGAGGCGAAAGACAAAGGGTGGCTATATCAAGGGCAATAGTAAATGAACCCTCAGCGCTTCTTGCGGATGAACCCACAGGAAACCTTGACAGTCAGTCAGGAAAGGAAATAATTCATATCCTTGAAGACCTTTACAACAAGGGCATCACACTGATTATTGTCACACATGATCCAGAAATTGGAAAAAGGGCGATAAGACAAATCAAGATGAAAGACGGAGAGATAATTTCCCCTGACCATGAACATTTATGATATTTTTCTTCAGACATTAATTACATTAAAAAGCGCTGGAACAAGGACAATCCTTACCCTTCTTTCCATGGCGTTCGGGGTTGGCGCAGTGATAATCCTAACTGGCATTGGTGAAGGCGCAAGATTATATGTTGTTAATGAATTTTCGTCGCTTGGCTCAAACCTTATTTTTATTGTTCCCGGAAGGTCTGAAACCACGGGCGGACAGCCATCTGTCTTTATAGGAGACACACCAAGAGACCTTACAATAGAAGACGCCATAGCCATCACAAGACATCCGAATGTAGCAAGAATCGCCCCCATTGTAGCGGGTGAAGCCCCATTATCTTATGGAAGCAGGGAGAGGCAGGCTCCCATAATGGGAACCACATCTGATTTTCTGGAATTACGAAAATTAAAGATGGAGCAGGGCAGTTTTTTGCCAAAGATTGACCCAACCACCGCAATGTCTGTTTGTGTCATTGGAAGCTCGTTAAAAAAAGAGCTTTTTGGAAACGCTTCTCCATTAGGTCAGCTTGTAAGGATAGGGGACTGGCGATACAGGATTATTGGCGTAATCTCCCCTGAAGGCGAATCAATAGGCGTTGACCTTGATGAGATTATTATAGCGCCTGTCGCGTCTTCCCAGATGTTTTTTAACACAAATTCGCTTTTCAGGATAATGGTTGAGACAACAAACAGGGAAAACATTCCGGCGGTAAAAAAACACATTCTTGAAACCATAAAAAAAAGACACTACGGCGAGGAAGACATCACAATTATCACACAAGACGCTGTTTTAAGCACATTTGACAATATAATAAAGATATTGACCATTGCGGTCGCGGGAATCGCAGGCATAAGCCTTATAGTGGCGGGCATATTAATAATGAATGTAATGCTTGTTTCATTATCACAAAGAAAAACAGAGATAGGGCTTTTAAAGGCAATAGGAGCGACAAACCAACAAATAACAACGCTTTTTCTCACTGAATCTGTCTTTCTTTCTTTTTACGGGGCAATTTTAGGACTTATTATAGGGATAGGCGGAAACAGCCTTATAATGTTTTATTACCCGGCTTTTCCCATTAAAACACCTCTCTGGGCTATTTTTATCTCTATTTTTATTGGCATATTCACTGGACTCACCTTTGGGATACTTCCTGCGATGAAGGCTGCAAAGGTTGACCCCATACAATCCCTTTACGGAAGGTGAAAAGTTAAAAATGCTTGTAAAAGACCTTCTGCAATTCACATTAAACTCACTGATATTTAGCAAATTGCGAAGCATGCTCACAATCACTGCTATATCAGTTGGCGTCGCAATGGTCGTGATATTAACGTCAATGGGAGAGGGTCTTAACAGGTATGTCATATCTGAATTCACGCAATTTGGGACAAACATACTTGCGATTAATCCGGGAAAAATCACAACACTTGGAACACCCCTTGGCATAATCGGAACTGTAAGACCCCTTACAATTGAAGATGCCCTTTCCTTAAAAGATATCTCATATATTGAACGACTAACCGCGGTTGTCTGGGGAAATGCCGAGGCAGAGGCATCCAACAGAAAACGAAGGCTTGCGATTTACGGAGTTACGCCTGAAATGCCTGAAACCTTTAAGATGAAGGTAAATATTGGCAGATTTCTTCCGCCTGATGACATAAAAACTCCCAGGGCATTTGCGGTTCTTGGCAGCAAGGCTTATATGGAGCTTTTTAATGGAATAAACCCCATTGGAAAGACCATCAGGATAAGCGGCGAGAGATACAGAGTCCTGGGTGTCATGGAATCAAAGGGACAAATACTTGGAATTGATATGGATGACACAATCTTTATACCAACAGTAAGGGCGATGGATCTCTTTGATAATGAAGGATTAAAGGAGATTGACCTTTATTATAAAGAGGATGCGCCGTCAAAAACCGTGATAAACGCTGTAAAAAAAATTCTTATAAGCCGGCACGGAAAGGAAGATTTTACAATCACAAGTCAGGAGCAGATGCTTGATGTGCTTGGCTCTGTA
The DNA here is from genome assembly GCA_020720325.1 of Desulfobulbus propionicus. GTDB lineage: Bacteria > Desulfobacterota > Dissulfuribacteria > Dissulfuribacterales > DYOW01 > DYOW01. The sequence continues at coordinate 11,687 of DYOW01000051.1, forward strand.
TTAGATATTTTAACAATTGCGGTGGGCGCTCTTGGCGGCATATCCCTTGTTGTGGGTCTTGTGGGTATTTTAACCATAATGACCATAGCGGTTAATGAAAGGCAGGCTGAGACAGGGCTTCTTCTTGCGATGGGCTCTACAAAAGCGCAGATATTATGGATTTTTCTTTCAGAGGCGCTTATTCTTGCGTTTATAGGCGCTTTTTCAGGTCTTGTCCTTGGCATCCTTTTATCACAGCTTATCCATATTATCATTCCAGTTTTGCCTGTAAAGACAAGATATGATTTTGCGGCGCTTGCGGTTTTAATGACCTCGCTTATGGGGATGATTTCAGGGGTTCTGCCGGCAATAAAGGCAGCGGGATCAGACCCTATTGATTCATTAAGGGCGGAGTAAGAATAACATGGTTATAGAAAATTTTAGTTTAATAGCCTTTTCTTGTTTCGTTTTTAAACTATAAGCCTTACGAAACAATTCTATTTTATTGATTTTTTGATATAAAAAGATAAAATCAATTATATGCGAAACAATTTCTACATAATAAAAAGAAAAGAACTTATTGACAAACTTGCCGGATTGCCTGAACCTGTTGTCAGCAATCAAGAGTGGCTTTACCTGCTTTCAGATGAAACAAGGCATTCCATTATGATAGAGGGTTATTTCTTTTCAGAGAAAGAATTATCAGGTGTAATAGAAAAAAAATATTCCAGAGACAACAGACACGATGCAATCCTTAATTATTTTCGATCTGCCCAGTTTATGTACGGGCTTGGCTATCAATATTATAAAGACAATGAAAAACCTGACATAAGAATTGCTGTTCTCAGACAAATCAATAAAAGCCTTGGTTTTGTAGGGGAATTTAGAAAAGGGGATATTAAAATTGCAGGGACTAAGATTCAGCCGCCCAGTTGGAATTATCTGGACGAATGGATAAAAATCTATCGGGAATTTTTAGATTCCAATATCAACAATCTGGATTCGTTAGAATTTCTTGCAAGACAACATGCGCTTTTTGAGGCTATTCATCCATTTCAGGACGGAAACGGCAGGACAGGAAGGATATTTGCGAATTATCTGCTTGTTTCAGCAGGTTTTCCAATTTTTATTCTAAAAGGAAATGATGAAGGTAAAAAAAAATATTACACTGCATTGGAAGAGGCAGATAAAGTATTGACAGATTTAACAACGAAACAACCTGTAAAAGACGAGGTCTTTAATGCCTTAAATAATATGCAGACCAAATTGCTTGAATCTCTTTTTATGCAATCTCTCATAAATTCATTTGACAGGATTTTAATCCCGTTAATTCAGGATAAAATGGGATTTAGGCTTAAACCCGGATATGAAATAGCAGAAAAACTGACTCTTGCAAAAGACAGCATGCGCACCCTGATAAAAAGAGGGGAATTTATAGGAATAAAACAGGGCAATGAATGGTTTGTTCTTGATGGGCCAAGGTTTCAGAAAAAAGGAAAGTGAGTGGTGATTTTGCTTTTAAGAGTAAAGATTTTTAAAGGAGGTAAAATAAATGAGCGCCAATAAAAAGACCAAAAAATTCAGACAGCCCCTTATTCCCCCTAATAAAGTTCATAAAAAACTTAAAGGAAAGGGGGCATATAACCGCAAGGACGAAAAAAAAACTATTTTATCCAACAGGCTCTTAACTTCTTCAAAGACATAGATATTAAACTTATTCAAAAAAATGAAACATCACCCCAAACCTCACACCTCTGTAAACGCATAACCTGCGCCGTGAACTGTCTTTATCCTCGGTCTTCCGTCTGGCAGATTTCCAAGCTTTCTCCTTAATCTGCTTATTACCGAATCCACAACCCTGTCCTGGATAAATGTTCCCTCCCAGACCTGTTCTATAAGTTTGTCCCTGGTAAAAACCATTCCGGGTCTTCTGATAAAAGTGGAGACAAGGTCAAATTCAGTTTTTGTAAGAGAAAGTAAATTACCGTCAACAGACACCTCCTGCCTGCCGTAATCTATCTTTAATCCTGCATAATTAAGAATATTTTCTTTATCTCCCTGCCCTGCGTCTTTATTATCATGATTATCCGCCTTATCCCAGTCAGTTCTTCTTAGAACAGCCTTGATTCTTGCGGTGACTTCCCTCGGGCTGAAGGGCTTTACAATATAATCGTCAGCTCCAAATTCAAGCCCAAGTATCCTGTCAATCTCATCTCTTTTTGCTGTGATCATAAGGATTGGAACATGGCTTTTTGCGCGGATTTCCCTGCAAAAATCTATTCCGTTTCCATCAGGAAGGTTTATATCAAGAAGAATGGCTGAAAACCTCTCTTTTTCAAAGGTTTCCCTTGCCTTTTGGAGGTTGTCGCAATGAATAAGATTAAATCCGGATTCTTTAATGGGAAGAAGCAACAAATCCGCTATTTCTTTTTCATCTTCCACAAGAAGTATTGTTCCTGTTGTCATATCTAACCGCGCCGAAGGTTTTTATCCTTAGAATAATAGATTTATAAAAAAAATAAACAGTTTCATTTATTTTTATTTAAAAGGAAACCATATCTGAAAATGCGCTCCTTTTTCTTCTTTAACATACCCGCACCATCCGTTATGAAGCCCGGCAAGCATTTTTACTATGCGCAAACCAAGACCCCAGCCCTTTATTTTTTCCCTTTTAATCTCTGTCTTATCCTCAAAAATCACAGGAATTATCTCAGAAGGCAGTCCTTTTCCATCATCTCTGACATTAATTAACACCCCGTTTTCAGAGATTTCAGCCCGTATCTCAATATAACTTGTGCCGTCTGCATAAATTATTGCATTTCTTATGAGATTACTCATTATCTGCCTTAATCTCACCGGATCTGCCCAGAGATTAATGCCATCCGCATCGCCAGTTATAATAATCCCTTTGTCCATTGCAAGGGGGCTGAAGGTATCTATAAGTGAGTCTAAAAACGGGTCAAGGGCAATCTCTTCACACTTTATTCCAAGTCGGGAAATCTTTGCATTTGCAAGGGTCAAAAGGTCATCCACAAGGGATTGTAGATAAAGGGATTGTGTGAGAAGCGCAATGCAGATTTTTTTTACATCTTTGGATGACATCTGCTCAACATGCTCCATGAGATTTTCCGAATATCCCCTTAATATTGTGATGGGTGTGTTCATATCATGGGCAAGGGATGAAAGCAAGGACTTTTCCCATTCAAGCTTATCCGTAAGCTGTTTTTTAAGATTTTCAATGATGTCTGTCATTTCATTAAACTCATTGAATGCAAGGTCAAATTCATCTTCCTTATCTCTGGAAACACTAATTCTCACGGTATTATCGCCGGATTTGTAAAGCCTTATGGCATCCTCAAGTTTTTTCAGTTTTTTTATCACTGGTTTAAAAAGTTTCTGGGAAAAGATAAATACCGCAAGAAAAATAATAAAAATTATAAATAAAGTAAAAAAGAAAAAGAAATAAAAAAATTTCTCTTTTATAAGCTTTGAATGGGAAATCATTAAAAGAATTCTTGAATTATCAAGCTTTATCGCGCCAATCAGCTTTATATTAGGTCCTATTCCCTTTACATCAACCGAAATATCTTTTTCAGAAAACAACGCAAAGGCAAGCGCCAATGATTTCTCGGATTCCTCGATTTTTCCAACTATATTCGATATTTTGCCATTGGCAATAAGTATTAGGACATGCTCTTCAACACTTCTTTTTACAATCTGATTTAAGAGGGTATCAATGGATATACCGGCATTTTCACTTAATAAAATCTCATTTTTTATGGTCATGAGGGTAAACTTTGACCTGTTTTCATTTATTTCAAACATAAACTCCCTCACAACTTCTCTGAAAATAAGGGAAATAATAAGTATCACTGTCACAAGCAGCAGCACAAACAGGATATTTAAGCGTATGTAGATGCTCTTAAAAGCCTTTTTAGCCATAGATTTATTTATAAAAAATGCATTTCAATATTTTTGCAATATTTTTTTAAAATTTTTTATAACATTTCATAAAAATATTACAACACATATTTTGTATATTCTATCTCAAATAAAATAAATTGAATTATTAAAAAATAGATTACAACAAAATTGCAACATTTTTTAATAATAAATAACAAATAAACATAAAAATAATACAACAAAAAAAGGATAAGTTATTTCTTAAATAAAACTAAAAAAAAGAAGAAAAAAATGCAACAAAAAAATTTTACAAACAATGATTTGGTTATAAACAAAAAAAATACAAGACGTGAAAAACTTATTGATGTGATAGAAAAAATGATGACCTGCGAAAATATCACTGATTCAATAACACATAATGACATAGTAATACAAGAAGCAATAACAAACAAAAAAAATTAATAAAACAAAAATCAAGGAGAAAAAAAATGGAAAAGAAATCATCTTTAAAAGGCTTAATTTCAGGCGGAGCAGCAGCTATAGCAGTATTATTTTCAACAACAAATCTGTATGCAGACGATCCATGTTCGCAAAAGGCTTATGACAGCGTATGGGGACAGGTTTCAAGGCAGCTCCCAACCAACCTTAATTTAACACAAAGACAGCAGGCAGAATTAAAAATAATGTCAGGAGTTTATTTTGTAAAAATTGAAGACAGCCTAAAACTTAACCGGACAAACAGAACCAATTTATTATCTGTTATAAAAAAAGCAGCGACAGATAAAAACATTAACGACACTGAGTTTGCAGAGATTGAAAACGCTGTCTCAACATTACAGGACAGCCGCATGGATGTTTTTGGATATATCTTTTCAGGAAAAACAGCCGTGGAATCAGTTCTTACTGATACCCAGGAACAAGCGCTCAAAGACTATAAGCCAACTGGCATTGTAATCCCATCTGAGGTTAATGCAGCGGCAGGACAGGTTAATCTCTATGTTGAAACCGCAAAAGCCGAATATAGCGCCACAAAAAGCGTAACTGATCAAACCAAACAAAATCTTTATAATTCGTTGATTTCTTTGCTTGACGCAGTTTATATGCCTGATGACATAAGAAATAATATTAAAGCGCAACTGGAAGTTGTTGTTGAACTTGCAGGCGAAAAAATTGATACCGATCAAGATGTGATTGAAAAACTTCAGGGAAGGGAAGGAATTGAAAATTTATCAAAGTTTATTGGTAATTTCATGAAATCCCTTGAAAACGGAACGCCTATAACTGTTGATGACATGCCCACATCTTTTGCAAATGCAAGCACAGTTAAAAAGGCTTCCCTTGAAGTTTTTATGTTGACACCGGTTTTTCAATGCAATTACAACAAATAATACTTTTAATAATGCGTTAGGAGAGCAATATGCTTTATGAAATAATCGGGGTAAAATCATATATAAATGAGCCACATAGAAAATGGTATTTTGATCAACACATTGATCTGACTGTCTGGTTTGATGAAACCGATCAAATCATAGGGTGGCAGTTGGTGTATGATAAAAATTACAACCCTCAGGCGCTGACATGGACCATTAAAACCGGCTACAAACATTTTAATAATGATGGGAAGCCTGATAACCCACTTA
>DYOW01000144.1 GCA_020720325.1 Desulfobulbus propionicus
AGAAAAGGGGAGAGGGTGCAATTAAATTTCCCTTCCTTTGATGGGAGGGGAGACATTTTTTTATTCTCATATTTCGAGGGAGGGGGAGACTTATTACCGCACCAACTAAATACAGGAATAAATTTCATTAATTGCATACTTAACATATTAAAATAATTATAATAATGCTTTAATAAATTTTTATATTTAATTGGTGTGGTAATAATTGTGCCTCTCCAATAGTGTGAGCATTACCCTTCAGTCCCCTCTCCCCTTGTGGGAGAGGGTTAGGGTGAGGGGGAAATAACTAAAAACCATATAGAGCCAAAAAATTTATATAAAAGGAAAAAAAAATGTTTATTATTTTTACAAAACTTGCAGATTTTATAGTATTTTACCTCTTTTCGCTGAACCCTGACGAACAATTCAGCAAATCCCTGCATTTTTTTATAGAAGACACCACAAAGATATTTTTTCTGCTTGCCACAGTCATCTACATTGTATCAATATTAAGGTCTTTTTTTCCACCTGAAAAGGTAAAAAATTATCTTTCAGGAAAGAAAGAGTTTATAGGAAATATATTCGCTGCGTTTTTGGGCGTTGTCACTCCTTTTTGCTCATGCTCTGCCTGTCCTCTTTTTATAGGATTTGTTGAGGCAGGCATTCCCCTTGGAGTTACATTTAGCTTTCTTATATCTTCACCAATGGTAAATGAAATCGCCCTTGTGATGCTTTTAGGGGTATTTGGCTGGAAAATAGCCGCAATATATATGATTACAGGATTAACCCTTGCGATTGTTGTTGGTATGATAATCGGAAAACTAAAACTTGAAAGATATGTCCAGGACTATGTGTGGCAAACACAAGTGGGACACTGCAATATCTCAAATGCCGTAACATGGAAAGACAGACACATCTATGCAAAGGATTACATGACAAGTGTGATAAAAAAGACATGGATTTTCATTATAATAGCTATTTTTATAGGTTCTCTTATTCATGGCTTTGTTCCCCAGGATTATCTTGGCAAAATAGCAGGAAAGGATAATATTTTTGCTGTTCCTATAGCGGTTTTGATGGGTGTTCCATTATATGCAAGCTGCGCGGGAATAATCCCTCTCTTGCCAGTTCTTCTTGCCAAAGGTCTGCCCCTTGGCACAATGCTCGCATTTACCATGTCTGTCACAGCGCTTTCATTTCCTGAAATGGTGATTTTAAGCCAGGTATTAAAAAAACAGCTTATCTTTATATTTGCTGGAATTTTAACAATATCAATCATTTTTGTAGGCTATTTGTTTAATTTTATTATGTAATTCCATAAAACAAGGAGAAAATATCATGAAAATCGAAATTTTAGGACCAGGCTGTCCAAACTGTATTAAACTTTACAAAAACACTGAAGAGGCGGTAAAAGAATTGGGAATTAATGCGGAACTTGAAAAGGTCACAGATTACGGAAGGATTCTGGGCTATGGCATTATGGCGACCCCTGGCTTTGTTGTTGACGGCATTGTAAAATCCAGCGGAAAATTATTAAAGGTTGAAGAAATAAAGTCTTTATTAAAATAATTATGTTCATATTAAACAAACCTTTAAAGAATACAATTAAGAGGCAGCTATGAAAGAAATCACTAAGAAATTATCTTTTCTTGACAGGTATCTGACACTTTGGATATTTATTGCCATGACAATCGGCGTTCTCTCAGGTTATTTTTTTCCAAAAACTGTGGATTTTATAAACCTGTTTCAGACAGGGACAACCAATATTCCCATTGCCCTTGGACTTATTTTAATGATGTATCCTCCCCTTGCAAAGGTAAAATATGAAGAGCTTGGCGAGGTTTTCAGGGATAAAAAGGTTTTGTCTCTTTCTCTGGTTCAAAACTGGGTTATTGGTCCTGTTTTGATGTTTTTTCTTGCTATAATCTTTTTAAGGGACTATCCAGCCTATATGTATGGTCTTATAATGATAGGACTTGCCCGCTGCATAGCGATGGTGATTGTATGGAATGACCTTGCCTGCGGCGACAGGGAATATGCGGCAGGACTTGTGGCATTTAATTCAATATTTCAGGTTTTATTTTTTTCTTTTTATGCCTGGGTATTTATAACTGTGCTGCCGCCTTTTTTTGGCTTAAAAGGAACTACAGTCAATATTAGTATATGGCAGATAGCCGAGAGTGTTTTTATCTATCTTGGCATCCCCTTTATTGCAGGAATGATTACCAGATATATTTTAATAAAAAACAAGGGAAAAGAGTGGTATGAAACGAAATTTGTCCCTAAAATAAGCCCAATCACCCTTATTGCGCTTCTGTTTACAATAGTTGTGATGTTTGTCTTAAAGGGCGAATACATAATAAAATTACCATTGGATGTGATACACATTGCGATGCCTCTTTTAATCTATTTTGTTGTGATGTTTATTGTGTCTTTTTATCTTGGCAAAAAATTTGGCGCTAACTACGAAAAAACAGCCACTCTTTCTTTTACTGCTGCAAGCAACAACTTTGAGCTGGCAATAGCAGTGGCGATCGCAGTATTTGGCATTAATTCAGGCGAGGCATTTGCAGCGGTTATAGGTCCACTTGTTGAGGTGCCTGTATTAATAAGCCTTGTAAATCTCGCGCTCTATCTTCAAAAAAGATGGTTTTCAGATCAGCATTGCGCAGTCTCAGCTATAACAGAAGCTTAAATAAAAAACTAGCTCTATGTGATTTTTAGTGGGTATATCACCCCTTGCCTCTTTTAATACCCCTCACCCTAACCCTCTCCCACAAGGGGAGAGGGGACTGTTTGGAGAAAAGG
>DYOW01000145.1 GCA_020720325.1 Desulfobulbus propionicus
AATAATAAATAAACTTGATGGGGTGGAAAATATGAATAGCATTAACGAAGAAATTGTTGACTATGGCAATCTTACTGAAATGGACATATACCTCTTCAGAGAGGGAACTTTTTATAAATCATGGGAAAAGCTGGGGGCTCATCAAGGGGAAAAAGACGGAGTAAAAGGGGTATGGTTTAATGTATGGGCGCCAAATGCGCAATATTTGAGTGTGATAGGAGATTTTAACCAATGGAATAAAGGCGCTGACCAAATGAATCCATTGGGACATTCGGGAATATGGCAGTGTTTTATACCAGAGATATCAAAGGGCGCAATTTATAAATACTATATAGAATCAGCCAAAAGTCTTTATTCCAATGAAAAATTAGACCCTTACGGGTTTTATTTTGAAGTCCGTCCCAAATCCGCATCTATTGTGTGGGATATAGATGGTTATGACTGGAATGATCAGGAATGGATGGAAAAAAGAATTCATAGCAATAAATGTAATTGTCCGGTATCCATTTACGAAGTGCATCTTGGCTCATGGATGCGGGCGCCTGAGGAAGAAAACAGATGGTTGTCCTATAGGGAGATAGCCCCAAAACTTGCAGAATATGTAAAGGAAATGGGTTTTACCCATGTTGAATTTTTGCCTGTTTCAGAACACCCTCTTGATGCTTCCTGGGGCTATCAGACACTTGGTTACTTTGCTCCCACAAGCCGCTTTGGAACGCCTCAGGATTTTATGTATCTTGTTGATTTGTTGCACCAAAATAATATAGGAGTAATAATTGACTGGGTTCCGGCGCATTTCCCCAAAGACGGTCATGGTCTTGCATATTTTGACGGCACATTTCTGTATGAGCATCTTGACCCGCGTTTAAGGGAGCATAAAGACTGGGGCACCAATGTATTTAATTATGGAAGAACTGAAGTTGCGAATTTCTTGATATCAAATGCGCTATTCTGGCTTGAGATATATCATATTGACGGATTAAGGGTGGATGCCGTGGCCTCTATGCTTTATCTGGATTATTCAAGGAAAGACGGGGAATGGTATCCAAATAAATTCGGAGGCAGGGAAAATCTTGAGGCTATTGATTTTATTAAAAGATTTAATGAGATTGTATTTCAGTATTACCCTGAATGCATGACATATGCAGAGGAATCCACATCATGGGCAATGGTTTCACGTCCTACATATCTTGGAGGTCTTGGTTTTGGTTTTAAGTGGAATATGGGCTGGATGCACGACACCCTTCTTTATTTTTCAAAAGAGCCAATTTACAGAAAATATCATCATAACACCCTAACATTTAGTATGATTTATGCCTTTCATGAAAATTTTGTCCTGCCGTTTTCCCATGACGAAGTAGTTCATGGCAAAGGGTCTCTTATATCAAAAATGCCTGGGGACAACTGGCAAAAATTTGCAAATTTAAGACTATTATTCGGATATATGTTTACTCACGTTGGAAAAAAACTTATATTTATGGGTTGCGAAATAGGTCAATGGCATGAATGGTATCACGAAGAAAGCGTTCACTGGCACCTTCTTGAAGAGGAAAAACATATAAAATTAAAAAAATGGGTTTCAAAATTAAATCTGTTTTATAAAGAAAATCCCGCGCTTTATCTTTATGATTTTGACTACAGAGGTTTTGAATGGATTGACTGCAATGACAGCGAGCAAAGCATCCTCCTTTATATTAGAAAAGGTGAAAATACTAATGATATTCTTGTTTGCGCAGCTAATTTTACACCGGTTCCCAGACATAATTATAAAATAGGAGTCACATTGGAAGGAAAATGGGAAGAGGTTTTAAATAGCGACCTTGGGGAATTCGGTGGAAGCAACATAAAAAATCACCAATTTATTGAAGCAGAAAAAAAAGCAATGCATGGAAGGGATTTTTGCCTGTATGTCACCCTGCCCCCGCTTTCAATAGTTGTTTTTAAGCCGGTTAGATAATTTTAACTTATTGTTCCTGAATAAAATCACAATAATTAAAGGAGAAAAACCATGTGTCAGACAAATGTATATATTGAAGAAAAAGGCGAGGAAAAACTCCTTATAAAAGACTGTATTTTAATTGAAGAAACACCTGAAGGTCTAAAAATGCAGAGTTTTTTTGATAATCCAAAGATTTACAAGACTAAAATCAAACTTATTGATTTTTTAAAGAAAAAAATTCTGGTTTATCCCGCATAGAATATTATATAAAAAATAGCTAATTTTCCCTACTCTTGCTTTTCTTAATACTTGAAATTTGGTCGGAGTAGATATTAACTGGCTCTGCAAATATTTTGAGGAATAAATTTAATATAGCAAGGTCTGACTAAATATATTTATTTTATACGAGACACCTTGTCCCTGCGGGACACCCCTCTGAAAGAGGGGAATTCCCCTTCTTAAAAGGGTGGCAGGCGAAGCCTGACGGGGTAGTCATATTTAATCATAGTTTACTATAGAACAATTTTTTTCTTTATAAAAATTTCATTGAATAGTTTTATAACCTCAAGTAAAATTATTTTCATCTTCAGGGTGTTTGTTTTTACTTTTTTATTTTTTTGTTTATCAACTTTTAAGGGAAATAGGTCATGGAAAAAATAGATTTCTTTATGGTAGCATTCCCTATTATGATATTAACAGGATGGTTTGTCACAAATCAGGGATTGATTTTTTTACATACAATTTATACTTATCAGGAAGAAAAAGATAAAATGAGTCTATTAAGTATTAAATTTATTCAGTATGTTTTTTATATAGTATTTATCGTTTTTAATTTCATAAA
>DYOW01000146.1 GCA_020720325.1 Desulfobulbus propionicus
ATCAATAAGGAAGATAATCCTGATATTAAGATTGAGGATATAAAGCCAATCCCTTTTTTTGCTATTTATGACCTTTGATGAATGGGAAAAATCTTCTGTGGGGCTTGATATAACAGAAAGGGTGTGGCAAGTTGGGCTTCCAGAGCTTTCAGGCTTTATTCAGCCAACAATAATAGCCTCAAGAGAGAGATATAAGGATAAAAACACAGGATTTAGCTATATTGAGGACAGACCCATTCCACAGCGTGTTGAAATGCTTGCAAAAAGGATTAACGCATGGATAAATCTGCAAAAAAAGCCAGATGAAACAAAGAAAATCGCTGTTATTTATTATAATTATCCCCCTGGAAAAAATAATATAGGCGCTTCATACTTAAATGTTTTGCCAGAGAGTCTTTTTAATATATATAAAACCCTTGGGGATAGCAATTATAAAACTGATAAAAATATAGAAAAACAAAAGATATTTAATGATATTCATAACTACGGAAGAAATATAGGAAACTGGGCGCCAGCGGAGATTGAAAGGCTTGTGGAATCTGGAAAACCAGTGATGATTCCATTGGAGCAGTACAAAAAATGGTTTAATGAATTTTCTGTAAAATTTCGGGATGAGGTCATTCAAAAATGGGGAAAACCAGAGGACTCAAAGATAATGACATGGAAGGATAATAAGACTGGAAAGATGTTTATAATTCTTCCTGCTGTTCAATACGGCAATATTGTTTTTACGCCGCAACCCTCAAGGGGAATGGAACAGGATATAAAAAAACTCTACCATGACATGACCACGCCCCCGCATCATCAATATATTGCCTTTTATCTCTGGCTTCAAAAGGGATTTAAGGCAGACGCGGTTATCCATATAGGAAGGCATGGCACACACGAGTGGCTTCCTTCAAAAGAGGTGGGATTAAGCGATAATGATTCCCCTGAGGCTTTGATTGATTATCTTCCAAATATCTATCCCTATATTGTTGACGGGGTTGGAGAGGTGCTACAATCAAAAAGAAAGGGAATGGCGGTGATTATTGACCACCTTACCCCGCCTTTTGATAAGGCTGGATTAAATAATGAATTAAGGGAGATTTTAGGGATAATTGAGGAATATAATATTTCATTGGATAAAAGCCCCTTGCTCGCTGAGGCTAAAAGACAGGAGGTGGAGGCGCTTTCAAAGAAAAACGGCATACTGACTGACCTTTCCCTTGATGAAATAAAGACAAAAAATGATATGGAGCTATTAGAACATCACATAAAGAATGTTGATGAGAAAAAAACTCCTTTCGGGCTTCATAATAAATTAAGCTTTAATTTATGGGGATGTGAGACTGTGAGACATGAGGGCGTTATGGAGTCCCAGATTATGTATTTAATGAGAATTAAGCCGAGATGGGATAAACGCGGGGTTGTAAGGGGTGTTGAGGCAATTTCTCAGACTGAGCTAAAAAGGGCAAGAATAGATGTGACAATTATACCAATAGGTTTATACAGAGACCTTTTTCCAAATCTTATGGAGCTTCTTGATGAGGCTATTTCCCTTGCGGCTATTCAGGATGAGGCGGATAATAATATTAAAAAAAATATTGATGAAACAATGAAAATATTGCAAAAAAAAGGCATGAATGAAGAAACCGCTAAAAAACTTGCGACAGTTAGGATTTTTTCAGTTCCTTCAGGAGCTTACGGCACAAACTTAAATAATCTTATTCCAATGTCAAACACATGGGACAAGGAATCCCAGCTTACAGATGTGTTTTTTAACAGAATGGGGCATGTTTACGGACAGGGATACTGGGGTGAAAAAATCACAAATCAGGACGGAAATTCCACAGAAGACATTTCCATGACATTATTTAAAGGAAGTCTTAAAGGCTCAAAGATTGCTATTCACAGCCGTTCGGGAAATTTGTATGCAAGTTTGGATAATGATGATTTTTTTCAGTATCTTGGCGGAACTGCCATCGCAATAAGGCAGCTTGACGGAAAAACCCCTGAGGTTTATGTGACCAATATGACCAATCCCAAAAAAGCTGTCCAGGAAACCCTTCAAAAATACATGGGAATTGAGATGCGCTCACGTTACCTAAATCCTTCATGGATAAATGAGATGATGAATGAGGGATATGCGGAGGCAAGATATATTGACAAGGTTGTGGAGCATCTTTGGGGCTGGCAGGTGACAACCCCTGAAATCATTGACAGGGCAAAGTGGGATGCTATGTATGAGACATATGTGCTTGATAAAAACGGTCTTGAGATAAAGGAAAAATTCAGAAAGGCTAACAATATGCACGCCTATAAGTCAATAGTGGCAAGGATGCTTGAGACAGTTAGAAAGGGATACTGGAAGCCTGATAAAGATGTTATTGAAAATTTGTCAAGGGAATATGCAGGCGCCGCTGTTGAGGTTGGTCTTGCCTGCTGTGACCATACCTGCAATAATCCAATGCTTTCTGATTTTACTGTCACAAACCTTATGGCAGCGCCTGGGCTTGAGGCTCTCGTCAAAAAATTTCAGGATGAGATGGCAAGGATGAAGGATAAAAACATGCCACCATCACCGTTAATGGATGTGAAAAAGCCTGTTGAAATAAAGCCTTCGGAAAAAAGCGGCTCTGATGATAAAAATAAGATTGATGATGCAAAAAAACAGGATAATGCGCAAAAGGATGAAAAAACGGAAAAAGTTCCTGATAAACAGTTAAAGGGTTATGAAATGGAGGAGGTTAATAAACAGGAAACCTCTGAGTCAGC
>DYOW01000147.1 GCA_020720325.1 Desulfobulbus propionicus
ACCCTAATCCTCTCCCACAAGGGGAGAGGGGACTTTTGTTTAAAGGCTCCCGAGAAGACGCTGTTAGGTCTCCCCTCCCTTAATAGGAGGAGATTAAGGGGAGGGTGAAGAGCCTGTGATATTTAAAGGCATTCTCATAATTTTTCTATTATATTTCATACAGAGTCATTTTTCTTATCTAAAATCCTTTAATATCTCAAACAAAGTATCCAAAATATACGAAATCTCTGTCTTTTGTGTGGAAAGAGGCAGAAAAAGATATATCACATCACCAAGGGGTCTTATAATCAATCCTTTTTTTAATCCTTCATTATATATTTTCCAGCCAGTCCTTAATCTGGAGTCAAAAGGCTCTTTTGTTTTTTTATCCTTCACTAATTCAAAGGCGCAAATCATCCCCATTCCCCTTACATCTCCCACAATGGGAAGCTCAGAAAATTTTTCCTTTTCTTTCTGTAAAAAGCTAATTTTTCCCCTGATATTTTCAAGGGTATTTTCTTCTTTAAATATTTTTGTACTCGCCAGGGCAGCGGCGCATCCAAGTGGATTTGCCGTAAAGGTATGTCCATGAAAAAAGGTCTTGTTTTTTTCATAATCATCAAAAAAACTGTTAAATATATCATTTGTGGTTATTGTAAGGGCAAGAGGCAGAAACCCACCTGTTAATCCTTTTGAGATGCATAAAAAATCAGGTTTTCTTAAATTTTCATCAAGAAAATCCATCGCAAACATCCTGCCAAGCCTTCCAAAACCAGTGGCAATTTCATCAAAAATTATGTGAATATCATGCGCCTTTACTAATTTTATAAGATTTTCAAGATGTCTCACAGGATAAAATATCATCCCCCCTGCCCCGAAAACAAGCGGTTCAAGGATGATTGCGGTGATTTCCGATGATTTTTCCCTTAAAAGTTTTTCCAACGGTTTAAGACATTCCAAATTACAATCAGCGCCTGATTTACATCCAAACTCGCAACGATAGCAATAGGGTGAGGCTATCCTGTGACAATCAAAGAAAAGCCCCTCAAATTTCCTGCTAAACTGACTTAAACCGCTAACACTCATTGCCCCAAGCGTATCTCCGTGATATCCGCGGTCAAAGGCGATAAATTTCGTTTTTTTCTCCCCATTATTAAGCCTTTGCTGATAGGACATCTTTAGCGCCACTTCACATGCAGTTGAGCCGTTATCAGAAAAGAAAAACTTAGAAAGATGCGAT
The DNA here is from genome assembly GCA_020720325.1 of Desulfobulbus propionicus. Classification (GTDB taxonomy): domain Bacteria; phylum Desulfobacterota; class Dissulfuribacteria; order Dissulfuribacterales; family DYOW01; genus DYOW01. The sequence goes on from DYOW01000147.1 coordinate 1,220, forward strand.
GGCAGGTTATAAAGGAGTTCGTGCGCAAGCTGTATTGCCTTTTCATGGGTAAAGCCAGCAAAAATAACCTGCTCCAAACTATCAAGCTGTTCTTTTATGGCATTTTTTATCTTTGGATGATTATGCCCGTGAAGGATACACCACCAAGAGGAAATGCAGTCATAAAACTCATTCCCCCTGTTGTCATAAAGCTTCAAGCCTTCTCCCCTTGTGATGACTGGCATGTCACGATGTTCAAAGTCTTTCATCTGGGTGAAGGGATGCCAAATATGATGACGGTCAAAAATATTTAAGTTTTGTGATAGAAAATCTTCAGGCATTTTGATAACCTATAGATATTTTTTATTCATTATCATACATAAATAGCTTCTTTATCAATACGTCTTTTTAAAAATAAATTCATTTTATCTCTGTAGCTAACAATATCCACCTGAGATTTTAAATGTTCTTCCAAAGCCTGTTTAATCCCGATAATTTCAAATAAATCCTGCTTTTCAAGGACAACAACAATATCTATGTCACTATTATGATTTGCAGTATCTTTGGCAAATGACCCAAATATCCCAAGTTTTTCTATATGATACTTATTTTTGTTTTCTTCCTGGAATTTTTTTAAAAATTTTAGCATTTCTTCTCTATGCATTGTCATTCCCGCTATATTGCAAATTATCTTATATTTTAATATATTTTTCTAAAATCCATACTCATAAACCTTAACAAGTTGATTAGCCTCCGCAAGGTCTCTTAGCGTTATCATCACCCTTTGTAGTGGAGGAGCTCCGCCTTCATACTTTCTTATTATATCTGCAAATGGCTGCCATTTCAAATCCCCAAGCCTTACAAGTTTCCCCATCTCCATGCCTGTGGCTTGTTTATAAGCCTTATAAACAAGCTCTGAGCAATAAATGGCATCATCTCCCATGTCATAATGAAAATCATAAGGAAGCCCCACAAACTTATCCAGTTCCTCAATAAATCTGGAGATTGTCTGTTGATATTCAGATTTTAACCTGTAAACAGAAAAGCTCCCAAAACGTCCCTGCACAAGCCATAAATAAAGAGGGGTATGTTTAACCTTTACCAGGGCATGTGTCACACCATCCTTAAACCTCACAACACCGCAATGGGAATAAGGAGAATTTGTTGCGCCCTCTATGGTTTCAACCAGTTCATTTTTTTGGAGAGACTGAAAGATAATATCCCCGTTTTGGGGTTGATATGAAATAAATCCAGCAAGGGGAAAAACAAACAGATATGTGAAAAGAGCTGTTGCAATAAGGATTAGCGTAGCAAGACGAAAGCATTGGAATTTTGATTTTGGATAAAATTTCATACGGTTCATGCGGCGCTACTTAACATTTCACAAGCTCCTTCTAAATGATTAAACTCAAAAACAGCAGTATGACTTAAAGCAATATCAGGTGCGCCAACTATTTTAAAACCCAATTCTTCTGCCAGTGATATTGTTTTTTTAAAATCCTTAAAACTGACATGCAGTTTTGGCTCTGCCAATAAAAA
>DYOW01000148.1 GCA_020720325.1 Desulfobulbus propionicus
CATCCCCCAAAGGGTGCCGTAGCCGAAGGTGGCGGGTATGGGGATACTGGTGCGGATAGCTCGGAGAATTCAGGATTTATTAGAGGTTCCCATTAACTCAAAATCCAGGAATAGACAATAATTTTAAAAAAAAGTTATTAGCCATTTCGATGCCCCGATTTATATGGATATGTGAATTGTCAGAAAAAAGCAGCAAGGAAGAGGAGCTTGCCAAGGGGATTATTATATTAGATGCAACCGGAACGAATGATATATCATCCATAATTTTTGTTTACATTGCAGGCAGGATAATTCATTTCTCTCCAGGCAGTCCAGTTGGTTACAGTATTGTAGATTATGGCAGGTTTCCAATCTATAAGAACAATTTGAAGGGAGAGTGGAACGGATGGAAGGCCAATTAAAAAGCGAATTAGATGAAGTAAATGAGGAAGAAGGGCTTGTGATTGAATATCTTTCAGAAGATGTTTCTTCCCGAATAATTGAAGCGATAAATGCAGAGGTTGGGGAGTTTAATTTACAAAATAATGAAAGATTGGTTCAATCAGAAATATCGGCGGCTACGGTTTATCTGACTCATTGATAGCTTTCAGTGTGGTAGACCCATAGGGGTTTGCGAATCTAGAAAAAGATGAATATTATAACCCACTATGAAAGCCGTTAAATAGAAAAAGATTTCATCTAAAGCTAATCCAAAGAGTATAAAAGCAACCGGCAAAATCATAAAGAAATTTAAAATTCTTTTACTGTGAAAAATATTCCCGGTAATTTGTTTGTGGTTCCAGAATATCTGGAGCTAATGTGCCAATAATTGTAACTATAATGTAACCCAAATAATTCTCGATAATACTGAATCCCAGAAGAAATTCCCCAATAAGAACCGGCACAATAATTGCCGAAATATGCACACCTTTTCCGGGCATGATTCTTTTTAAATAGATTTAATTCTCCAGTAAAGCTTTTATTAAAAAAAAGTTGGTATTTCGTCGCAATACAACGCATCTCTCTCCGGCGTTTTTATGCACCGCCTTTGGCGGGATGAGCGGAGAGCGTATTATTGGGTCGATGACGGGGGGTCTGCGGGGATGGCCATTTTTCTTTTCACCTTTTTCAGGTAGTCTTTAATATCTTTTTCTGTCATCTCTTTGAGTTGTTTTTTTCTTTCAGCATCGGTTAATTGTTGCTCTGAGAGTGTGGCTTTATTTTTTTTGTTGAAGCCTTTTTTGACTGTTTTATTAAGATCATCAGAAATATCATCGTCCCACTGGTTTTTGACAAAATTATCCCAGTTCAGATTCACATCACCTGGAAGCGTTTTATCTTTGTTCATTTTCAGGATGAGGAGGGTGATCAGATTTCCCATTCCATTTTTTACATCGTCCAGTTTATAATTAATAATGGTACCAATTTCGTCATAGCAGACATGGGTGAACAGTTGTTTCCGGGTTTTTTTCAGTTTATCATAGCTTTCAAACCAATTTTCCCCATAAATGTTATCCGCAAGGGGGGTGAACCATTGTGCATATTCATTCCAGTCTATGCTTATTTTTGCATCTTTTTCCAGATTCTTTTTTAGGTTAAAGAAGGCAAAGAAAATGGCTCTCTGGCCTATGTCTTTTCTGAGGGTTGCGTGCATTTTGCTGATTGAGGTTTCTATTGCTTTTATGACCTCCGATTTTTTATCATCATAATTTTGTCTATCCATATCTCCTATGTCATAGAAGCTGTAGCGGAGGTATTCAAAAACTTTCTGGGCTGTAACTTCTTCATATTTGTTTTCCATATTTCTTAATTCGGAGATAAGGGTTTTATACGGAGCGAAGTTTTGCAGAAAGTAGTTCAATCCTGGCAGTATTATCTTTTTGAAATTATCCCTGACAATCAGGGCTTCTTCGTGCGTCAGTCCTTCTGTGCTGGTGACGGGGGGAATAGCGTCATCTAACTGAAGGATTTTTTTTGATATATCTTTATCATTCTCAAATAAATAGTTCTCCAAAAGATCATAGATTTCCATATTATGGAATATGGAATAGGGGTATTTACTTCTTTCCCCCTGTGGTTTCCCATCTTTATCGCGTTTTATTTCTCCCCGCCAGTCAAACAGGTACAGGGGTAAATGGTTTTTGTTTCTATCCTTGCGTGGTTTAATATCATTTTCGTGTGCACTTTCAATGACTTCTTGTGTACAGAGGGCGGTGATATCCTCATCATTGATCATGATTCTGCGGGATGTGTTCACAGCTTCTGCTTTATCGTTAATATACATGAAGGTTTTGCGGACCACTTCAATGAGGGTATCTGTTTTTTTATTTTCATCTGTTTTAAAGATTGTCAGGATGATGACGGGGATATGCCAGTTGGCCATTGTATTCTGGAAGTCTTTATCCTGTGACAGGTTTTTCAGGGCGGAGAGCCGGTGTTGTCCGTCGATGGCAACCACGAAGCTTCCGTTGCTATTCCACTCCAGGGATGAAAATGCGGGTTCAGTTTTATGGATTTTGAGACGGAAAACATTTGCCACTTCTATCCGGGAGTAAGGATGGCCTTCTTCTTCAATATCCACTTCCTTGAGGAGGGGGGGATTGGTGATGATGCTATTATTTTCTTTGGGAAGTACCACCAGGGTGAGGGGGTTGAAGAATTTTACTTTATTGGGATCTTTGAGGTAGGGGATGATTTGTTTTTCCACGCGA
>DYOW01000149.1 GCA_020720325.1 Desulfobulbus propionicus
ATACTTTAATCATTTTTTTCAAGTCCGAAACCGTCATGAAGGGCTCTTACTGCAAGTTCAGTGAATTTTTCTTCAATAACGCAAGACACCTTAATCTCAGATGTGCTTATCATCATGATATTAATTCCGTGCCTGAAAAGAATATCAAACATCTTTGTGGCGACACCCGCATGATTTCTCATTCCAAGACCAATAATAGATATTTTTGCGATATTTTTATCCCCTGTCACATCCTCAGCGCCAATATCTTTTGCAACCTTTCTTACTATATCCATTGCATTGTCATAATCTGTCCTTGGAACAGTAAATGTCATGTCTGTCATATCGCCTGCCCTTGTGTTCTGAATAATCATATCCACTATGATATTTGCATCTGAAATCGGTGTAAAAATTCTTGCGGCGATTCCAGGCTGATCCGGAACTTTTTTAATAGTTATACGCGCCTCATTTCTTGAGTAGGCGACGCCGGAAACCAAAACATTTTCCATATCTTTATCCTCCTTAACGACCATTGTTCCTCTGTTATTATTAAAACTTGAACGCACATGCACAGGCACATCATACCTCATGGCAAGCTCCACAGAACGTATCTCCAAAACTTTTGCGCCAAGACTCGCCATTTCAAGCATTTCTTCGTATGAAATCCTGTCAAGCTTTCTTGCCTTGTCACAAATATTGGGGTCTGTTGTATATACCCCGTCCACGTCTGTAAAAATCTCGCACATATCAGCGCCTATTGCGGCTGCGACAGCCACCGCGGTTGTGTCAGAGCCGCCTCTTCCAAGGGTTGTAATATCGCCTGACATGGATATGCCCTGAAATCCTGCGACAACAGGCACAAAACCTTTTTTTATTGCGTTTTTAATATTTGAGTCTGGTATATCAATCATCCTTGCCTTTGTATGGGATGTGTCTGTCTTTATTGGCACCTGAAAACCAAGAAAAGAACGTGATTTATAACCCATCTGCATCATGGTCATTGCAAAAAGAGATATTGTGACCTGTTCGCCAGTTGAGATAAGCTGGTCAAGCTCTCTTGCATCGGGTCTTTCCTGCGCCTCTTTTGCAAGGGCAATAAGCCTGTTTGTTTCGCCTGACATTGCTGAAAGAACCACCACCACATCATGTCCTTCCTGTTTATATGAAATAACCTTCCTTGCGACATTTTTTATTCTTTCTGTGTTAGCGACAGAAGTTCCGCCGTATTTTTGCACTATTAAAGCCATTAACCCTCCGTTTATATTAAAATAATAATTTTTTTTTATTATTCCTCATCATCTTTTTTATGCCAAATCGGATCCTGTCCAAAGTGTTCATGCCACCATTCCTCGTCTGTCATGCCTTCTTCGGTTGTTGTAAGCTTTATCGCGTAATTTTCAACATATGTCACAAGAACCCTGTAAGCATGGTTTAATTTTGTCATTTCTTCTGCTTTATTTTCAGGATTAAGGTCAGGATGAACAAGCCTTGATTTATCCCTGTAGGCATCCCTTATTTCCTTAAGAGTCACCTCAGGTGGAAGTCCTAAAATTTTTCTGCTTTTTTCCAGTTCAAGCCATTTCTTTTTTATCATAAACTATTAAAATTATCACCAATAATAAATCTTTACAAGAGGAATTTTAAACAATTATGATAAAAATTATTGCTGTCGCATTGGGCGGTTGTATCGGGGCTGTTTTAAGATATTTAGTTACGATTTTATTTGTAAAATTATTTGGGGATAAATTTCCGTTTGGCACACTCTTTGTAAATGTTACAGGCAGCTTTATTCTGGGGTTTTTTGTTATGTATCTTAGCCGTTTTATTCAAAGCGCAGATGTCTGGAGGCTTTTTGTAGGCATAGGGATAATGGGCGCTTTTACCACATTTTCCACATTTTCCTTTGACACAGTGATGTTTTTGAGGGATGGCAAGATACTTCAATCCCTCTTTAATATATTAAGCAATACTGTATTATCCATCACAGCCTGTTATCTTGGGGTAATCTTAGGGAAATAACTATTTTTCAAGGTTTTACAATCCCAAGTATTTCAGCAAGGGAAATTTTTAAGTCAGGAAATAAAAGAGGATTAATGACAGCTTCAGGATAATATCTCGTCATAATATGATATTTTTCACCCAAAGGCTCTTTGTATATTTCTATGTTATTGTCAATGAGATTTATAAGCCAAACCTCAGGTATCATTGACTTTGCGTAAAGAGGAATTTTGACTTCCCTGTCATAATCAAGTGATGTGTCAGCCACTTCAATAATTAATAAAATGTCCTCAGGGGTTGGATGGTTTGTTGAATAAAAATCTTCTCTATATTTTGCAATAACAATATCAGGCTCAGGTTCAGAGGTGTTGGTTAAGCTTATTGGGTCTTGAGCTGAGACAACAGCCATGTTTTGTAATTTTGGTATTAACAATCTTAAAAGTTTTTTGACAACAGATGCGTGTTTTGTTCCAATTGGTGACATTTCAATTATCCTGCCTTCAATTAATTCTTTTCTTTCATCCTCGCCCAATAATCCTTTTTCTATGAGAAAATGGTAAGTATTAAGGTCAAAGGAATGTAAAGGCATATTTTTTATATAAGCCAGATCTATTTTATGTCTGTTTGCATGATTTAACATTCTAAAAAATTCAGATAGATTTTAGTTTTATAGTTTGATTA
>DYOW01000052.1 GCA_020720325.1 Desulfobulbus propionicus
TTTTTTTAAAATGCAAAAAAGTTTTCAGCAGTCAAAAAACTTGTATCAGAATATATTTAAATGTTATTTTTTAGATACATTTCCTTGTAAAATTCCAATGAGGATTTAAAATATCTTCATGCCAAATTTTATTTATGAAGCAATAGATTTACAGGGACAAAGAAAAAGCGGTCAGGAAGAAGGCGCTTCTCAGGAAGAAATCATCTCAACCCTTATAAAAAAAGGGCTGCGTCCAATAACCGTAAAAAAAGCCCAGGCCTTTGACACGCTTTTTACCCAGTTTTTCAAAAAAGGGCTTTCCCAAGATGATTTGCTCTATTTTACTGGTGAACTTGCTGAGCTGCTAAGCTCAGGCGTTCCTCTTGAAAGATCCCTTGTTATCCTTGAGGATTCCGCTGAAAAAAAGCAAATAACCGATCTTGTAAAAAGGATAAGGCTTGATATACAAGGTGGAAAAAGCCTCTCATCCGCGCTTTCCCAGCATCCTGACATTTTTGATAAGCTATATGTAAATATGATTACTGTTGGTGAAATGGGCGGCGTCCTACCCCTTGTGCTTAAAAGGCTTGAAACCTTTATACAAAAGGCAAACCAGGTAAAGAAATTTATTATTTCCTCCTCCATATATCCTGCGATACTTATATTTGTCGGTATAATATCTGTTTTAGTAATGGTGACCTTTGTTGTGCCAAAATTCGGACAGATTTTTGAAGATATGAACCAACCAATGCCGTTAATGACTAAGATTGTTATTAATTCCAGTCAATTTATCCAAAAATGGTGGTGGCTCATATTTATAACAATTACAGGGGGCATCATGTACCTCCAGTATTTTATAAAATCAAAAGAAGGAAGGATATGGTGGGATCAGTTTAAGCTTAAAACTCCCTTTCTTGGGAAGATGATTTTAAGGGTTGAACTTGGGAGATTCAGCAGAACTCTTGGAACGCTTATTGAAAGCGGTGTCCCTATTTTAAGGGGGATTTCCCTTTCGTCAGAGGTAATTTCCAATGTTATTCTTAAAGAAAAATTTGATGAGATATACAAAGGCATTAAACAGGGAAAGTCACTTAGTCAGTTAATGAAAAAAACAGCCATGTTTCCTTCGATAGTTATTCATCTTGTAACCATAGGTGAGGAAACCGGCGCAATAGGGGAGATGTTTTTAAAGATTGCTGATGATCTTGAAGAAAAGGTGCAAAATGATACAAAAATGTATCTTGCCATGGTTGAACCTCTAACAATTCTTGTTATGGGAGTTCTTCTTGGCGGGATTATAATGTCCATGCTCCTTGCAATTTTTGGCATAAATGATATTTCTTTTTAAAAAAAATAACCGGAAGGGTTTTACCCTTATAGAGCTTCTTATTGTCCTTGTTATAATAGGATTGTCAACAGCCCTTGTTTTTTTATCCGTAACAAGTGGTTTTTTCAGGTCTGAGGAGAGAAAATTTATCGAGTTTTTTAATTCCGGTCTGTTAAGGGCAAAAAGTGAGAGCCTTTGCAATGGCTCTTCTGTCTGGTTTATTATTGACAGTGAAACAAGGGAAATCAGGTGGGGTAAAAAGGAAAAAGAATCCATACCGGAAACAATCCAGATTGAGGCAAATGGTCTTGAAGAATTGGAACAGGGGGTCTTTGGAATATTGTTTTTCCCTGACGGAAGTTCATCAGGCGGAGAAATTGAGATAAAAAAAGACAATAAAACCCTTGAAAAAGTCACAATATCGCGGCTTTTTGGAGGTATTACAAGACATTGAGATATAAAGCCACTAAAATAGCGCCAATAGACCAAAAAGGTTTTACACTTCTGGAGGTTCTTATTGCTTTTATAATCACCACTATCTCAGTTGCCACAATACTAAATGCCTTCAGTATGAGCCACAGGCTTTCCTTAAAGGGCGCAGAAGAAAAAGAAGTTGCCCGTATCGCAGAATTTCTCCTTGCAAGCCTTGATTCTGACCCATATTTTTTGCAGGATATGAAAGCTGTTTCAGGAACTGTTGAGGGAGATGAAGAACCCTGGACATACTCGGTGGAATTTAATGACGTGGTTATTGAAGGATTTACGCAAAAAGAAGATAATAAAGAATACCCGAAAGAAATGACACTCCATATCATATCTCCTTTGACTAAAAAGGATTATATTTTTACTACCTGGGTTTTGCATTCACCAAAAACTGCCGCCAACAGGAAAGCCGGCAAAACCAGCGGAAAAAAAGACTCTTCTTCAGGTTCAAAATTAAAGGGAAGACGAGGTTTATAATTTATTTAAATGTTAAATAAAAATAACGGGTTTACCCTGCTTGAAGTTATAATATCCATAACATTAACCGCAATTATCGTCACAATGCTTTCTGTTTCTCTAAGAACCGGCATAAGGTCTTATACAAAAGGCAAGGAAACAAACTTAAAGAATTTAAAAATTGCATCCCTTGAAAATCTTCTTGGAAGGCAACTTCGGGCAGCTTCAGGCATTGAGCTTAATGAATTTTTGTTTTTTAAGGGTGACGAACAAAATATTGCCTTTGTAACCCCATTTGCCCCTTTTGGTAGCAGCAGGCAGGGTATATTAAAGGTTTGCTATGTATATGATGAATCATCACAGTCAGTGATTTATATGCAGCATTTAATAACAAAGCAAAATGATATTAATGAGGAATGCGCTGGTAATTTTGACGTAGGCGAAGGAATAACAGAAAACGGATGGGAATATTCCGTGTTAAACGGCGTAAAAAGCTTCAGACTTTTTTATCTTGCTGTGCCTACATCCGAAAATGAGGTGACTGACAAGGGAAACTGGAATGAAATCTGGGAGAAAGAAAAGGAAATGCCCCATCTTGTAAGGCTTGAATGGGAATATTCAGGCGAGAACAATGAAGAAAAAAATTCAAGGACAATATTTTCAAGCCGGGTTTTTATTAATAATCCTTTTATTTTTTTTGATATTTTATGATAAAAACAGCTAATAAAGGAAGCGTTCTAATACTTGTTCTATGGATTGTCATGATGCTTGGTGTAATAGCCGGTTTTTATGGGGTTGATTCAAGAATAAGGAGGATATCCGGCAGGGCGGAGTTAAATGACATTCAGGCAAGGCTTATTGTCAGGTCAGTCCTTTTGTATGTCAATCTTAAGCTTTCCGAGACAAAAAAATATCTAAATGAAAATCAGGTTGATAATTTGGAAATTTCTGATAATCTATTGTTACCAAATGGAACAGTTAATATATTAAATATTTCCGATAGAAATGTGGAGTTTAAGTTAGAGGATGAAAGGGGAAAACTTGACATCAATAACTCCCAGGAAGAAAATTTAAGAGAGGTTATAAGACAATTTTATATGCTTAAAGGGGATAGGGAAGGACAAAAACAAGCGGATATTGTTGTGGATTCTATTCTCGACTGGAGGGATAGCGATGATAATCCAAGGGATAATGGCGCTGAAAGCGAATATTATTCAAGCCTTGAAATACCTTATTCCTCTCCAAACAGACCGTTTAAGACGCTTGAAGAACTTATGCTTGTAAGGGGAGTCACAAGAGAGGCATTTCTTGGCAGTTCCTTAAACAATTCTTCCTCTGAAACGTCATTTATTTCAGCGGGTCTTAAAGATATACTTACAATATATAACTACCAGGGCAGGGTTGTAAGCTCAGTTGCCCCGGCTGTCTTAGCTGAAATTATCGAAAATTCAGAAATAAACAATAAAGAACCGGAATTGACCGGGCAAAACCGCTTAAATATATTAAAAAATTTCGATGTTCTGAAATTATCGGTTTTTTTGGACAGCAGGGAGTATCAGGTTATTTTCAGATATTCCGAACCTGTCAGCAACATAAAAATATTAAGATGGATAGAAAGTCCTCCTCAGGGCATATTGCAATAATATTAATGTTTAAAAAAGAGATTATTGGCATACATATAGCAGAAAATTTAGTTGATATCTGCATCTTAACCAAAAAAGATGACTGGTATATATCGGAGACTTACAGGTGGGATTCAGCCAGCTTTAAGGCAGGTCTGGAACATCTGGAAAAATTTCTTTCAGAGAAAAGTCCTTCAAATAACAGGCTTATTTCCGTCACAATCCCTCAAAAAGATATTTTTTTAAGGGATGTCTCATTGCAAAATTTAACCCCTGAAGAGGCTATTAATTCTGTTAAGCTTGGAATATCCCTTTATGCACACCTTGAACCAGGAGAAATATATCATGATGAATGGGCAATTGAGGAGCAAAACAGCGTTAAGATAATGATTCAATATACAAAAAAATCATTGGTTGAGCCTATTATAGATATATTTAAGAAGACAAAGCACATAAAATCCCTTTATGCCCTTTCTTCATTTTTCCTTGGCTTTGATATGCTTTTAAGGCGCTATAAGACTGGTTTCCCCTGTATGTTTTTGTTAAAGCCTGAAAATTTACAGGATAGCGCCAAAAATAAAAACTGGCTTTCAATGCATGGCAAAGAAAGCTGGTTGGGCATCCATTCTTTTAAGCAGGATGAAGCCTTTGAAAATATCAGGGCTTATCTGCCATTGGAACTACTGGAGAGTTCTTTTAAGAATATAACCCTTAAAAATCATGCTGAGTATAACAAAAACAAACCGCTTAAGGATATATTAAATGGCATTATCGAAGGCAAAACTGCCGTTTCCCCAGGGTTTTGCTCTACAGGGCTTTGCTTTAAAAAACCCAATTTATCTTTTTATCCCCAGTATAAAAAAAAATTTTTAAAGCCAGAAAAAAGATTTTATATTATTTTTGTCATCCTTTCAGCATTTATAATGTCAGGACTTACAATTTATGATATTTATGAATACACCAATTTAAGGAGCGCTTTTTTTAAAGAGCAAAACCATTTGAAGCAAGTTGAAAAAAATATTGAGCCTTTAATCCAGATCGAAAAACAGGCAAATGAACTGCAGAAAAGTTATGATGAAATACAGGAGTTTAAGACTCAAAGAGTCTCCATCCTGGAAATTTTAAAGGTTCTTACTGAAATAACACCGGATCACTCGTTTTTAAGAACTTTTTATTATTCGGATAATAAAGTCAGGATTTCTGTTTCAGGTCAGTCTGCTATTGAGCTTATGGAGATATGGAGAAAAAATAACAAATTTTCTGATGTAAAGCTTGTTTCCACAGTAAATAAAGAGCGTGAGAATCTTGAGACATTTTCGGTTGAGATAATGCTTTCAACCCTTCATACTGATTTAAAAAATCCATCAGCAACCATTATAACCCAGCCTCATGGAATGCCACTTGAATACTAATAATATCCTTAAATTAATGAATAAAAGCCCCATATTAAAATACGGAATTATTGTGATTATATTTATATTGTGGTCAGAATTTGTCTGGGACAATCTTGAAACAAGACTGGAAAAGCTTAACAGCCAGATTGAACAGACTGAAAAAAATATTAAAAAATTTAATAAAACAGGCAAAGACCTTAAAAATATCGAACAAAGGCTGAAAGAAATCCAGACAAAGAAAAATATTCAAAACTCCAGCATATTGTCTGACTCAGACCCAACTGTTGTGGCATCTCAGCTTCAGGATACAATCCTTAAAAAGGCATCTGAAAATAAATTGCAGGTAGTCACATACAGGGTTTCAACCCAGAGAAAATGGAAAAACTATACGGTTGTTTCCACATATTTTAATTTCAAAACTAATCTTGACAATATAGTTGCTTTTTTACAATCCATAGAATCTGATCAACGATTTTACAGGGTTCATCTCGTGGATATCCTGCCTGTTAAGGGCAATGATCCGCATATAAGATTTTCAATAGAATTGGAGGCCCTTTGTTTAAAGGGGGAAAAAAAATGAACAGAAATTTTATAATTTTATTTGTGCTTTTATCATTTTTAATAATGAATTCTGCTTTTGCCAAATCACCAAGAACAGCAAACGGGTTTGTTGACGCCGTGAAACAGGCTCAAACCAATGTTTCAATCAGTGATAACTCAACCGCAACGCAACCCAAAAAAATTGAACCTGTCGTTGTGCCCGCTGAAAAAATTCAGGACACACAGGCGCCACCCAAAAACCAGTCACAGACAGTTAATTCTCCATTTAAAGGGGCAAAAAAAGGCGAAAAAAGAAAGATTGATATTTCAATGGACAATATGGATCTTTATCCCGTGCTTGATCTTGTCCTTTCACAGGTTCTTGACATAAATTACATTGTTGACCCTAACATTAAAGGCACAATGTCTTTCAGGATCACAGGTGAATTTAATAGGGAAGAACTCCTTGATGTCTTTAATTCTATCCTGCAATTTCATGGTCTTGCTGTGACAAAAGGCGAGCATAATATCTATAAGATTGTTAAAAAAGGCGACAGCCCAAGATTTTCCTCCGAGATATCATATAATGCCAATATAACACACGGAGAAGGCGATATTATATCAATAATTAAGGTAAAATATCTTTCTTCTGTAAATCTTGCAAACAATCTCAGAAACTTTACATCTCCAGGCGCGTTGCTGTTGCCAGAGCAGACAGTAAACGCAATAATTCTTGTTGATACAGAAGAAGTTACAGATAAGATTTCGACAATTATAAACCTCATTGACACTGATTTTTTTCAGGATATACACTGGAAAATCTTTCAGCTTCAAAATACAAAAGTTGACGATATATCAAAAGATCTTGATAAAATCCTTCAGAATAAAGGCTTATACGGACGTCCCGGACTTGACACCAGCGCTTTTCAAATAATTCCTTTAAAATCCATAAACTCAATCTTAATACTTACAAGATGGGATGATTTGCTTGTGACTGTTGAGGGGTGGTTAAAGGAGTTTGATAAAGCTGAGACAGGCGGCGGTTCAAAGGTTTATGTGTATTTTGTCCAAAACGGAAACGCAGCCGAGATAGCAGATACATTAAGCAGACTTTTTCTTGGAAGATCATCCTTACAATCTTCTTCAAAGAAACAGGTGGTTGTTAAACAGACATCCAAATCATCATTAACTGATTCCAAGACCAGCTCCACTCCTCTGAGACAAACCACCACCCCGTCTAAATCATCATCAGCAGGCTCTCCTTCCAGTGAGATATCAGAAGATGTTGAGATTATAGCAGATGAGGTGAATAATGCGGTGCTTATCAGGTCAAAACCCAAGGATTACAACATCATTATGGATGTTGTGAAACAAATTGACAGATTGCCAAGACAGGTGCTTATTGAAGTGCTTATAATGGATGTTGTGCTTAAAGACGATCTGCAATACGGTGTTGAGTGGTTTTTGAAAAACAAGGGAGTAAAATTCGGATATACAAACCTGAATGCAGACGCTGCCTTAAGCAACGGAACAAATATTGTTGAAAACACAGCCCTTGGAAAGGGTCTTGCGGGACTTTCATATTCACTTTTTAATTCCTCCGGGGCTTTAAGAGGGCTTGTAAAGGTAATATCCGAAAAAACAGATGTAAATGTGCTTTCCACTCCAAATATTCTTGCTGTGGATAATCAGGAGGCAAGCATAGAAATAACAAGCGAAGTGCCAACCCTTGGTTCAGTCACCAATCTTAACACTGAAAATCCATTGCAGTCCATTGATTACAAAAACGCCGGCATTATTCTAAAAGTAAAACCCTCTATCAATAACTCAGGCATAGTTAGAATGGAGATACAGCAGGAGGTCAGCGAACCCCTCTCAGAAACAACCGCAGGAATAAATTCTCCAACCTTCAGGTCAAGAAAGGCAAACACCTTGATTGTTGCAAAAGACGGGCAGACTGTGGTAATTGGAGGATTAATGCAGACAAAAAAGACAAATGAATCCGATGGCATTCCAATACTTAAGGATATACCCATACTTGGTATTCCATTTGGCTCAAGAAAAATTGAAAATGAAAAGACCGAACTTCTTTTTGCCCTAACTCCTCATGTTGTGCATAACACCAATCAAAGCGATGCCATCACCAATGAAATTGCTAATGATATTGAGGTGCTGAAGCAAGAAATAGAAAAGCAAAAGAAGTTTAAGCAAAAAATTTCGGAAAAAAGCGAAGGAAATAATTCAAATAATTAAAAAATATATAAAAAAATGTCTGAATTTTATAAAACAATAAAGCTAATTTTAATAATTTTTTTTGTAATTTTTATTGCAACAAAAAACTCTTATGCCAGGTCCCCATATGACATAATCCTTAATAAAGACCTTTTTGATGAAAAAAGAGGGGCAAACAGGAGCGCCAATGATAATCAGGCTGCGGCAGGACAAGAACAGCTTGGCAAATATCAGCTTGCAGGAACAATAAAGATTGCAAATAAAATAGAAGGCGCCTACATAAAACCTGCGCCTGACGGAAAACCCGACAGTAATATCCTTTTAAAAAAAGGTGATAAACTTGAAGGCTGGACTGTTGAAGAGATCAGACAAAAAGAAGTTGTATTAAAGTCAGGAGACAATATATATACCATCACACTTTTTACCCCGGAAAAAGGAAACAGAAAAGGAGCGCCACGCCTGGGATTTGTCTCTACTCCACATCAGTTTGCCCCTGTTCCGGCCCCTGCGCCACAACCTCAACCTCCCCAGCCAAACCCATCACCGGAGAATCCTCCGACAAAAGAGCCTCAAAAACAACCTCCTCAAAATTCGCAACAGCATGAAAGGGAAAATGAATAATCAGGTCTTGATTATTTAACCTATCTCTTTCAGACATTTTTCAAGGCCAGCAAGGTTTTCTATTGAATAAATGCGAATATCTCCTGGTAAATTGCATTTTTTGATTAAATTTGACAGAACCTGTTTTGGTCCTATTTCAATAAAGATATTAACCCCAAATTCTTTCATTGAATTAACTTCTTTTACCCATAAAACAGGAGAAATAAGCTGTTCTGCCATAAGTAATCTTATTTTTGCAGGGTCTTTTTCATTATTGCCGGTAACATTACTATAAAAATTAAAGATAGGCTGATAAAAGGCAGTATTCTTTAATAAGGATGCAAATTTATCCTTTGCCCCCTGCATAAGCTGGCTGTGAAATGCCCCTGATACCTTAAGGGGTATTGCCTTTGCCCCTTTTTGCTTTACAAGGGGGATAAATTCATCGAGGAGTTTTTTTTCTCCTGTGACTATTATCTGTTCAGGGGAATTATGATTTGCAGGGACAAGAACGCCTTTTGGGGAAAAGTCTGCAAGCATTTCATTCAGGGTCTTCATATCAAGACCTATAATAGCAGCCATTGCCCCCTGGGTGATCTGGCATTCATCTTCCATTAACCTGCCTCTTTCTTTTACAAGCTTAAATGTATCGCCCATGTTTAATATTCCTGAGATCGCAAGAGCAGAGTACTCTCCAAGGCTATGTCCTGCAAGCACATCAGGTTTTATTCCGGATTCCATGACAATATTTGCTATCATAATCTCAACAGCAGTAAGGGCAGGCTGCAAAACATCCGTGCTTGTTAATTCTTCAATAGAGCCTTCAAAGCAGATTTTTTTTATAGGTAACCCTGTAATTTTTCCACAGATTTCAAATACTGTATCCCCAAGATGAAAAAAATGATCGTATAGCTCCTTTCCCATTGAAACATACTGCGAACCCTGTCCCGGAAAAACAAATGCAATTTTATCTGACATTTAACCCTCCTTATAAATACCCAATCATCAGACTATTGAAAACGATTTTTTATTGAATGAATAAAAAATATTATAATTAAAAAAAAAGTTTATCCCTAAAACCCCCTGAACACGGGATAATTCCATCATTTTTTTTAAAAATGGCGGAAAAATACCTGTTTTGCTGTTTATGTCTCTGTTACAAATATTATATAGCGCCTCAAAAACAGGAGTCTTAAAAGAACCTTTTGTTGGGTAAAAATCTTCAAATATCTCCGCTTTTTTAAAGTTTTTATCCTCAATGTCATCGAAATAAGAAAGCCATGAGCCTGTGTCAAAGAAAAAAAGAAATTCTTCATTGTTACATTTAAGCGGTATAATTGGCACCCCCTTAAAATCAGTTGTTTTTATATTGTTTGGCAATTTATCGCAGAAATTATTATAAAATATCACCCTTTTTGCAAAATTGTCAAAAAAAATATCATAATTATTTATTATATCACATCCAAGAAGACCGTCAAATTCAAAACCAGTTTGTTGTGTAATAGATTTTATTGTAATGTTGTAGTAATTTTTTTTAAAAATATAGGTTCTTTCACCGATTTCTAATTCTATTTCTCCTATACTGATTGGAGAACCTGTATCCACAAGGACTTTATAACCGTTAATAATAGCGATAATATGATTATTTATTAATAAATAGGGATAGATATATTTCGACATATTATCCCCCGATACCGGACATATGCCTCTTTGTCTGCTGCAAGGCGTGACGCGCAGGTTTTATTATTATGCCTTTTTCAATTGCATTTCTTAAATCTTCTTGTGTTCCGCCAGAGCGAAGGATTGATTTAAGGTCAATTTCTTCATCTGAAAAAAGACAAAGCCTCAGCCTGCCTTCAGGGGTTAAGCGCAGCCTGTTGCAGATATTGCAAAAATGTCTTGTGATTGGAGCAATAAAACCAATATCAGCCTTTGCATTTTTAATCCTGTAAAGTATCGCAGGTCCTGAAAGTCTTGAATTTTCAACTGGTGTTAGTTCCCCGTAGGTATTTTCAACAATCTCTTTAATTTTTTGGGATGAAACAACAGTATCCAAATCCCATTTTGACCTGCAGCCAAGGGGCATATATTCAATAAATCTGACATTTAAGGGATAGTCAAGGGTAAGTCCAGCGATATCAAGGATTTCATCGTCATTAATCCCTGACATAATAACGGTGTTTATTTTTATAGGCTTAAATCCCTCTGAAATAACCTTCTGTATCCCATTCCAGACCTTATTAAATAAATCCATCCCTGTAATATAGTTAAACTTATCCCTCTTTAATGTATCAAGACTTATATTTATGTGCCTTAAACCGGATTTTCTGATTTCATAGGCAAAATCTTCGAGTAATACACCATTGGTGGTAATACAAATCTTTTCAATTGTATTAATCTCAGATATAAGATTTATTAACTTAACAAAATCCGGACGAAGCAGGGGTTCTCCGCCGGTTAGCCTGATTTTTTTTATTCCAATCATGGATGCGGCCCTGCAAATACTTACTAATTCCTCAAAAGAAAGAATTTCATCATGAGGCAGCCAGTTGGAGCTTCCCTCAGGATTGCAGTATTTACACCTTAAATTGCACCTGTCAGTTATGGAAAGCCTTAAATATGTTATTTCCCTTCCGTATAGATCCTGCATAATTAAAAATGCTGTCTGGTTTTTTCCCTTGTTATTTTGGCGCCTGCCACAGAAAGTTTTTTCTCCATTTGTTCGTAGCCCCTATCAAGGTGATAGATACGTGATATAGATGTCTTTCCTTTTGCGGCGAGTCCTGCTAATACAAGACAGGCGCTTGCCCTTAAGTCTGTAGCCATAACCGGGGCGCCTGTAAGTTCTTTAACGCCTTTTACAACAGCCCTGTTTCCTTCCACTTTTATATCAGCCCCCATTCTTAAAAGTTCTGCAACGTGCATGAACCTGTTTTCAAAGATAGTCTCGTTTATTACACCAAGACCATTGGAAACAGTAAGCAAAACCATAAGCTGAGCCTGCAGGTCTGTGGGAAAACCAGGATAGGGCATTGTTTTTACATCAACAGACTGAAGACTTCCTTTTTTTCTTACAAGAATTGAGTTGTTATGCTCTTCTATGGTCAACCCCATTTCCCTTAATTTTGAAAAAACAGCCTGAAGATGCATGGGCTGGGTATTTTCAATGATCAGCTCTCCGCCGCATGCCCCAACTGCCATAATATAAGTGCCTGTTTCAACACGGTCAGGGATTATTTTGATATTAACTGGCTTTAGTTCTTTTATCCCTTCTATTTCAATTGTAGAAGTCCCAAGACCCTTTATTTTGGCGCCCATCTGCAAAAGGATCTCTCCAAGAAAAACAACTTCTGGCTCTCTTGCGGCATTTTTTAGTATTGTTTTCCCTTTTGCGCAAACAGCAGCCATCATGAGGTTTTCTGTGCCTGTGACAGTGACAGTATCAAAATATATCTCAGCGCCTTTTAATCTGGCGCTTTTTGCCTCAACATAGCCTTCTTTTAAGTGTAATTTAGCGCCCATTAATTCAAGTCCCTTAAGATGAAAATTTATGGGTCTTGCGCCAATGGCGCAGCCTCCCGGAAGAGATATCCTTGCCTTCCCAAGGCGTGACATCAAGGGTCCAAGAACAAGAATCGATGCCCTCATTGTCCTGACAAGCTCATAATTTGCCTCGTAACCGTTTAATTTTCCAGTATTAATAACAAGGTTATTCTGAGGCATGCCGGTATCATCAGTTTCAGCGCCAAGTTCTTTAAGAAGCTGCAAAAAAGTTGATATGTCGTTCAGGTTGGGTATATTTGTGATATTAAAATTGCCGCCGCAGAGAATAGTGGCAGCCAGAGCAGGGAGAGCGGCATTTTTTGCGCCGCTTATCGCTATTTTCCCTTTAAGATGATGCTTTCCTTCAATTTTAAGTATATCCATTGTTATAATTTCATTTTATAAATTTTTTGCGCAAATTCAAAAAGATGCTATGAAAAAAAATATTATATCATGTTTTTAATAAATTTTAAAATTTTATATTTGGGGTTAAAATTTTAAGCCTTATGAAGATTCTTATGAAATTTTAGGCACATTTCCCCTATGCCACATATAAATTATTGGACTTGCGACAAATATTGAGGAATACGTTCCGAAAAGAACTCCCACAGTCACTGCTATGGCAAAATCTCTTATAACAATGCCTCCAAAAATCGCCAGTCCAAATGATGTTATAAGGGTTGTAAGTGATGCAAGAATTGTCCTTGCAAGCATTTCATTTACGCTTTTATTTATAATCTCAGTGAAAGGCAGGGTGTTTCCTTCCCTTCTTATTACCTCTCTTATCCTGTCAAAAACAACAACCGTGTCTGTCAGCGAATAACCCGCAATAGTAAGAAGCGCTGTGACAATCAAAAGATTCATCTCAAAGCCAAATAAATAGAGGACTGCGAGAATTGCGATTACATCATGAAAAGTTGCAATAGCTGCCGCAGCGCCAAAGCTTATGTTAAATCTGAAAGCAAGATACCCCAAAATACCAAGAAGTGAGATAAAAATTGCAAACAGCGCTTTATTTCTCAGGTCTTTGCTAACGCTTGAGCCTATTTCTGTCTTGCTCTCTATTGAAAATTTATTGTCAGAAACAGATTTATTTAATAAATCTGTGAGTTTTTCTTCAATATCTCCAATATTTTCTTCATTTTTCTTTATTTTTACAATAAATTTATTTTCCCGGCTTACGTCCTGCAGGGTAGGATCAATGTTTGCCTGATTAATAATTGCCCTTATATCAGACAGATTAAATGGTTTTTCTGCCTTATACATAATCATTGAACCACCTGAAAAATCAACTCCCAGATTTGCCTTGCCCCTTGCGATCTGTATAAAGGCAAATAATCCTATGATAACTAATACAGATGAGAAAATAAAGGCAATTTTATAAAAAGACATAAATTTAATCTTTGTATCACCAATTATCTGTAAAAAGTTAATCTCTTTTAATGCGTTTTTTGACAACATGAAATCATAGCCCATTCTTGTAAAAAATATCGCTGTAAAAAGGTTTATCATGATACCAGCTGAAAGTGTCACTGCAAAGCCTTTAACAGGGCCTGTTCCAAACATGAATAGAGCTATGGCGGTGATTAATGTTGTGATATGGGCATCCACAATTGTCCAGAAGGCCTTGTTATATCCTCCGTCAATATATGAGCCAAGCGTCTTTCCAAGTCTTTTTTCATCCCTCATTCTTTCAAGTATAAGGACATTGGAATCAACTCCCATGCCTATTGTAAGAATAATGCCTGCGATGCCGGGAAGCGTAAGGGTTGACTGTAAAGCAGACATTACAGCAAAGAGAAACAAAAGATTTAAAAACATTGCAATATCAGCAAGAAAACCGGAAAAATGATAATAAATTATCATAAAAAGAAGCACGCATGCGCCACCCAAAAGACCTGCAAGAAATCCTTTTTGGATGGAGTCCATTCCAAGGGAAGGGCCAACAGTAATATTCTGTATAATATTAAGAGGGGCAGGAAGCGCTCCGGCCCTTAAAACTATTGAAAGGTCTGAGGCTTCCTCATGGGTAAAAGAACCTGTAATCTGGGCATTTCCCCCTGAAATCCTTTCCCTTATAACAGGCGCTGACCTTACAATATTGTCAAGGACAATTGCAAGTCTTTTTCCCACATTATCAGCGGTGACTTTATCAAACTGCCTTGCGCCGCTATCTGTAAATTCCATTGCGACATAAGGTTCATTGAAATTTCCGCCAACCTGGACAAAGGCTGTTTTAATGGTGTCGCCGGTCATCAATGCCCTTTCCTGGAGAAAAAGATAGGTGGTTTTTTCAAGTCCTGTTTCATCATCCTTTTCCTTCATGGGAAGAATAACAGTATCTTTGGGCAGCACATTTTTTAGCGCGACATTAAGGGACTTTGAATCAAAATCCTTTGAAAGCCTGCCTTCTGCCTGCGCAGTTTTTATAAGATCAAGGGGATTTATTCCACTTTTATCCACAACAACCTTAAATTCAAGGACTGCTGTCTGCCCAATGAGGTTTAATGCCCTCTGAGGGTCTTTTACTCCGGGTAGCTGTATTACAATGTCTTTTTCACCCTGTCTTACTATAACAGGTTCGCTTACTCCAAACTGGTCTATTCTGTTTCTTATTATTTCAAGGGACTGGTCAACGGTATGTTGTCTTATAAAATCTTCACTCTTCTTAGAGAGCTTAAATGTAATCTGAGGAAATTTAGCGTCTTCTTTAATTTCAAGTATTTCAAAATCAAGAAAATCTTTGTTTATTATTTCTTTTATTTTGGGAACAGACTCTTTATTGGGAAGCAGATAAACAGCTTTATAATCATTTCCTTCTTTTTTCCTGACTATATTTATGCCTTTTTCGGCAAGATTATCTTTAAGGTCTTTTGCATGTTTTTCAACTTGATTTTTTACAGCCTGATCCACATCAACCTGCATTATAAGATGCATACCTCCCTGGAGATCAAGCCCTAATTTTATTCCTTCTGTGCTGAAAAAGGTTTTAAACCATTTAGGCAGGTCTTTGTAAAATGTAGGGAGAATCAGGATAAAAGAAAAAGATAAAAGAACAGCAAGAAGCGTGGACTTCCATTTTAAGTTATTTGACATTTTAACCTCTAATTTATTAAACAGTAAAAAAATATATAAAATATAAGATATTTATAAAATTTACAAGGTTTAAAATAAAAAAAAAGCCTTTTCTGTTTTTTATTTTTCTGAGTCACAATTCAGGATGAAACAGGAAATTGTCTGAACCATGATTTATCTGGTTGCTGAGCCAGTCGAAACATGATTCATTGATTGGCATGATTAATTATCGCACTAACTAAATATAGGAGTAAATTTTATTAATTTCATATTTAAACTATTAAAATTATTATAATAATATTTAATAAGTTGTCATAGTTAATTGGTATGGCATTAACTGTGGCTCTATATTATTTTTAGTGGCAATATATTTAATACCCCT
>DYOW01000150.1 GCA_020720325.1 Desulfobulbus propionicus
AAAACAATAACATGAGGTCGTTCCAGAATGGAGAATGATAGGGATTTTTTTAAAATTAATTGTCATGTCAATATTCTTTTTAAAATGTAAAATTCATGTTATATTTTTTAAATAATTTTTATATAGACTTTTTTTACATAAAAAAAATTACATTCCGCATTATGGAATCAATGTCAGTTATATTAAAAGTAAAATATTTTTATAAAACTGAAAAAAGGGGGTCAATAATGAGTAATAATAATTTGTCTGATGCAGAAATGGAAGATTTTATTAAAATAACAAGTGAGGCTGCCGCAGAAGAAAAAATCAGAGAAAATGGTGTTTCATATATCAAATGCGATTCTTTTACGGAAAAATGTAACAAAATTAATGAAAAATTTCAGGAAAAAGCTGAACATTTTGAAGAATTGCTGGATAAATCAAAAAAAATTCATAATAATTTTATAGAAATAAAGGCTGGAACTGAAAAAATAACAAATTCAAAGGATTTTACAGAAGTAATAACAGGAATGACAACTGTTGTAGGGTCTGTAAAGGTTTTAGCTAAAGATATGAAGGAATTTATACCTCAAACCCATGCCTTTTTAAAGGACTTTATGCCTAAATCAATCCCGCAGGCTTCTGTAACCACAGAGTTGGCAGAACAGGCAATTGGCTTTAATCCCAAAGGAATTGGCGGCGGATTGTCAGATATTGGCAGCGGAGCCATTGCAGGAGTTATTGTTGGCGTGGGTATTTCTGCATGGGAAAATTATGATTTATATAAAAAAGGTTTTATTACCAGAGATGAACTAAAAAGCAGGATTCTTTCAGACGGCATATATGGCGGAAGTGTTGGCGCCACCACTTCAGGAGCCCTCTTTGCCATATCCAGCTCAACCCAAATTGCCATTGGATTGTCTAATCCTGTCACCATACCTGTCATGATATTTGTAGGCTGGGGTGTTGAAAAAATCCTTGCCCCTGCATTTAAAAGAGGTATTTATAAAGAAGTTTTAATTGAGTTAAAATCTTCCCATGATTTTGAGATTGCACTGATGAATTATATGAAAAACGCTGTGTTATCCTATTCTGTTATGGTAGAATTTCTTAAACAAAACAGGGAGCTTGACCTTAAATTATATAGTGAGCTTGATAATTTTGAGAAAAAAAGCATTGAAAAAAATAAAGATATAAAGAGCATTATTGCTGAAATCAATAAATTAGGAGAATAAGCATGCAGAACCTACCATTAACAATGGATGAAAATAGTCAGCTTGCCCAGGAATTGGGACCACTTCTTGAAGTTGTAAAAAATGATGCCACTGAGGCGCAAAGACTTGCCCTTGACTGCGCCTCTATAATGTCTGTAACAGAAGACAGGATTGCATCAATGGAAAATGACGGATTTCTTACAAGGACATGGAAAGGTCTTACTGGTCAGTATAAAAAAATGAAAAAGGCAAATCAAAGAGACCTTTTTGAAGTACAGAAACGCGCATGGAAAATGCAAGACTTGATGCTTAAAAATAATTTATTGTTTGCAGATGCCATTGTAACCATCAAAAATCAGATGCTTTTTACTGTTAAATCAATAACCTCTCAAATTACAGAAAATAAAGAACTTGTCTATGAACTTGCTTCAGCGACAAAAAATCAATTTATCAATGTCAGAAATGAAATTCAGGAGACAAAGAATATTATCTCAAACTTTAAGGATAATGTTAGAAATGAATTTAATAATGTTTATGGTGAAATAAATGCCACAAAACATCTTGTGATCAATCTTGCCGTAAATATGAAAAATGAATTTGAAAGTGTCTATAATAAAATTGATTACCTTGATGTTTCCATTAAAAAATTGGAACAAGAGGTAAATCTCATCAAATGGGATCAAAATATAAGCGTATGGGTTGACACCATTGAACAGGATAAGTTTATTGATAGATACCCCAATAATGCATGGAGAATTATTGCAATCAACCATGAATTTCAGAATAAAAAACCAAATTACTGGACACCAAACAATCTTAGGCTTTATAAAAAAGCCCTTGCCAAAAGCGGAATTGATATTGACAAGCCAGTCTCATTATCCAGATTCATTGAGGAATTAATCTTTGGTCTCCCAGAAAAAGACCTAAAATCTTATGATTATCTGCTCTATTTTGACAGATTAAAAAATCCATTGGAAATAATAGAAGAAATAAGCGCAAAAATCTTAACCGCAACAGTAAAAACCTCGCACAGGTCATCCCAGCAGGATAATGACCTTGAAATAATCAATAAAAAATATAATCTTTTTGACAGGTTAAATATATCAAAAAAAGTCCTCCTTGCAGACATAGCCCTTGGAAATCTTGAATTGGAAGGCTATGACCTTAATGCGGAAATTCCTTACAGTGATTTTGCCATTGAATTTTTGCACTCCACAAAACTTGTAAGGGAATTAATGATAGCGTGCCCCAGATGTGGCGATTATGAAAACTCACCTGAGGCACAATTTTGCCGAAAATGCGGAACTAAATTAGAGAGAAAAAGCTATGCAGACCAAAAAAAATGCCTGTAGTTTTAATCAGAATCAAGACTATCTATTATTTTTCCATTTTTCTCATT
>DYOW01000053.1 GCA_020720325.1 Desulfobulbus propionicus
GAGGGATGATAAAAATATTACCCACTAAAAATCACATAGCGCCTTTATTTTATTATTCTTTTTGTTTAAGAAAATCTTCAAAAAAAGTGACAAGTGTCTGTTGCATATTATTTCTAACTGCAATGAAAGCCTGTAATTTTTCTTCTTCTGTGCCCTCAACCATCGCGGGGTCGTCAAAACCTATATGTTCTTTTCTTTTTTGTCCGAAGATTATGGGGCATGACTCTCTTGCATTGTCGCAAAGCGTCACAACAACATCAAAGGACTCACCAGCAAATTCATCAACAGATTTTGACCTTTGTCCAGATATGTCAATTCCAATATCAGCCATTGCCTTTATAGCAAGTGGATGGACAAAAGCAGGGCTGTTTCCAGCGGAATATGTTGTTATTCTGTCCTTAAAAAAATGATTTACAAGACCTTCCGCCATTTGGCTGCGACAGGAATTTTGTGTGCATAAAAACAAGACTTTCTTTTTCATTTTTTACCTCATAGATTTTTTTATGATTTTTTTTCACAGGCTTTTTTTACTTTTTCCCTGAGTTTTATTATTTCAGGGTTGTTTTCCTCGGTTTTTGTTAAGGTTTTTATTATATCTCCGAGTTCACCGTTAATTTGGCTCAAAGAATATTCAACTCTTTGTCCGTTCCTTTTGTATTCAATGATTCCTGCGTCTTCAAGGATTTTAAGCTGTCTTGATATGGTTGGCTGTGAAAGCTCCATTGCCTCTGTTAGCTCGCATACACAGTAGGTTTGTTCCTGCAGCAGCTTAAAAAGCTTGAATCTTGTGCTGTCTGAAATAGCCTTAAAAAAATAAATTGTTTTTTTCATATATGTAAATATACACATTTATACATATTTGTAAAGATGTATAAACTAATTTTTTTAATTTTTTTTTAAATGGTATAATTGAACTATAATAAAGACGGCAAAGGTTATAACTCATGAAAAAAGTTCAGGATCATTATTTTCATCTTGCAAAAAAAGAAGGTTACGCAGCCCGGTCAGTTTATAAGCTGCAGGAAGCAAATGAAAAATATCATTTTATAAAATATGGTCAACATGTCATAGACCTTGGCGCTTATCCCGGCTCATGGTCTCAGTACGTTTTAAAACAGATTGGGAAAAAAGGTATTGTCGTTGGCATTGACCTGAATTTACCTAAGATTAGGGATGATAATTTCAGAGGGCTTAAAGAAGACGTTTATAGTGATTTTTTGCCATTAATTCAGGATGTTTTGCTATTTGACGTGGTTTTAAGCGATATGGCTCCTGCAACAACAGGAAATAAAAGCGTTGATCACATAAGATCAATAGGGCTTTGTGAAAGAGCCCTTGAGATTGCTATCTTATCACTGAGAGAAGGCGGCAGTTTTTTCTGTAAGGTATTCCAGGGTGGAGATTTTCCGGGTTTTGTGAGTTTATGTAAAAAATACTTTAAGGAAGTAAGGATTGTAAAGCCCAAAGGCTCAAGAAGCGAGAGTGTTGAGATATTTGTCTTGGGACAGGGTTTTACAATGGCTTTTATTGAAAAAACATCAGAGTAATATTTTTCCTTTTTGTTTAATGTTTAACTACTAAGACAACCTTTAAAAATTAGATTGCTTCGCCACAATGTTCCTCGCAATGACAATGTCCGTTAAATAATTTTCTCCTGATTTTATTCAAAATATCTTCGCCACAAATATGTTGCATGTGTGGTTTTACCACATTTCTGTTTCAACATAACTGTCTTATGCAACATTTTTATTGCAAGTTAATAATATTTCTTTTTATATCATTTTTATCATAATTCTATCCTTGCGTATTTAATTTATTTTGTAATTTCAATATGTTATGTGTTTGTTGTGTATTATTTTAAAACTGGCATCTTTAATGCAATATACATAGTCAAAAGAAAACAATATAAAAAAATAAAATAATAAAGGAGATACGAAAATGAAAGCAACAACAAAAGGATTAGAACTTGTAAAAGAGAAAGACATGCTTGATGTAACAGGAACAGAATTAAGCAAGGTATTTATGATGGTTGGTTTAGGAACGGCAAGTCTTATCGGTATCTGGGCTGCTGTATGTATGGTATCAGGCCTGGCACAGGGTGGCGTTATTGAAGCAATTAAAAGTTATGCAATTGCTATAACCGGTTATTAATTAATTAAGTATTTAAAATCTATAATACAGGAGAAAAAAAATGAAAGATATAAATAAAGCATCAGCAGCATTTCTGGTAATGGGTGGTTTAATTGGTTTGTGGGTAACAGCAGCATTGGTAAGCGCCTTAAGTCAATCAAACTGGCAGGTTTCTCAATTAATAGGCAATTATCTTGTTGCTATAGGAGTAATAAAAGAGTTTAACACGCTGGTTGATTTTTATACACATATAAAAGGCATTGAGTATCTTATTTGTGTGGCATTTTTTGTAGCATTTCCAATGTTTTTCAAATATCTTAATAAGCCTGCCACCATTAAAACATAGTAAAAAAAGCGCTGAATAAAAGGTTCTGTAAGAACAGGGCCTTTTTTCATTTTAAATTATTTTTTAAATTTATAATAAAAAATTATTTCATCATTATTTTTGTGAAAATAATTTTCTCTTAAATACGCATTTTCAGGTCCGTTTTTGATATAGTAACACTTTCTGTCAGAATCCTGCTGATAAAACACTGAGTAAGGAACAGTTATAGTTTGAACAGGAGTTTTATTATTTTTTACAATACATTGAATTGTCATTGATCCGGACCAGGGTTTGTCATTCAGATAAACCTGATGTGAAACTTTCACAGGATTTGAAATTTGTTTGCATTTTTGCGTTATTTCGCAGCCCCAGTCTAAATATTCATTTGCTGTTTGGGCCAAATCCCTTAATGCGAGAGACCTTAAAAATGGTTTTTCCTTTACCAGATTCCACACAAAAACAAAGACCCCCTCAATATCATCATCAGAATGGGCAAACCTGTAATATTCATCTTTTAATGTGGTTGGATTCTTGAAGTTATGAATCTGATAATCCCACCATGCATCAGCAATTAAAATAATTTTTTGTTTTGCATTAAGGGTTGACTTAAATTGATTATATGATGTCTTATAATCATAATCAAAGGGGTCAATGCCATAGATATCAATTCCAAGAAGGTCTATGTAAGGTAAAGAGGGTAGCTGGCTTATATATTCAGGAAGTCCGCTTTCGACAATCAGGGTTGGAATATCTGGAAAATCGTTTTTTATCATGGCTGAGATAGTGTTTAAATCACTTATTGGAAGATTATGGACCAAAGGCTCATCAAATAAATAAAATGAATGAATTTGTCCTGAAATATCTTCTGTTATGCCTGCCTTAAAATCATTCCATAATGCCTGGTAATTCTCTCTTTTTAACCATGTGGTATCATTTGATTTATAAAAAAGGACGGACATCAGGGAAACAGATGCCTTTATGTTATATTTTTTTAGATATTTTAAGTTGTCAGAAAGAGTTGCATCCGGGCATAATTCAACATAAACATTGACAAAATTTTTAAATTCATCAAATTTAACATCCTGAAAACCATCGCAAACAGGATGGGAGTACATGCCAAACCATTTCAGGTTTTTGTTTTGAGCGTCTGCAGATATGATTAAAAACTGAAAAAATATAAAAGAAAAAAGTAATATATTTTTATAAGGCATTTTTTTCTCCGATTTAGTGTGCTTTATTAAAGAATAAATTTTCATATTAAAAAAGCAAGAATTAATTGATAAATATAAATGAAGCCCTTATAAATTTGTTCGGTTTTTTTGGATTTTATATAAAAAAAGGAAATGCGTTCGTGATGGGATTAAGCAGTTTTTTTAAACGAGAGGTTATTTTTTTTATGATCAACATTATAAAGGAAACAAAATAGTTTTATAAATTAATTTTTTTTCAAACAGGATATTTAACTCTCCGCTTTCTTTGTTAAGCATTTCTCTGCATATATCTGTCTGAAGATTGGATAAGTCATATTCAGCTCCACGATGGCTTATTTGTATTGTAAGCATATTATTCCTGTCTTTTGCAAAATCCACTGATATATTTATATTTTTATTAGCATCGCCGCTCATTAAGGTATCCCTTGCATTGAGGATAAGTGAAAGTATGATGGATTTAAGATGTCTTGAAGAAATTTTTATACTATCAATATGTTCAGCCATATCAATTTTTAATTTAATTTTATCAATCTTTAACTGATAATTAAGAATTTCAACGATATCCCTGAAAATATCCTTTAAGCTTATGTATTCCTTAACTTCGTCAACTGTCAGTATTGAAGTCACAATGTTATGGATTATCTGCGCAATTTTTTCACTCTGTTTAAGTGTTTGTTCAAGAAATTGAATTTGCTCTTGTTTTTGTGACCTTCCTTCGTTTAGGTCATCAAGAAGAATCTGGGTATAGTTTAATATACCGTTATTTATATTATTGATTTCATGCATGACAGTCCCTGATATCTCACCTATTGATGAGCATTTCCAGATTTTTTCAGAAATTAAATTTTTTCCTGTTTCTGTATGGGTTTTTGTGAGAAATAGTCCAAGAATATCCGCAAATCTTTTTAATAACTGCGCTTCTTCGTCAGTAAATGCCCCCCCGTTAATGCTGTAAATATTTATAACAATAAGTATCTCGTCATTATATATCAAAGGTATGGCAAGGCATGAGGCATTTCCATCGAAGAGGGGGGTATCTTTAAATGGTCCAAGAGGGGTGTTTGATAAAATATCGTTTATCACTACCGGCTCTTTTTTTAATATTGCCTGTAATCCAGGGTTATATGCTATGCCTTTTTCTTCCATTGAGGTTAATATTATTGCCACACATTCCTCGCATTGCCTTCCGTCCATAGTGGTGCATGCGTTTGCGGCGACAGGAATTAAATCATTTTTATTATTTGCATCTGGTTTTCCTATCCATACAAGGCAATATTCTTTATTATATAATAAAATTCTGCAAAATTCATTTAATATTTTGCTCATGTCATGTTCATTTGCAGAGATATTTATAAATGATATTACTGATTTTAATATTGAGTTGTATCTTTCATATAAGAGATTAGAATGTTGATATTTATCAAGTAAAATATTTATTGAATTTCCTATTAAATTAATCTCCTGATTCTTAAAAATAGAAATTTTTTTCAGATTTCCAGTGGAAATATCATTTATGTTTTTTAATAAATTAATAAAAGGTATTAAAAAATTATAATTAATATAAAAAATTGTTATAATTATAATTACAATAATTAAGGTTAAACTGCTTAAAATAATTTTTATATTAGTCTGATATTCAGCTTGTGAATAATTGATTATAAGATTATTGAAATCATATAATTTATCATTAAATAACCTTAGTTTTTCAAACAGTTGGTATTTTTTTTCATTATCTAAATCTATATTATCAATAATATTTAGATTATATATAAATTCTCTTAAATCAGTCTGATTAATTATATTAAGTTTATATTCATTAGGTATTAATATATCATCAAGAATTATAGAGATTTCTTTGTTGATTTGATTAAGCTCTTCAATATAATTATTAGTTCTAAATTTTTCATATTTCAGGATTTTATCCGTAATGTTTTCTTTTAATGTAGTGAATTTATAAATTAAAGCATTATTTTGTTCGAGAAGATTTTTATAATGACTATAAAACATATATTGCTTTATGCCTGTTAGTAATGTTATTAATAGCAGGCAGCTACATATACCTGATGTGATTATGAATATTTTTTTTGCTGACATATTTTTTTTCTGACAGCTCAACCTTAAAGCTGAGCTGTCCTGATTTTAATTATTTTTCCATGTATATAATATAGGAAGTCTGTATAAAATAAAGCGATAAGTCACAAAATATATCGCAAAAATCGTAATTGTTATAATAACCTCTTTCCAGTGAGGAATCTCCTGGAAAATCTGCCAGTTAAACGCAATATAGGATGTGTTTAGTCTGTTAAAAACAATTCCTATAACAGTCAGGAATGCAGTAAATCTCGCAAGCCCTGCGTTTCTGTTTCTTATTGCAACAGTGTATAGAACAAGAGGAATTATAATGGTTACAAGAATTTCAAAGAGAAAATACTGTCCCCACCCTGTTAAAAGATATGCCCACTCATTATCATGCGCAACGCTTATCATCTTAAGCGCCAGATACGTTATGAGTCCCAGGGCGCATCCCTTTGCGATTCCAAGGGTGAGGTCATCAATATTATCAAGAAAGTTTTTGTCGCATCTCCATTTCATGAATTTTATACAAATGGCGCTTACTGCTATAACCATTGAAAGACCCGCTGGTATTGATGAACAGAAAAATATAAACCATAAAAATCCCGAATACCATAAAGGATGCACTTTGCCCGGAGCATAGTTGAAAAGAGCTCCCAGCGCCCCCTGATGAAGGGTTGAAAGGATTATGCCTGCAATGGTGAGACCAAGTATTATGCTCTTTATAAATTTTTTGCCGGGCTGCCAGCCTATCCATTCAAAAAATGCCGGAGACACCTCTGCAATCTGCACTGAAAGATATGTTGAGACATGCCATGCCACAAGAAATAGCACTGCGGCAGGACCAAAGGATATAATCATTGGATAATATATCCTCCAGGGCATTCCCAAATCTACCATAAGATAGATAACAGCGAATAAATACCCCAAAAGACCGTTAAGGAGAGCAAGCCTTTCTATGGGCTTAAAATCCTTTGCCCCGAAGACCTCTACGCTTGTTCCGAGCATAAAGCCTGAGGCGGAAAGCGGAACCATTCCAAAAAGACCAAAACCAAGGAATAATCCCCATGGATAATCATCTGAAGCGTATGTGACCGAGCCAAGTCCCATTAAATAACGCTGTGCTATTAAGGGAAGTCCAATGGCAAAAATCAGAAAAAGTCCCCAGTTTACTGGATTTTTAAGCATATGTGAAATATATTCAGACGGTTTTAATCCAAGAAATATTTTTTCTTTAATAGTCCATGGAGTTCCGTCTTCTTTTAAGTGTGATGCGATTGGCAGATTCATATTGGATTTGATATTGTTTTGCATTTGTTATTCCCCCCCATTTTTTTCTTCTTTTGCTTTGTCTTTTCTTGTGGCAAGAAGATGAAAGCCAGTGAAAAGAGCGGGCCAGATTGTCAAAACCATTGGAACAGCCGCAAGAAAATCCTTGACATAATTTAAGATAGGTTCTTTGGGAAGGTGGGTGTTAAAACCGTATTCCTCAAAAGGAACGCCTGAAAGATACATCCATGCTGTTCCTCCGGCTTCCTTTTCTCCGTAAAGATGATTTACATATTTTCCGGGATTTGTCTTTATTCTTTCCCATCCAAGCTTTATTAAATCAGCTCTTTTTCCAAATATCATGACCTCATTGGGACATGCCTCAACACATGCCGGCGGTTTTCCGGCTTTAAGCCTTGTGTCATAACAAAAAATACATTTCATTATGCGCGGACTAAATGCGCTTGAATACTTAAAGGCAGGTATGTTAAAGGGACAGGCAACCATACATGTCCGGCATCCAACACACACATCCGGATTATAAATCACTGCTCCTTCCGGTGTTTTTGTGTAGGCATTTACAAAGCATGATGTAAGACACGCTGGCTCATTGCAATGGTTACACTGTATTTTTCTGAAAAGAGGATGGTCAATTCCTTTTACATCATACTGATTTACAACAGTATAGTGAGATTCATCAGGGCGTCTTTTTTGTCCGTGATGAAGCTCCTTCATTACGCTCATATCATCAAAAGGCTTGTCAGGCGCAGGCAGTCCCTGTTCCTTATTGCATGCTGCCTCACATGAGCGGCATCCCACACAGCGGCTCAGGTCAACAAGAACCCCCATGCTTTCTGTATAGCCGTCAAATGTGGCGGCTTTTGAATGATTAGGCATTAATAAGCCTGATATTGCGCCAGCCAAGCCGGTTTTTAATAATGTTCTTCTTTGAATATTTTGCATTTTAGCGCTCCTGTTAATGAGTTTTTTGGGAAATATGTTTAGGCGCATATTTTCCTGAATAAAAAAACTTATCGCCTGTATCGTTTCTCTTATGGCAATCCTGACATCCTGCTGGTCCACCCATTGTTTTGTGGCATCCCATACAATTAAGATGATACGCTGCCTTTAATCCGGGTTTATCAGTGTGGTATTTTGTCAAATCAGCGGAAACTTCCTTTAGATACTGAGCTTCAAACCTGTTTTTCGGATGACAGTCCTTGCATGATACTGTAGTTGCTTCAGAGCTGTTTTTATGGCATTTTACACACGAGCTTTTTTCAAGAACCTTGCCTGTGGTATGGTGATGACATAAGGCGCAGTTATCAGAAAGCATGTCAGTGTGCATTTTATGATTAAAGGTCACTTTGTCATACAGATTTAAAAGTTCATTTATTTCTGCCTCATCCGGCGCATCCGATGCATCCATTGCTATTAAATCAGCAGGATGTGTGATAAATAATAAAAATATTATTATTAAATAAATTTTTTGCATAATATTAACCCCTTAATATTTATTTTGGTATTTGTGATTAATGAACATTTTTTATATATTTATTAAGGTGAAAATTTAGTGATTTGTTTCATTTTAGTTCCTCCTTTGATTGTTTTATTTCAACATCGATTTCTTTATTTTCAGTTTCTAATTTTGAATAATAGCAATTAAATACAATATCTATATCTTCTGCTTCCATTGTTTCCTGTACCAATAAAATTTCTGCCATTCTATGAAGAAGTTTGATATGTTTAGTTAATAATTGTTTTGTTTCATAATAGCATTTTAATATTAGACTTTTTACTTCATCATCTATTTTTTTTGCGGTCGCCTCACTAAGACTTTTTGTCTTCAAAGCGCTTGCGCCAAGAAAACTTTGATTTTCAGTAAAATACGCCACAGGCCCTAGTTTTTCACTCATACCCCATTCACAAACCATTTTTATTGTTATATCTGTCGCGCTGTTAAGATCATTAACAGCCCCTGTTGTCTCCTGATTTAAGCCTATTTCTTCAGCGACTTTTCCTCCTAATAGAATTTTAATTCTGTTGATAAGATATTGTTTGGAATAGGTATGTCTGTCATCTATTGGTAATTGCTGGGTGATTCCAAGGGCCATTCCTCTTGGTATAATGCTTATTTTATGAACAGGATCTGTTTCAGGAAGAAGCCTTGCCACAATTGTATGACCTGCCTCGTGATATGCGGTGGTTTTTCTCTCTTTTTCAGTTATCACCACGCTTTTTCTTTCAATTCCCATTGTGATTTTATCTTTTGCCACATCAAAGTCAGACATCTCAATATGGCTTTTTCCCTTTCTTGCAGCCATGAGAGCAGCCTCGTTTACAAGATTTGCCAGCTCTGCTCCGCTAAAGCCTGAAGTGATCCGGGCAATATCATCAAGTTCAATTGTTTTTGAAAGAACAACATTTTTTGAATGAACTTTTAATATCTCAAGCCTTCCCTTTACATCAGGAAGGGGGACGGTAATCAGTCTGTCAAATCTTCCCGCTCTTAAGAGCGCAGGGTCAAGTATGTCTGGTCTGTTTGTCGCAGCCACAATAATGACTGTCACGTCTGACTGGAAGCCGTCCATCTCAACAAGAAGGGCATTAAGGGTCTGCTCTCTTTCGTCCTGTCCACCAGCAGCGTCTCCTGCTCCTCTTTGCCTTCCAACCGCATCAATTTCATCAATAAAAATGATGCACGGGGCATTTTTTTTTGCCTCTGTAAAGAGTTCCCTTACCCTTGATGCCCCGACACCCACATACATCTCAACAAAATCAGAGCCTGAAATGCTGTAAAAAGGCGTTCCTGCCTCTCCTGCGATTGCCTTTGCAAGAAGTGTTTTGCCTGTGCCAGGGGCTCCCTGCAGCAACACACCTTTGGGTATTCTTCCGCCAAGACCAGTGTATTTTGTGGGATTTTTCAAAAAATCAACAATTTCAAGGAGTTCTTCCTTTGCCTCAGGAATGCCCGCAACATCGTCAAAGGTTATTTGTCTGATATTTTTTTGGATTATTTCCTTGCTTTTTTTGAATTTTCCCTTTTCACCCTTTGTTTTAAGGAAGATATACCAGCCGCCCAGAATAAAGAGCATTGGAAGCAAGTTTTTGATAAAGTCTTTTAAGCCGGATGCGCTGATTTTTTCTGTTGTGATAAGAACATTTTTTTCAATAAGTTTTGGCATTAGGTTTTCAATATCAGGGGAATATGTGGTGAAAGGCTGGTCAAACCTGTCAAGACCTTCAATTTCACCGCCTTTAATATGCGCTTTTTTTATATGTCCCGCATTAACTTCTGTGATAAATTCGCTGTAGCTTTTTGATGGGGCAGTGTTTTCAATATCCCAGATGTTGTAAATAAATATTCCGATAATAGTGGCAACAAAGGCAACTGCAATATATCTAATGTAGCTTTCCATAGTCACTCCTTTATGCGCCTTATTTTGAGAATTAATCAAAGATATGATTTTCGGACTTTTTTATATTATTTGAGCATTATTGATGCCAGAAAAAACAAACTTGACACTTTATGTTTTTGGGGATAATTTATTGAAATGTTTGGATTTAAAGGTGGGTGTTTATGGCTCTAAAAATTTTTGGAGGTAAAATGCAAAGGGATTTATAAAAAGTGTGGCATAAAGTGTGGCATACAACATAAGTGTTGCAACACAAGTGTGGGATTATAAATTATTGATTATTATTGATTCTGGAAGACCAAAAATAGGGTTTTCTGTGATAGTGGGCTATCGCAATGATATAAATATAATTTTTTTCAATAGAATATATTATTTTGTAAGGAAATGTATGCATTAAGTATCTTCTGATATCTCCTTGTTCTCTTCTCCATGCAAAAGGATTGTTAATTATTCTTTTAATGCTTTTTTTGACTTCTTTTTTGAATCTTTTACCTAATCCGTTGACTTCGAGTTCATAATATTGGGTTGCATCATGTAATTCGGAAACTGCAAGATTATCAAAAATAACCTTCAATTTATAAGACTTCCCCAAAGACTTCTTCAAAGGTTTTATGACTTGACTTTCCTTTTCTATGATTAATTAGTCTCTGCTGAGCCTCATCCAGCCATATCCGGTCAATATCATTGTCAGGCTCATCCAGACTTTTAATTAATTCCTCAACAATAATTAATTTATCCTGAGGTTTCAGCAGTAGCGCCTCTTTTAAGAGTAATTCTGTGGTTTTCATAATAAAATCACCTTTTTAAAAAATGAATAATAATAAAATATTATATCTAACTTTTTAATTTTTTTAAATATCATTTAAACCTCAAAGTCTTTCTCCTCAATTCTGAAGTCCTTAATTTTCCTGTAAAGCGTGCTTCTGTCTATGCCAAGAATCCTTGCCGCTTTTGCCTTATTTCCCGCGGTTCTTTTTAATGCGTCAATTATCCTTTGAACTTCCGGGGTTTCATTTGTTGTTTCAAAAGTTGAAACAAGGGGGCGCTCATCAGGGATTGTTTCTTCTGTTTTTTTTGTGATAAAACTTATTTTTTCAGTTTCTTCTTTATGAGAAAGTATATCCGGGGCAAGCTGGTTTGTGGATATGGTGTTTTCATTGCATAATACAATAGCCCTTTCAATAACATGCTCCAGTTCTCTGACGTTTCCGGGCCATGGATAATTTAATAATTTGTCCGTTACCTGTTCTGATAAACCTGTAATCTCCTTTCCCATTTTTTCACTGAATTTTTTCAGAAAAAAGTCAATTAAAAGAGAAATATCTTCTTTTCTCTCCCGCAAAGGCGGCAGCATTATTTCAACAACCCTTAATCTGAAATACAGGTCTTCCCTGAAAGCGCCTTCCTGAACCTTTTTTTTAAGATTTGCATTGGTTGCGGCAATCACCCTTACATCAACCTGAATGGGCTGGTCCCTTCCCACTGGATAAAAGGTCTTTTCCTGCAGAAATCTTAAAAGCTTAAGTTGTGTTTTTAAGGAAATATCGCCAATTTCGTCAAGAAACAATGTGCCTCCGTCTGCCTGAAGTATGCGTCCCATCCTGTCCTGCTGGGCGCCGGTAAACGCCCCTTTTTTATGACCGAATAGTTCACTTTCAAGAAGATCATCAGGAATGGATGTGCAGTCAAATTTTACAAATGGCCTTGCTGCCCTGGGGCTTTCAAGGTGAAGAGCCTCTGCGACAAGTTCTTTTCCAGTGCCGCTTTCACCTGTTATAAGAACTGCCGCATCCACTTTTCCAACATTTTCAATTAAGGTATAAACCATCTGCATAGCAGGGGATTTTCCTATAAATCTGTGGAATTTTGTCTTTTTTCCCCTTTCTTCAAGTTCTTCAATCCTTGTCATATCCCTGATGACGATCACAGCGCCGGAATAAATATTGTTTGTTTCCATTAATGGAACTGTGCTCATGCTGAAGACTTTTTTCTGTCCGTCAGGTCTTTCACATTCAACACGGCGGTCAAGGATTTCTTGTTTGCTCTGAATGACCTTTTTGGCATCATTAAAACAACTTTTTCCAATGGTTCTGGGGATTTCAGAAATTATTTTACCATGAAAATCAGCTCCATCAAAAAAAAGATTTTGTGCTGAAGGATTCATTTCAATTATTTTAAGTCCATTATCAACGGTTATAATTAAATCTTTTACGCTTTTAAATATTGTCTGTAAATGTATTCTGTATTTTTCCTTTTCTTTTTCAGCTTCTTCTTTTTCTTTTTGCAAAATATTATGCTTAATCGCAAGACGAGTGACTTTTAGCAACGCATCTTTGGTGACGGGTTTGGGAAGATAGTCAAAAGCTCCGAGTCTAACCGCTTCTGAGGCAGTTTTGATATTGGGATAGCCTGTTATCATCACAACAGGACAGGTATGCCCTAATTCCTTAACTTTTTTTAATATATCCATTCCCGATGAGCCTTCAAGGAGAATATCAGATATAATAATGTCAAATTCTTTCTCTTCAATTTCTTTTAACGCATCTTCATATGTGGACACAGCAACAACAGGGGAATATCCTTCTCTTTTTAAAAACATCTCAAATGTGCATCTCAGGCTTTCTTCGTCATCTATAATTAAAACACCGTTATTTAGTTCTTTTGACATAATTACACCATATTCATCATAATTTGAAAAAAATTAATTGTTTTCCACCGGTAGTTTGATATAAGCGCTTGTTTCTTTATCGGGCTTGCTTTCCAGCCACAAATTACCTTTATGATCCTTAATAATACCGTGGCTTATGCTTAAGCCCAAACCAGTTCCTTCACCCGCAGGCTTGGTGGAAAAAAACGGATCAATAACCCTTTCAATTATATCCTGTGAAATACCTATGCCATAGTCTTTAATTTTGATAAGGATAAATTCATCATTTTTTTCAAGGATTTTATTTGCGCAAACTTCAATAATTTTATTTTGATCCCATTTGGGATATTTTTCATTGAGGGCATAACGGGCATTGCTTATAAGATTAAGAAAAACTTGCTGAAGTTGTTGAAAATTTCCCTTTATAAAAGGAAGATTGTTTTCAATGTCAACTTTCATGACAATGCCGTTTTTTTCAAGCTGATGCTTAACAAGAGAAATGGAATCTTCCATGACCTTTATTACAGAAATATCCTCAAGACTTTCTTCTTTCTGGCGGGCAAAGGACAATAAATTTTTAACTATGCAGGCAATTCTTTCTCCTTCCTGAATAATTTTCTTTGTCATTTGTTTTAATACCGGACTACTGACCATAGAGCCTTCAATTTCATCAAGTATAAGCTGGGCATAGTTAATTATACCGTTAATGGGATTATTGATTTCATGGGCGACACCAGCCGCAAGCTCACCTATTGACGCAAGCTGCGCAGCCCTCATAGCCTCAGCCTTTCTTACCTTTTCTTCTGAATAATCCCTTGCAATTAAAAGTGTGTTCTCCTGCTGGGGAACTGGTGATATCGTAAGGAGATATTCGCCGTTAAGGCCTTTAAGCTTTGTGTCAAGAATATGGGGTTTATTTTGCTTGATTAGTGTTTCAAGGGGACAGTCAATGCCGTTTGGTCTTCCACCGCCGTGAAGCGCCTCACATACCCCCATATTTATGATTTCTTCAAGTTTTTTTCTTGAGGAGGTTAATGTCGCGAGATTAGCCTGAATAATTTTGCAATTTTTATCAACAATCAGGATAGGATCCTGAATAGCGGCAAATACCTTTTCCCAGTTAGCCCTTACTTTTTCAAGCTCTCTGTCTGACTTTACCTGTTCTGTGACATCTGTTCCTATAAGTACAAAACCAACCTCGCTATCCTCAAGAACAGGCGAAATAGAACCATGCCAGTTTATAATTTTTTTCTCATTGTTTTTGCATAAAATCTCAGACTGAAAGTTGGAAAGATTAAGATTTCCTTTCATTATTGTGGTAAAAATCCTGAGTATTTCCTGTCTGTCATCCTCAGGGATTAAAAGGTCAATCCAGAACTTATTTAACGCCTCATGCCTTGTGTAACCTGTAAGTTTTTCTGCAAGTGTATTAAATGTAAGGATATGACCACCATGACACGTGGAAATCAAGATTGCCTTTACTGTTTCTATTATTTCCTGATTAAGGGTGCTTTCACGCCTGAGTTTTTTTGCAGTTTTCAGAGAATATAATGCAAGCGAAATATCAGTGGCTACATTTCTTATAAAATCAATCTCATTTTGATTAAAGGAGGTGGAGACTTTGGAGAAAATATTTAATACTGATGGATTTTTTTCATCCCATAACAGAGGAAAGGCAATATAAGATGAGATGCCGGCATTTTTTGCTATTTCCTGCATTTTGTTTGGGGCATTTTTAAAGCTTTTTGTCCTTAAAATAACTGGACTTTGGGATATAAGGCATTGAACCGCGGGATTTTCTTTTGCATCCCATTCAAGAAATATCTGTTCAATAATGGCAAGGCAGTTTTTTTTATTTTCCAGATTTGATGTGACCGCAGCCATAGGGATAATTTCTTCTTTGCCCTGAGGCTGAGTTCCCACCCAGATAAGACAATAATCCTCATGAGCAAGCATGGCCTTACATGCCTTATGCAAAAGTTCTTCTGGTGTCTTTGAATAAAGCACAGCCTGATTCATGTCGCTTATTGCGCTAAAAACAGAATTTTGTTTAAGAAACTGTTCTTTTTTCATGTTCTGACCCGAATTTATTAAATTTTATTATTTAAATTTTTAAAAGCAAAGATATAAAAAACAATATAATCCCTGAATATTAAAATTCATAATTTTATTAAAAACTAAAACTGGATATGGTTTGATTTTTTAGACAATTGTTAATTTTTATTTTGTTTAATTTTAATTTTATGCAGAAAATATTCCATTTTTTGGCTTTGTGTTATATGTTGACTCTAATCTTGATAGGTGTGATTTTTAATGCTTTGATAAGTAAATTAATTTA
>DYOW01000151.1 GCA_020720325.1 Desulfobulbus propionicus
GTTCATTTATAAATCATCAAAATAATCCCAATCCCGCAGATCATTCAAATCATAGGAATATTTGTCTTTTCGATTTACTCGCCACTTATTGGTATTATCTTTTATAATAATGCCACCAGATAATTTCTTCCCTTTTTTGTTATGCTCTTTAATATATTTTTGTAATGCTTCTGATTTTAAACCTGCATCTTTCGCTGTCTGACCTGCTTTTGTGTCATAAATGCCAAGTGTACCGTTTTTATAAAGGATGATAAAGTCAGGGTAAAAAGTCTGAGGCATGTCGCTTTCAATATACTTTACACCGAAATACTCTTTGCTTTCTTCACCATTTTTATACCACCAATCTATTTTTTCACTCATGGACTCAATATGTTTTTCGAATTCTTTTTCAGGGTTTGAACGAGTTATTGAAAAATAGCATGGCTCGTAAATATTTAAGTGATAATCCTGTTTTTCATCTGTGTATTGGTTAAAAAATGCTTCTGCTGGTATGTTCCATTTATTAAACTGTTCTTCGATTTTCTTTTTTACTTCTGCTTTCTTAAATGGTTTATATTCGTTTGTGGCTTCAGACAAAATACGAGAAAACCTCTCATAATTTTGCAAGAAAATGATCTGTATTTTTATTGCACCATTTTCTGAACGGGGATTAATCCCTAAATAATGCCTGAACCAAACATAAAGAGCTTCCCTGACTGTGGGGATAGAACGCTTCGGAGCAAAGCCATTCAGGTTTTCTTTTATTATTTGATTGAATAAATCATAAATGTCGTTATCCGATAATTTTACTTTTATTGTTTCCGGTATACCCTCAACATGACCTTGAAGACTATCAAATCTTTTTGCATCTAAGACTTTATCTACTATAATACCGTCAGAGACTTCTTTTGCAGACAAATCTATGCCATTTTTTTTCAGTTTTTCTGAATTCTGAATCGTGTTTACAAGCGCAGGAGCGAAATCTAATTCAAAAGAATCGCATAAAACTTTTTCTAAAACATTGTAAAAACTGCTCGTAATATCGCCAAAGTCAACACGGCTTTTATAATATGATTCAATGTCGATATTTTTAAAAATAACTTTCCGAGTAGATTTAAGATGTTTGATGATATTTGGATTATATTCTTCTTTTTTAATAACGACACTTTGTAAGTTTGTGTAAATATACCCTTTGTTTAAAATGTCGCTGTCATAATGTTTCTGTTCCGGCATTCTCAATATTCTGCCGACAGTTTGTATTTCAAAGGTATAGCTGGAAATCTCTCTTAATTTAACAAGAATATGAGCGCGTGGACAATCCCAACCAGTATCGATTGCTTGTTTGAATATAAGAAATTCAACTTGATTATCTGGATGGCTAATTTCATCTAAAAAGTCAGATTTATCATCTGACAGCCATATCGCAAGTTTTTCATTTGATTCAGTTATGCCTTTACTTGCTAAAAAGGCTTCAACAATTTCTTTCTTTGCTACTCCGGCTTCTGCGTTTGGCAACTGAATTAAGCAAAGTGGATTTATATTTGACCCTTTTTCTCCAAATG
This sequence comes from Desulfobulbus propionicus, assembly GCA_020720325.1. Classification (GTDB taxonomy): domain Bacteria; phylum Desulfobacterota; class Dissulfuribacteria; order Dissulfuribacterales; family DYOW01; genus DYOW01. Next base: position 1,542 of record DYOW01000151.1, read on the forward strand.
CCTTTTTTAATTCGTTACGCTTCAAAAAAGCAGCTTCAAGAATAATGTCCTGAGATGTCTTTTCATCAGAGACTATTTCTTTTAGACCTTCGTTAATAATAAGTTCTTTTTTAATCATGCCTGATTCAATTACATCTTTTGAATCGACATGAACCATTTTCATAGACCCAGCGGCTAAATCTTGCAAGGTTGGTTGAATTTTAGGAGTCGCACTCATTTCGATAGTTACATCGGCATTAACTATCTGACGGAGTTCGTTTGTTCTTTCAGTATCGCTTGCAAAATGGCTTTCATCTATTATAAGTATTATTTTACGTTTTTCTTTTGTAGCTTCGAGTACTTCAATAAAATTAATGCCTTCACCATCGCGCATTATTTTATTTTTCCATTCACCGTCTTTTTTACTTCTCAGTTTTTCCCAGTTTACTACAACAACTTCATTTTGCTCGATAATATTCCGGCTACCGAGAAATTCATCTTCAACAAGAACACAGTTTGGAAACCCATCAAATATTGAGTCAAGACTTCTTTTGCTTTGCTTATGAAGTTCGCCCTTACCGATACTTACCCATAAAAAACAGAGATCGGTATCGGAAAGTTCCTTGATTATCTCTTCAATGAATTTTGCCATCATAACAGTCTTGCCGCTTCCGGTAGGGCTTTGAAAAACACATATTTTATTTGTGGTTTCAAGACTAATCAAATCTGAAACTGCTTTGACAATTTCATCAACTTTAGTTTCCTGGTATGGTTTTAATGAAATCATTTATTATTCCCCTTGAAAATTCTCTTATAAACATCCAGTATTTTTTGCGGTATCGGCTCAAGTCTTATGTTTTCCCAATCAGCAAAGTTATGCTTATCCAGACCATGAGCATTAGTTGTAAAACAATAGAGGACTTTATCACCGGATATTTTATTCATTTCTTTTTTCAATGATTCGAGAGGTTTTCCTGCAAAATCATAATATACAGCCATATATCGGTTATTCTGTTTGAATATTTTCCATAC
>DYOW01000152.1 GCA_020720325.1 Desulfobulbus propionicus
TTCAAAAGAACAATTTTTAGCTATTCTTGAAAACAATCTTTCAAAGGCATTTAATTTAACTGTCAAATATGAAGGAAATTCAGATAAATTTACCATGCTTCCCTATTTCTGGAACTATACTGAGATTAAACATCCTTCAAATTCCCAGCCGGGAAACACCCAGTTTATAAAAGGTTGTGTGGGAAAATTATATATAAAAGGCGCTGTGGCTGAGCTGTTTCCGCTTCTTGTTGTTGGCTCTGCAATTCATATAGGATTAAAAACAACCAATTCCCAGGGATATTACATTCTGCACCCTGAATCAGCTCCATTTTTCGAAAAATTCTTCCCTGATAAAAAAGCAATATTGTCATCATTAAAGATTGTTATCCAGAGATATGACAATGCAATGGTTTCTCTTACAATGAAAAATTCAATGCAGTTTGATGAGAATAAATATGCGGAAGAGATTTATAAAGATTTAAAATCAAACAGCAATATTTTCCAGCCAAACAATGCCTTTTTAATAAAAAAGAAGAATAAAAGCCACAGACTTGTGGAAGAACTGAATTTTAAGGACATTATTATACAACAATATTTTTTAAGGATAATCTCAAACTTTTTTGACAATATGTTTGAGGAATCTTCAATAGGTTTCAGAAAAGGCATGTCAAGGGAAAGGGTTATTGAGCTTGTGCAGGCTGGAATAACAGAAGGCTATGAATATGTGGCAGAGTCAGATATTGAAGACTTTTTTCCTTCTGTTGACCATGATATCCTTGAACAAAAATTAAGAAATTGTCTGCCGTCAAAGGATGAAATTTTAATATCCTTAATTATAACATCATTTAAAAACAGCTATAAACTAAATGGAAAACTTTGCGAAAGAAAAAAAGGACTTGCCCAAGGAAGTCCACTTTCGCCAATACTTGCAAATTTTTATCTTGATTCCTTTGATGAGGAAATAAAAAAAAGCAATGTTAAAATGATACGCTATGCCGATGATTTTATAATTCTTACCCGCACAAAAGAAGAGGCGGAAAAAATTCTTGCAGGCACATCAGATTATCTCTTTTCACTTGGGCTTTCCCTCAAAAAAGAAAAAACCGCAATACGCAAAATTAGCGAAGGTTTTAGCTTTCTTGGGATGAATTTTAACAAAAATGAGGTGATTGTTGACTCAGAGGATGTCATTAAACAATTTCGCAAACCATTATATCTCACAGAGCCCTATCTGTTTATTTCCATTGACGGAGACTCTGTTGATATCAAAAAAAACAGCTCTATTATAGAAAGCATTCCAATAAGGCGGATATCAGAGATAATTGTCCTTGAAAAGGCAACCTTTGGCTCATCATTGCTCAAAAAATGCGTTGATTTTAACATACCTTTAACAATCACGCTTGACACAGGCTATTACATAACCACTATAAAGCCTGATTCAAAAACATATTATGAAATATCCTATTTGCACACCCTTAAATACAATTCCCTTTCAGACATAGATATTTTAAGCATCGCAAAGGAATTTGCAGCCACAAAGATATTTAATTATCTTGGGATATTTAAACAGAGATATAATCCTTACACAGGCGCGTTTATTAAACAGCTTGAAAAAATAATACAAAATATTTATGAAGCTGATAATATTGAAATTGTAAGGGGATTTGAAGGATTTGCCGCGAAGAAGATATTTGCGGCGGCAAATGTTTTTCTGGATGAAACTGAATTTCACTTAAAAAAAAGGGACAGAAACAAGCCGGACAGGATGAATTCCCTGTTAAATTTTGGTTTTTACCTCTTATTTACAAGGATAAACGCAACTGTAAGATCGCTTGGATTAAATCCCTATCTTGGCTTTCTTCATAGCAGCGCAGACAGATATGAATCTTTTGTATGTGATATTCAGGAGTTGTTCCGGGCAAGGATACACAGGTTTATTATAAGGTTGGTAAATCTTAAAATCATAAAAAAAGAAGATTTTGAAGAGACTGAAAGGGGTTTTTATCTCAAAAGAGAGGCAGTTAAAAGATTTCTTGAAGAATTTGAGACTGAAATGGGTAAAAAAACAGCAAAGGATAAAATGAGCCTGAAAGATAGTATCTATGCGCAAATCTATATTATGAGGGATTATTTTACAAAAGATGCTCATCTTTCATTTTACAGGTGGAATGTATGAGCAAGTTTTCTGATTATGCCGTTGTTTATGATATTGCCTGCGACAAGGAAAGGGGAAAAGTTGATAAAATATTAAAAGGTTTTGGCTTTAGGGTGCAAAAAAGTGTTTTTGAATGCAGGTTGACCAAAGGCGGAAAAACCGAGCTTATTGAAAAATTAAAGGCATTGGATATACAAACAGGCTTTATAAAACTTTACCGTCTTGAATATTCATTTAAAAGTTGTTTAATAGGAAAAAAACAAGGAAATGATATTGACAACAACAGCGCCTTTATTATATAATTATAAAAAATTCAGTTCATTAAGAACCTCAACACGCATTAAGGCTTCCCGGGAAATCGCCA
>DYOW01000004.1 GCA_020720325.1 Desulfobulbus propionicus
CTACATGGACAAGCATTCCAGGAGGTCTGGTTTATATAACCACAGGGGACTTTAACGGAGACGGAAAGGATGATGTGGCGGGACTTGGCTGTGATGGAAATGTTTATTACTCCCTGACCTGAAATAATGGGTTTCTATCATCTGAAGAATTATTTTTAATAATAAATCAGACCCTACTTAACTAAACTAATACAATACTTTTTATTAAAAATGAGGTTTTTATGTTTAGAAATATAATTTCATTAACACTTTTACTTATGTTTGCCACATTTTTTTTTATTGTGCCTCAGTTAGCATATCCGGCAGGTGATAGTTTTTATGTCTCCCCCGCAGGTAACGATACAAACACAGGCGCATTTTCATCTCCCTGGAAAACCATTCAAAAAGCTGCAAATACTCTGCAAGCCGGAGATACAGTATATGTGAGGGCAGGGACATATAAAGAAAAAATAAGACCTTTAAATTCCGGCACAGCTTCAAGCTACATAACATATTCTGTATATAATAATGAAGAGGCAATAATAGACGGAATTGATTTGTTATTTGAAGATCAGTTTGACGGGCTTTTTTTCCTTGAGGCTAAAAAATTTATTAAAATTGAAAAATTTAATATTAAAAACTCAAAAGCAGCCGGAATTCTTGTTGATCTTTCCGAAGGCGTCATAATTGAAAATAACAAGACTTATAATACTATTTCGTCCGGAATAGGGGCATGGGCAAGCAAGAATATCACAATAAAAAACAATGAAGTTCAGTTAGCCTGCAATGATGGTAATCAGGAATGTATATCAGTTGGAGCTGTTGATGGCTTTGAGGTGGCATATAACCATATTTTTAACGGAGGACCTGGAACTAACGGCGGTGAGGGAATATGTCTTAAAGATGGTTCTTCAAATGGTAAGGCTTATAAAAATCATGTCCATAATATTAACAGACCAGGCATTTATGTTGACGCATGGGATAAACATACCTATAACATTGATGTTTATCAGAATATAGTCCATGACAATGAATCAACTGGTTTCTCCATTGCCTCTGAACAGGGAGGACTTCTTGAGAATATAAGGTTTTACAACAATATTTCCTATAAAAACAAGTGGGCTGGGCTTAATTTTTCCACTTGTTGCATTGATAATCATCCGGTGTCAAATGTAAAGGTCATAAACAACACATTTTATAATAACGGCAAAGACCCGTGGGGCGGCGGCATATTACTGGAAAATCCCCAGGTGACAAATGTGGTTATAAGAAATAATATAAGCAGTCAGAATCTCACCTTTCAGATGGCTGTTGATCCAAAGGTGTCCCAAAGTAATTATACAGCTGACCACAATCTTATTGATGGCTTCAGGGGTGATCCTGATGAGATTAACGGAACAGATTATGTGAAAGGAGACCCTTTTTTTGTAAATTTTCAGACACCAGATTTTAACATACAGCAAAATTCCCCTGCAATAGATAAGGGAAGTGCAACTGACGCGCCTATGGATGATTATGCCGGCAAAGCAAGACCTTTTGGCGCAGGATATGATATTGGCGCTTATGAATACATCCAGGCTTCATCCTCATCTTTTTCAATAATTGCCTGCGATATAAACGGGGATAATAAAAAAGATGTGTTATTAAAAGACAATTCCGGAATTATTAAATATACGACAAATTTAACAGGCTGGACACAGGTTAACAGCTCGATTGAAAAGTCTGTTGCCTGCGGAGATATAAACGGTGACGGCATGGACGATATAATCGGGATGAACAATAACAGCTCAATTTATTATACTCTTGATAAAGGTTCAAACTGGCAGAATATCCCCGGTTCTCTGGACAAAATTTTTCTGGCGGATATGAACGGAGATGGAAAAACAGATATTCTTGGCTTAAATCCACAGGGTTATATTTACATTACCTATAATTTGCTGGACTGGATAAATATTCCCGGAGTATTAAATGATATTCAACCGGGCAATTTTAATACATCAAGAGCCGGCGATGAATTTGCGGGAATAAACACCAGCGGATATGTCTATTACACAAATGATTTATATAACTGGACAAATATTCCCGGCGCACTTTCAGGATTATTTTCAGGAGATATAAACGGAGATGGAAAAGCGGATTTACTGGGTTTAAATGCCAATAACGAGATATATTATACGACAAATCTCACTACATGGACAAGCATTCCAGGAGGTCTGGTTTATATAACCACAGGGGACTTTAATGGTGACGGAAAAAAAGATATTATAGGCCTAAACAGCTCAAATCAGGCATATTACACAACAAACCTTACAGACTGGATAAACATCCCCGGTAGTTTCACAAGCCTTGCGACAGGGGATTTTAACGGTGACGGAAAGGATGATGTGGCGGGTTTTGCAAGTGACGGCAATGTTTATTATACTTTGGATTTAAATAGCTGGGTTAAGATTTGAAGTTGTTATTTATATCTTCATAAGTAAAACCATTAATTTTTGTCAGAATCACGGAACAAGAAGATTACACGGATTCCACGGAAAAATACCGATATTCCCTTATTAAATTCTGTTAATTCTTTAATTCCAAAAATTCATGTTCAGACATTCTTTCTTTTCCGTGTAATCCTATAATCAGTGTAATCCGTGATTCTGACAAAAAATGACACGTTGAGGCTTTACTTTTGTAAGTATTAATATTTAATTAACTTATTAAAGCTATCTTATTAGAGTTAAAAACCAGACAATATAGGGAAAAAAACCTAAAAAGATAAAATATATCCCAGATAATAAATTTGCTTAAATATGTCACTCATTAAGCCAGGGACAAAACTACGCCAGATTCCTTTTCTGAAAAGTGATATTTTGGCGATTAGCAGCAGAAAAAAACCTGAAAACATAAGAAATTTTGGGACAATAAGCGCAGCAAAAAGACCAAGAATTATAGTTATTAATAAAAAAGGTATTTCAACCAGATATATAGAAGTTTTTCTATCTTTTTCTTTTTTATATATCCAAACAGACATTTTTACCTGAAATTAACCACTGAATATTTATCAATCAAATAAAAACTAACAAGCCAGAAGGGAATTTGCAATAAAAAAACAAGAAAATCCTTTTTGCTTATTTTTCTGTATGAATCAGCATTGGTTTCAATATCCCAGGGTATTGCAATGCCCACGGCGCAGAGAAAATTATACATAACAAAACATTCCAGCGTAAATGGTGGAAATCCGAAAAAACCCAGAACCGGCATCTCAAAGAGCTTTATTTCTCCCACAAATGGCACAGTGTATATCCACTTTGCGGTAGCCCAGAAGTTCCAGAATTCCCATAAAAAACCGCAGATAGCGCCAGCAAAAAGCAATTGTAAAATCCGGCCAGGTTTTCCCTCAGATAATTCATAGATAAGGCTATTTTTTCGGGTAATAATATTTAACGGGTCAATTATGAGATAAAAACCGCCCCACACAAGGGGAAAGCAATATTTTGGAAATATAGCGCTTACAATAAGAAAAATAACGCCTGTTGTTACAAGTATAAACTTCAGCCGTCTATCAACAGTAAATAATCCTGATTTGACGTTATTAAACAGTCCAAAGGCTTTGAGCAGCAAAAATGTCTCAAAAAGACCAAGTAAAACCGTGCCAAAAGCAATTGCATAACAAATCCATCTTATAGCTAAATTATTAATAAGATTTATATAATGCCAGTTATTCAGAGAAATATTAAAAAGCTCAAAAACAAGCCATATTGTCACTGACCAGGGAATAAGTGAAATAAGGGAATTGGGGGTGGTTTTTAATATTGAAAAGCCTGTTTTTTTGTAGTGAAGCCCGTCAATAAAGAGAATATATGGCCACCATATAAGCAGATAAAAAAAATCACCAATAAAAGGGGCTTTCAGGAAAAGCAGCGTCTCAAAAAAAATGAGACAGAATAAAGCCCCTTTTGAGTATAAAGGTAGAGTCTTATTTTTTTGCAGGCTGGTTACCGGCGCCTTTTGCTTCAGCGCTTAGAGAATTTAATTTTTCTTTTAACTTTGCCTCTTCCATTGCGCCTGACTGCGGAATACCGTCAGAGAAGATATAAGTGGGTGTTGCGGAGATTCCTTTTGATGAGAGGAAATTAACTGTGTCTTCAATTTTTTTCTTGCCTTCCGCGCACTGATTTTCGCTTTTATAATTTATTTTAAGACCTTCAAGTCCTTTCTTGTCACAGATAATTGCAATTGATTCTTCTTTGGCGCCTTTGTGGAAAGGAAGAGGATAAAGAAGGAATTTAACCTGAAACTCACCTTTTTCAGCAAGGGGAGCCATTGCTTCTTCTGCTTTTTTGCAATAAGGGCACTGTGGGTCAGTCACAAAGTAAAAGGATTTTCCGCTTTTGCCCAGTGTAAACGCCACCATGTTGTCAAGTTTTTTCATGTCATCCATTGAAAGACGGTTAAGTTCCTTTAAGGTTTCACCAGTGAGATTAACTCCGTCAGAAACCCTTAAAATCTGCCCTGGGATGAAATACTCACCCTTTGTGTCTGTATAGATTATATTGTTTTGTCCCATGAATTTTACCTGTACCTGACAAAGATTATCAACAGGGGTAGATGAAATATTGGATATTTCAATCTCTTTTTTAAATACTGATTTTAATCCCACTTCAAGACCTGTTTTTTCAGGGCAATTAGCAGCAGCAAAGACGCTGGATGCAAATAAACCTATTGCAGCCGTTAGAATCACTCTTTTTAAGATGTTTTTTTTCATTTATATCTCCTTATATTTTATATTTATTTATAGAAAAATTATGGCCACCACTTAATATCAAGCCTTTTTAAAAGGTTAATGCCTCCAAGTAAAACAAGGGTGTTTTTATTGCCTTGTCCATCAAGAAAACACTGAATCTCATATGAACGGGTGGCAGAATTGCACAAAATTATCAATGTCTTATTGTCAGGTATCTTATCCATCTCATATCTTATTTTATTATAAGGCACAGAAAGCCATTTGTCAGCAAATTTTTTGACAAAAGGTCTTGACTCTCTTTCATGTCTGAGATCAAGAACCATCCAATCAGGATTTTCAGTCTTTCCATCCATCCAGTTTAGAAAATCATCAAGTTCAATGGCGCGTAGCTTCCCTGAAAGAATATTATCGGCAATATAACCTGCAAAATTAAGGGTGTCAACAGCAGTGGAAAAGGGAGGCGCATATGCAAGCTCCATATTTCCTATATCTTCAATTAACGGCTTTTTATCAAGAATCGCAGCAATTGCATTGATTCTTGCAAGCAGCGCATCCCCCATGTTCGCATATCCCTGTAATCCGAGAACACGTCTTGTTTTTTTATCAGCAACAAGTGACAAAAACATAAGGCTGCTTTCAGGATAAAAATGTGTCCTGTCATATCCGCAGACAAGGCTTTCTATTGCGTCATATCCCTCTGCTTTTGCAGCTTCAATGCTAAGACCTGTCCCTCCCACACATATATCAAAAGCCTTCATTATAAAACTTCCAACCCAGCCGTTAAATGTTGAAGGAATGCCGGCGAGATTATCTCCCACAACCCTGCCTTCGCGGTTTGCAAGAGAGCCCATTGGAGCGATTGTCCTTTTTCCTGTTAATGGATTTATAATCTCCACGCAGTCACCGCAGGCATAAATTGCAGGGTCTGATGTCTGCATCCTGTTATTTACAACAATAGCTCCTGAGTGAGAAACGTTTAAGCCAGCATCCCTTGCAAGCTCCGACCTTGGTCTTACGCCCGCAGCCATAATAACAATATCAGCGGGTATCTCACTATTTTCTGTTATAACTCCGGTGACTTTTCCGTCAACTCCCTTTATTTCTTTTGCAGAAGTCCCGGTATATACAGCAATTCCTTTGTCTTTCAAATGTTTTTCAAGCATCATTGCAATGGTCTTAGGCAAAATCCTCGGAAGAAGCTGGGGCATATATTCTATAACAGTGGTTTTTATACCCCACATATCAGCAAATGCCTCTGCCATTTCAATGCCTATTGCCCCGCCTCCTATAACAACAGCATTTGAAACCTCGCCTTTGGCAAGTTTTTCCTTAATTGCAATTGCCTTGTGAAGGTCGCTTATCGCAAACACACCACCAAGATTATTTCCTGCAATAGGAAGAATATTAGGGGCGCTGCCTGTTGCAAGGACAAGATTATCGTACTTTAATTCCTCTTCATTGCCTGAATCAAGATTTTTTACAAGAACAGTCTTTTCCTTTCTGTTAATTGATAATGCCTTGGTCCCTGTTAATACATTTATTCCCTTGGCATCCCTGAAATAAGCTGCGTCTCTTAACATTTGATATGTTGTGGATCTTAAAGCCTTTTCATCCGCCACCTCGCCTGATACATAAAAAGGAATCCCGCACCCACCGTAAGATATAAGATTATCCATATCAACAATTGTGATATCCGCATCAGGCATTAATCTCTTTGCCCTGCAAGCAGCCTTTGGCCCTGCGGCAACAGCGCCAATAACAAGAACTTTTTTATTCATTTATTAACCCCTAAAAAAAAAATTAAAAAATATTATTATAATAGAAAATTAAAGATTTTGGATAAAAATTAGTGATAAATTAGAGGGTAAGATTTAAATTATAAAAGTTTGAAGTTTTTAGTTTAAGCAATTATTAAAACTCTCATAAATAAAGCCATTAAGAATTGTCTGAATCACGGATTACTCGGATTACAGGATTACACGGAAAATAAGAAATTCTGATTTTAATTTTTGAAATTAAAAAATTAACTTAATCAAATAAGAAAGTTAGTTCTTTTCTTTCCGTGTGATCCGTGTAATCTTCTTTTTCCGTGATTCAGACAAAAAAAAGTGTAAAGCTAACTTTCTTTCTAAAAACAATACTTAGTGGCTTTACTTTTGCATGTATTAATAATTACATGGCAGCCCCTGTCCCTGCTTAACACTTAAAACTTTTTTAACTTAAATCTTCCTTTAATAATTTTGATCCATCCACATATCTTTGATAAATCTGACAACCTTGTTTCTGCCTGTTTCCTTTGCTTTGTACAGCGCGACATCTGCATATTTTACAGCTTCCCAGAAATTTGCTGTATCCTGAGGAAATTCACAGATACCAATACTTATAGTCTTTTTAAGGAATCCTGACGGTATTTTAACCTTTAAATCTTCTATGTTTTTCCTTATTTTTTCAGCGACATTTTCGGAATTGCCAAGCTTTATATCCATTAATATAACCATAAATTCCTCACCGCCATATCTTATCACCATGTCTGCTGACCTTACTGTTTCTAAAATTGAACTTGCTGTTTCCTTTAATACCATATCTCCAACATCGTGACCATGAGAGTCATTCACCTGTTTGAAATAATCAATATCACACATTAAAATAGCCATATTTGTTTCACGTCTGAGAATGCCCGAAGTGATGCTTCCTGAGCTTTCTTCGAGAAATCTTCTGTTATAAAGACCTGTTAAACTATCCCTTATGGCTGTCATTTTGAGAAATTGCATTAATCTTTTTGCCTCAAGAACAGGCTGCGCCTCTTTGATAAATTGTTTTGCCCTGCCTATTTTTTTCTCAACCTCCTGACTATTGCAATTCACATCACGTTCACACAAAAATTGAACAACACCACCTACTTCTCCGGCAATAATAATTGGGACACAAAAATGATCAACAGCGCTTGACGGGAGAAAATATTTGCAGATTTCTTCATATTTCTCAGATGTCACAGAATGACCTGTTCTTTTTGTCCTGCAGAGATTGCAATTAAGCAAAATATCAGTTGCGCAGTATATAGTATCCAAATTGGCAGGATAAACCACCCTCATTGTATTTTTACTGTTGAAAATTTCATAAATTATACATTTTAGTCCTAATTCATCTGTGAAAATATGTCCTAACCTGTAGTAAATATCATCTATTGTCTCATCTTCTTCTATAATTTTCTTAAATGAATTGACATATTCAATACTATCAATGAGAGAATTAAAAGATTTACATAAAATGCCTATTTCATCAACTGAATTTATTTTTAATCTCTTTTTAAGATCGATTTCACCTGTAGATAATGCCTTAATTTGTTCAGACAGCAAATCTATATTGCTTTTTATGGATTTGGTCATTAAATAACCAAAAATTATAGATAGAAGTATTCCAAGAATTATTGATATTGTCACTATTACAATCACAAGATATAAGATATGCTGAATTTGCTCTTTGAAATCTTCAGATTGTTTGGAGACATCATTAGAAAAAATATTAAGATTATGAACTACATCTTTTGTTAAAATATCATATTCCCTTAATTTGCTTAAAATTTTCTCTCTGTTATTTTGTCCTGATTTTTCAGATAATATTTCCGTCAATAAATCTTCAAGGGATTTTAGCTGATTATTAAGAATTTTAAAAAATTCAATATTTTCAGGTTTAACAATTTTTCTTGTTTTATAAAATATATAATTATCCTCAATGGATACGGAAATATCCCTGATAGTCCCGCCTTCTAACATTGTTATAATATAAGCTTTGCATTGTTCCAATCTTTTTAATGCATTTGAATAATTTTGATTAGCCTGTTCCATTTCATCAGAAATTATAATTTTATGCACGGATATGCTGGCTCCTCTTATTTTTCTTATCATGATCTCCGAGGTTCTTCCCCAGGGTATAATTTCCTCTATAACAATATCTGCCTTTAACTGAACAATAAAAAGCGCTGAAAAACATGTAAGATTAATAACTAAAAACCAAAATAGATAACCAGATGAAAATAACAAAAACTTTCTGTTAATTGGAAGGTCTCTAAATGTAAGTATTGCTAAAATTTTTTTTAACATATAAATTTCCTTATATCCTGACATTAATTTTTGTCATCAAATTGCGTAAACTATAGTAATTCGCAGCCTTTCAATACATTATCGCGCTGTTTTTTTTCATAAAATTATCCTATAAAATCAAAATATTAGACTAACACTACCAATGCGTATTTTTTTATTTTTTACATTTTTTATGATATCGCAGAATTTTTAAATTTTTATAGAAAATATTAACATAATTTTTTATATTTGAAGATATTTTTTTCATTTTTTAAACAAAATTATTGTATTTCTCATATCTCATAAGATTTATTAAAAATTTTTTTTAATAAATCTTTTAAAAAAAAACAAAAAATTATTGACATAATATAAAAAAGTGGTAATATTTTTTTTTCATTTGCATCTGTTCCCTGGTAGCTCAATGGCAGAGCGGATGGCTGTTAACCATTAGGTTGGGGGTTCGAGTCCCTCCCAGGGAGCCAGAATCATAATGCATTTCTTACACACATCATCCATCAATAACTTTTCCTTTCATTTTTTTCAGTTTATTATTTTATTGTGCAAACATTTTTTTATATGTTAAAATAATTTCATTGTTTTTTTTATATAGTTTTATTCACATTTTTCCTGAAAACATAATTAAATTTAATGAATTAAAACATGGAAAATTTAAACGCCATAGAAGTTTTGGAAAGTCCCACAGACCTTGCTTATCTTATTAATAAAATAAGCGGTGAAAATATTAACACCTGTATCCAGTGCTATTCCTGCGCCTCTGTCTGTCCTTTTTTTGAATTTATGGGAAATGCGCCACACCATCTTATAAGGATGATACAATACGGCTTAAGGGATGAGGTATTAAGAAGTCCTGCAATATGGATATGCGTGGGCTGCCATACCTGCTCCAGCCAGTGCCCCGCTGCAATTGATCTTGTTGAGGTTATGGATACACTCAGACACCTTGCCTTAAAAGAAAAGGATAATATTCCTGAATATGACGTGGTTAATTTCCACGAACAGCTTGTTAATTCCATCAGCCGTCACGGAAGAACTCATAAGCTTGAAATCATGCTTGGTTATAAACTAAAATCCGGTGGATGGTTTGATGACATGGATGTTGGCTTACAAATGTTTAAAAAAAGAAAACTTGACATTTTACCCCACAATATAAAGGACTTAAGCGAGATTAAAAAAATGTTTAGCGAGGCTGCGGAATAAAATGCCGCAAAATAACCTTTCATCCTTTACAAAATTTTCTTATTTTCCAGGATGCTCAATGATAACAACCGCAAAGGAAAGCGGACAGGCGCTTGAAGCATCCTGCGAAAAACTCGGAATAATTCTTGAGGAGATTCCTGACTGGAACTGTTGCGGCTCATCTTCAACCCATATGTTAAAAAGAGGTTTAAGTCTTGAAATTGCTGCAAGAAATCTTGCCCTTGCCTCTCCTGACAGGCCAATTGTTGTTATGTGTCCAAGCTGCCTTCACAATCTTAAAAGAACCTCCCACCAGCTTAAAAAAGACAGGGCGCTACACGAAAAAATAGAAGACAGCCTCCAGAAAAAGGTTTATCTTGACCATAAAATAGTGCATTTGCTTGAGGTATTGGCGCAGTGGGATATTAAAAAAATACAATCAATCCTTGAAAAGCCATTAAAAGATATAAAAATTGCTCCTTATTACGGTTGCATGCTTGCAAGCCCAAATGTTATGCTTCATGAACACGGCTACCCCCTTTCCATTGAAACAACACTAAAGGCTCTGGGGGCATCTATTGTGCTGTGGCCTGATATCCGGGGCTGTTGCGGGACTTTTTTATCAGTAACCAAACCTGATGTTTCTTCTAAGGCAGTTCAAAGGATTATTTATAACGCAAAAAATTCAGGCGCGCAGTGTATTGTGACAGCCTGCGCCATGTGCCAGCTTAATCTTGAGATAAGGGCGCCTAAAGAGGATAAAATCCCTGTTTTTCATTATATAGAACTTCTTGCATTTGCCCTTGGCGCTCCTGAATGGAAAAACTGGCTTAAATATCATCTGATTGATCCCTCACCAATCCTTGAAAAAGCAGAATAATTCCGATAAGAAATTAAATTCCATAATGAAAATAACTTGACATTCCCCTCCCCCATGTTAATATATAAAATTCAATGCGGATTTTCTATCCGGGACGTAGCGCAGCCTGGTAGCGCACCTGAATGGGGTTCAGGTGGTCGGAGGTTCAAATCCTCTCGTCCCGACCAGGCAAAAATTGAAAGGAGGATATTACAATGGCACTTCTTGATGCAAGAATTGATGAAATCAACCTCGGGTTTGGTTGCGATAAGGCGCCAAACAGGATTATCCTTGGTAGAGGCACACATTTCATTGTTGAATTATGGCAATGTCCATTTGAAAAACTTGCTGATGCCAATGAGGTTTCAAAGGCATTTCAGCTTGCCGCAAGATTTGATTCTGATATAACAATAAAAGTGCATCAGTTCGAACCGTATGGTGTTTCAGGCTCAGTGTCAGGTGATAACCTCCAGGTCATAATACACACATGGCCTGAAAACAGTTATGCGGCCCTTGATATCTTTACACAGGATAAAGAATATGCAAACCGTATTCTTGAAACAATAAAAGAATCCCTTTGCGCTAAATATTCCTTTTTAACTGAAGTAAGCAGAGGCTTGCACCTTGAGAAAGACACTTGACTGGTGTCAGGTTTTATAAATAGACCTGAAAAAATATATGATTCCGCAACATATTGTGTTTCTTTATAAAAATACAATAATGACTACCTGATTTAAGTCATTAATAAAAATATAAAAGCTTAAAAGCCACTGAATTTAACTAAAATTCAGTGGCTTTTTTTATTTTTTTGTAATATTGTCTTATTAATGCTGATTTATCAAAAATTATATTAAAAACTTCTTTTTTTAAGAAAATTTTCTTATTTTCCTATCCTGCTATAAAATTACAATCATTTCACCAGAAATTAAAATTTTTGTAACCTGTTTGTAACAAAAAATATCTTTTTTTCTGTTATTTTAATAATAATTTTTTTTAATAAACGGAAGAGAAAAAAAAATTAAAAATAACGGAGGAGTTTATTTAAATGAAAAAGAAGATTTTGGCATTAATGTCTGCTTTTGCTTTATTTGCCGGCGTTACAGCTGTGGAAAAGGCATATTCAGCAAAGGTTTCAAATGTTGAGTTTGAACAGCTTTCACTTCCAACTACAGCAGAGGAAGGACAGATCAGGGTTTCTCCATCAGCGACAGTGTATTTTAAGGATGGAACATCAAAAAAAGTTAGTCTTAAATACAATGTTCTTTATAAGACCGCGGATAAAGATTCTTATGGCAACTCAGCAGGCATGATGATGGACATCAACAAAAATCCAATCAAATTTGCTGACGGAACAATAAGATATAGCGTTCAGCCTGACTCATCTAACTATTTTGAAAGAAACGGAAAATATTTTCATATCCAGCACTTTGAAAATTCTCCCGGCATGATTTATTACACAGAGCTTGCGCTTAATTCAGACGGATCATTTAAACCAGTTAAATATACAAACATTGATTTTGCTCCTGTAAAAGGAACTGTGATAAACTGTTCAGCTCAGAAATCTGGATGGGATACTTTTTTAAGCGCAGAGGAAGACTACTATTTTGCAGGTTACTGGTTTGACCCAAATTCTGCCAAATATACCGCACAGCATGTTAATTACTGTGACAAAGATGCCAACGGTTACTTAAACGGAAAATACACTGCTCCCTCATTTGCTGCCAAGGCTGACTGGGGTTGGTGGTGTCAGGAAATGGTTAAACCTCTTCTTACAGACTATTTGAAGGTTAAACCAGAACAGTTTCAGCCTTATCATTACGGTTATATTGTTGAGATTGGCGCTGATAAAACTGGTAATCCATATATTAAAAACAATACCAAGCACTATGCAACAGGAAAATTCACACCTGAGGTTGCGGTTGTAATGCCTGACAACAGAACAGTTTATATGCTTGATGACGGTTCATACACAGGCATGTTTATGTTTATCGCAGATAAACCAAAAGACATGACATCAGGCTTTTTATACCTTGCAAAGCTCACACAAAAATCAAAAGATGACACAGATGGCGGAGAATTCAGCGTTGACTGGGTTCCGTTAGGACATGCTGATGAAGATACATTAAAAGAATATGTTGACAGAGGCATTTCATTAAGTGACATGTTTGATGTTGGCGATCCCGCAAATTGTGGCGCAGGTTATACAAAAATGAACGGATATGAAACTGGAAAAGCCGGAATGTGCGTAAGACTTAAAGATGGAACAAACGGTTCAAAGATTTCTTCAAAATTCAATAATACCACAGAAGTTCATCAGGCTGCTGGATTTTTGGAGCCAAGAAAGTATGGTGTTCTTTACGGCGGAACAATGGAGTTTTCTAAAGGTGAAGGCGTCACATATGACCATGACCAGGATGCTATTTATTTTGCAATAAGCAGAATTGAGGGTTCCATGAAAAAAGGTGAAGTGACAAAAAGCGGTTCTGATCACATAAGACTTAAAGAAAATAAATGCGGCGGAGTTTTTAAAGGAACATTTGGAACAGCTGTTGACACAGCAGGCAACAACCTCTTCAGCTGCTATATTGTTAGAAATTTAAAGGCGGAATTACTTGGAGTTAAGGCAAGCACAACCGATCCTGGCGCTGATAAAAATTACTGCCAGATTGACAAGATTGCTTGTCCTGACAATATCTTATATATGGGCGCAAACCAGCTATTTATTGCTGAAGACTGCGGCTATCATTATACCAATGCTCTCTGGACATATAACACTGTATCAAAGAAGCTTACAAGAATCGGAACTGTTCAGCCTGGCGCTGAGGTAACCGGAGCTTTCGGAACTGTTGATATTAACGGAAATGCATATGTTTCTTTTAATGCCCAGCATCCATATGGTGAAAGCAGAAGCAATGCAGAAGGAAAGACTATTCTTTCAGGCGCTTTTGACGATAGTAAAGGAACAGTGACAGATGACAAATATAAAGGTATTGTTGGTTATATAACCGGTCTTCCATCACTTAGATAATTTAGCATAAAAATATAAAAAATATAAGGATAAGAAAGGGTTATGCCTTTTCTTATCCTTTTGTCTTTTAATCAGGTATTAATAAAATTAATTGTTATTATTAATGGGGGTATTATGCCAGGAAAAAATCTAATTAAAAAAAACAGGCTTTTTTATGCAGTGTCTATTTTGTTTTTATCGCTTATGTTCTTTTCTTTTATGGCAATAAAAAATGTAAAAAATTCTGACAGCGCAACAAGCTATGCAACCACAGAGGAATTTATAAAAAACTTATCAAATGAAAACAATATTAATTATGATGAAGTAAAAAATCCAATGGCATACATAACCTCCCAATGTTATACAAAGACAACGGCTGATAACGGAAAGGTTTATAATCCTTGTTATGCCTGCCACCAAAGGGGAAAAGAACCTAACTATCTTGATGACTCAGCTTTTCAGACTGTTTATGAATTTCCCGAAACAGGTGAAAAAAATCCATGGACAAATCTTTTTAAAGACAAGACACAATATGTCAACAGCATTTCAGATGAACAGATATTAAGTTATGTAAGACAAAACAACTATTTTGACGCTTCAGGCAACATTTATCTCGCGAACACACTTCCACAGGACTGGGCAGGCTACAGACCGGACTGCTGGTTTGCTTTTGATGCCGAAGGTTTTGATAAAAATCCAAATTCAAATGAATATACCGGATGGAGGGCATTCAGATATTATCCCTTTCTCGGAACTTTTTGGCCCACAAACGGTTCAACAGACGATGTTATGATAAGGCTTGCGACTCCTTTCAGACAGGATGCAGACGGAAGATTCAATAACGAAATATATAAAATAAACCTTGCAATCACCGAGGCAGTGGTAAAACAAAAATCAGTTAAAACCGAACCACTTGATGAAAAAGTTGTTAACAGAGACCTTGATGGAAACGGCGAAATAGCAATTGCCTATTCAATAAAATATGACTGGAGACCTCTTGAAAATGTCTTTATGTATTATGTAGGCATAGCGGAAACATTGCAAAAACAGGGGCTTATCCACCTTGCAGGAGGACTTTATCCGGATGGCACAGAATTTTTACATACAGTAAGGTATATTGACTGGGATGAAACAAAAAATTCCATTAAAATGGCTTCCAGGATGAAGGAAGTAAGATACGCAAAAAAGGTTTGGTGGGCAAATTACGCATACCTGCAATACAAAGGAAATGAGAGCGCAAGAGAAATTTTTCTGCTTGGCGAGATAGTTCCTGAAAGCTTTATCGGTAATTATCAATATGGAATTGAAAGCGGAACAGGCTGGGTTTATCAGGGCTTTATTGAGGATAAAAAGGGAAATTTAAGACCTCAGACCAATGAAGAAAATGTTAATTGTATGGGATGTCACTCAATGATAGGAGCAACAACTGACACAACCTTTGCCTTTGCAAGAAAATTTGAGGGTCAGTATCCCGATGAAACCCAGTACGGCTGGATGCACTGGAGCCAGAAGGGTCTTGATGGTGTAAACGAGCCTAAGATAAAGCTTGAAGACGGCTCGTTAAATTATGAATACTCATATTATCTTATTTATAATGATTCAGGAAATGAATTCAGGAGCAATGATGAGGTAAAGGCAAAGTTTTTTAATGCGGATGGCTCAATCAAGTCAGATATGCTTGAAAAACTTCATGATGATATAACTGTTCTCCTATACCCTTCCAGAGAAAGGGCAATGATGTTAAATAAAGCCTATAAGGCAATTGTTGATGAGCAGAGCTTTATTCTGGGAAGGGACGCAACAGTAAATCCAGTCGCAAATATTCATAAAGAAGTGGAGCAGGGCGAGGCAACAGGCGTCACAATCAGGACAAATTCCGAGTTTATTGGAAATGATCTTGTTAGGACAATCTGGGGCGCAACATACAGATACTGGCTGCCAAAGTTGGAATATGGCTTTCAGACCCTTGTCACTGGTCTTGGAATGTCAGGACCTAACGGATACAGCTACGGCTCAGGCATTGATGGTGTTATTGCAAAAAGCGCCTACACCACAAATATTGAAGGATATCATCTTCCGTTTCCAACAAGGCTCACAATTCCCACAAGAACCATTGTGACAAACGGAAATATCCCCGCATGTTACAAATGCCATAGAATTGAATATCCTGGTCCTTCAAAAAATGTAGCCCTTATAGACCCAAAGGTTAATTTTCCAGCGACTCTTGATAATGGCGTTGAAGCAGGAAAGATTGCAAAACTTACAACAGATGCAAAAAATGATATTGGCGGCAAATGGAGCCCTGATGGAAGCAAAATCGCCTATATTTCCTACACCAGCGGCGCGCCTCAAATATGGACTATGGATAGCGCCGGCAATAATAAAATGCCAATCACACAGGGACCAATGATTTATGGCTGGCATGAATGGAGTCCTGACGGCAAAAAATTTGTATTCTGGGGATACGATGAATCTTCAGCTATGCACTATTTAATGACATCAAATGCTGACGGAACTGGTAAAAAAATAATCAGGGAGTCATCTGAAATACTTGACAGACCAATGTGGAGTCCGGACGGTCTCTATATCGCCTACGGAGCTGTGACATCAGGAAACTGGGATGTATGGGTTTCAAAGGCAGACGGAAGCGATCCAATAAGGCTCACAACAAATCCTGACATGGAAAGCAATCCTCTATGGCGTCCTGACGGAAAAGGCATAACCTATAAACTTGCTCCAAGCGGAAAATACGGATTAACTGTTGAAAATTATATTTCTTTTGAAAACGGATTATATTCCCCTGTATTTTATACATGGAATGGTCCTGAATCAGTGCAGGCAAATAATTGGAGCAGGGATGGAAAAAAACTTGCTTATACAACAGAAGTTATTAATCAGGCAAGCGGAGAAGACAGGGTTACTTATGTTGCAATGGTGTCTGATGTAAGTATCTCTGGAAATATCTACAAGGCAAATAATACAATTATTTTATCTAAGGGCATGACCCTTGGCGACAGAGGCCCTGTGATTTCACCTGACGGCACAAAAGCTGCGTTCTGGGGATGGGATCAGGCTTACCGCGCCACATTATGGGTATATAACCTTACCAATCATGAGTTAAAGCAATTAACTTCCGCAGGAAATGATATGTATCCGCAGTGGAGTCCTGACAGCAAAAAACTTCTTTTTGATTCAATCAGAGACGGCAATATGGATATATGGCTTATTAATGTAGAATAATTCATATTTTTATTGATTTTTAATTTTTATAAAAGCCAGGTTAAAAGCCTGGCTTTTTTTATGCAAAAATGCTTTTTAATTTATTGAAATAACATCAGGATTGTTTTAAAATTTAAAAAGACTTTCCATAATATAAGGGGTTTCTATCATGGGATATGCCTGTAAAATTCAAAAATTAAGCATTGAAGAATACCTGAAAGATGAATTAACAAGAGAAATTAAACACGAATATATTGACGGACAGATTTATGCAATGTCAGGCGGCACAAGAAATCATAATATAATTTCTGGAAATCTTTACATAATGCTCAGAGATTTTTTTAAAAATAGTTCTTGCGATGTTTTTATTAATGATGTCAAGCTCTTTATCCCTTCCCTTAATATTTTTTATTATCCTGATGTCATGATTTTCTGTGATAAAGAAATAAAAAATGAATATTACTGCAAAAACCCATGTCTTGTCGCAGAAGTTTTATCTCCATCAACGGAATTAACTGACAGAAGGGAAAAATGGTTGTCATATCAGCATGTATCTTCATTAAAATATTATCTGATTGTCCATTCGGATAAAATTCTCATAGAAATATATTCTAAAGATACTGATAATCTCTGGAATTATCAGTCATTGGAACAAAATAATGATTTTTATGTAAATTGTCACGAATTCAATGGAAAAATAGATGTAAATGATATATATAACGCTGTGGAAACCTAAATAAATCAATAAAGATATAAAATTTCAGACTTGACATATACCCGCTTGTTATAATATAATTACAGTTTTTGTTGAACCAGTGGTGGACGTAGCTCAATGGTGGAGCATCGGGTTGTGGCCTCGGAGGTTGTGGGTTCGAGTCCCATCGTTCACCCCATTTTTTTTATTCCGGAGAGGAATTATATGTTTCCAAATGATAATCTAAATCGTGAAAAATTAGAATCCATCCAAAGCCAGAGATTAAAAGAGCTTGTCCGCAGAGTTTATCACCTTGTCCCGTTTTATAAAGAAAAAATGGATAAAATGGGCATTAAACCCACAGATATCAACCATATCTCCCAGATAAAATATCTCCCATTCACCACCAAGCAGGATTTAAGAGATAATTACCCTTTTGGCCTATTGACCTGTTCAATGGATAACATCATAAGAATCCATTCTTCATCAGGAACAACGGGAAAACCAACTGTTGTTGCATATACAAAGGAAGATATGGGAATATGGCGCGAGGTGATGGGAAGGGTGTTAAAAATGGCTGATGTGGGACCAGGCGACATTGTGCATAATGTCTATGGCTATGGTCTTTTTACAGGAGGCCTTGGCTTTCATGACGGAGCAGAGGAAGTTGGAGCCGCTGTTGTGCCTTCAAGCGGTGGATTTACCAAGAGACAACTGCTTCTTATGAAGGATTTCGGCGCTACAATCATTACCGGCACACCTTCATTTGTCCTGCATCTTGCTGAGGCAGCCAAAGATGAGGGCTATGATATACAAAAAGATTTCCGCTTAAGAGCTGGCTTTTTTGGCGCAGAACCTGCATCCGCCGGCTTAAAAAAGACCATTGCGGATGTATGGGGAATTGGCTACCATGAAGTGTACGGTCTTTCTGAAATTATCGGACCAGGTGTGTCCGCGGGTTGCAGGGAGGGAAGACTCCATGTGTTTGAAGACCATTTTTATCCTGAAATAATTAACACCGATACGGGCGAGGTTTTGCCAGAGGGAGAAGAAGGCGAGATTGTGTTTACCACCCTCACAAAACAGGCTTTGCCCATTTTAAGATACAGGACAAAGGATATTTCCTCCTTAAATTATCTGCCATGCAAATGCGGAAGAACCATTGTCTCAATGGAATCAGTAAAAGGCAGGGCAGATGACATGCTTATTGTTAACGGTGTCAATGTGTTTCCATCCCAGGTTGAGCATGTTCTTACAAAGGTTGAGGGCTTAACGCCAAATTATGTCATAGTTGTTGAGAAAAAAGGCGCTCTTGACAAGCTTGAGGTCTGGGTTGAGGTGGATGAAAGAACATTTGAAGGCGGAATAGGCGCGCTTGAAGTCTTAAAACAAAAACTTGAATCAGAAATGTTAAATGATCTATATATTAATGCAAAAATAAAACTTGTGGAGCCAAAAACCCTTGAAAGAAGCATGGGTAAGGCAAAAAGAATACTTGATAAAAGGGAAATGGAGGGAAAATGAGTCTAAGAAATGCTTATGCAGTGAAACAACTTTCAATTTTTCTTGAAAACCGTAAAGGCAGGCTTTTTGCGGTGACAGATACCCTTAAAAATGCAAATGTAAATATTCGCGCGCTTGCTATGGCAGAATCCGCTGAATTTGGTATATTAAGGCTTGTTGTTGACAATCCTGAAAAGGCAAAGTCCACACTTTCTGCCAATGGTTTTACAGTAAAAGAACAGGATCTCTTTGCCGTGGAGGTAGAAGATGAGCCAGGAAGCTTTTCAAGGGTTGTTGAGGCGCTTTCAAATGCAGATATAAATATTGATTATACCTACGCCTTTGTTGGAAACTCCCATAAGGCTGTGCTTGTTTTCAGAGTTGCTGACGAGCATCTGGAAAAAGCAATGATAGAACTTAAAAATAACGGGATTATACTTGTGGAACCCGGATTTTTTTATTCATAATAAGATGAAAACTAAATTTATATTCATAACAGGTGGGGTTTTATCATCCCTTGGCAAGGGACTTGCCGCTGCGTCCATTGGCGCGCTTCTTGAGGCAAGGGGATTAAAAATAGCCATTCAGAAGCTTGACCCTTATATTAATGTTGACCCCGGAACAATGAATCCCTTTCAGCACGGAGAGGTATTTGTCACTGATGACGGCGCTGAGACAGACCTTGACCTTGGTCATTACGAAAGATATACAAAGGCTGCCACCTCAAAAAAAAATAATTATACATCAGGGATGATTTATTATAATGTCATCACCAAAGAAAGAAGGGGAGATTATCTTGGGGGCACTGTCCAGGTTATTCCACATATAACAGATGAGATAAAAAGCTGTATCTTTCAGCTTGATGGCGAGGTTGATGTCACAATTATTGAAATTGGCGGAACAGTTGGAGATATTGAGGGCTTGCCCTTTCTTGAGGCAATAAGGCAGATAAGAGGAGATATTGGAAGGGAAAACACTCTTTACCTGCATGTCACTTATGTCCCTTTTATTAAAGCTGCAGGCGAATTAAAAACCAAACCCACCCAGCACAGCGTCAAGGAATTAAGATCAATAGGCATACAGCCCGATATCCTTCTTTGCAGGACTGAAAAAGACCTATCCCATGAAATAAAATCAAAATTATCCCTTTTTTGCGATGTTAAAGAAGAATGTGTCATAACAGCAAAAGATGTCAGTTGCATCTATGAAGTTCCAATTGAATTTCACAGGGAAGCCCTGGACGAGAGGGTGGTGAATCTTCTTCATATGTGGACACGCGCTCCCGTGTTAAGCGAATGGGAAGATTTGATTGAAAGGATAAAACAGCCCCAGCATGAAGTCACCATAGCAGTGGTTGGGAAATATTCAAATTTTACAGAGTCTTATAAAAGCCTTAATGAGGCTCTTGTTCACGGCGGATTTTCCAACAGCGCCAAAGTAAATATAAAATTTATAAATTCAGAAAATGTCAGAGGTAAAGAGCTTGAAAAAGAAGTATTAAACTGTGACGGCATTCTTGTGCCTGGAGGTTTTGGCTCAAGGGGCATTATTGGAAAAATTGAGGCAATAACCATTGCAAGACAGAAAAAAATCCCTTTTTTCGGGATATGTCTTGGAATGCAGCTTGCCGTTATTGAATTTGCAAGAAATGTCTGCGGTTTTCCACTGGCAGACAGCGCTGAGTTTAATCCCAACACCCCTGATCCTGTTATATATCTTATGCAGGAATGGTATGACTACAGGACAAACACCGTGCAGATCAGGGATGAGAATTCATTCTTAGGGGGAAGCATGAGGCTTGGCGCATATCCATGCAATCTTGTCAAGGAAACCATTTCCCAGGATGCCTATAATGTTTCGGAAGATAACAACACAATTTTTGAGCGACACAGACACAGGTATGAATTTAACATGAAATACCATGAAATACTTGCAGGCAAAGGAATGGTGTTTTCCGGGATGAGTCCTGATGGAAAATTAATGGAAATTGTGGAATTAAAAGATCATCCGTGGTTTTTGGGATGTCAGTTCCATCCAGAGTTTAAGTCAAGACCATTAAATCCCCATCCTCTTTTTGTATCTTTTATAAAGGCTGCCTTAGCTAAAAAGAAGGGCGTTTGATTTTTAAAAAATTTTATGACTAATTCCTTAAAATCCTTTCAAAAACTTTAAAAGCTTTGATAAAGCGGAGAATTAATCAAAGATTATCTAAATAATCAGGAGTATTTTTTGTTTATATCCAAGTTTCCAATCCTTATAGCCGGGCCGTGTGTCCTTGAAACACTTGATATATCCCTTGAAATAGCAAAAAAAATCAAGGAAATTGCTGAAGAAATGGGTTTTGACTATATTTTTAAGGCATCCTTTGACAAGGCTAACAGAACTTCAATAAAATCATACCGCGGACCAGGAATTGAAAAAGGTCTTGATATGCTCTCAGATATAAAAACTAAGGCAGGAGTTAAGGTTATATCCGATATCCACACCCCTGATCAGGCTGAAAAAGTAAAAGATGTCCTTGATATCATACAGATTCCCGCATTTCTTTGCAGGCAGACGGATTTAATCGTTGAAACTGCGAAAACTGGAAAGCCTTTAAATATAAAAAAAGCGCAGTTTATGTCGCCCTGGGAAATGAAATATCCAGTTGAAAAGGCAAGGGAAGCCGGCGCAAAAGATATTTTTCTTACTGAAAGGGGCACAATGTTCGGGTATAATAATCTTGTAGTGGATTTTCGTTCCATTCCCATAATGAAATCCCTTGGATGTCCGGTGATATTCGACGCCACACACAGCGTGCAGTTGCCAGGCGCAGGCGCTGGTTGTTCCGGTGGAAACCGCGAGTTTGTTCCTTTGCTTGCAAAAGCCGCTTTTTCCGTTGGCGCTGACGGCATTTTTATGGAAGCGCATCCTGACCCTGAAAAGGCGCTTTGTGACGGTCCAAACAGTATTTTTCTAGATGACGCAGGAGAAATTTTAAAGTCGCTTATGAGGATAAAAAATGCACTTTCCGGAAATTGATCCTGTAATAAGGCAGAAGGCAGAAAAAATTAGGCTTCTTGCCCTTGATGTGGACGGTGTGCTAACTGACGGCAGGATTATATATGATTCAAAAGGGGAACAAATACAGAAATTTCATGTGCATGACGGACTTGGATTAAAACTGCTGCAAAAAGCAGGGATTCATATAGCAATAATAACATCAAGAAATTCAAAGCCTCTTATTAAAAGATGCGAAGAATTAGGCATTAACAGGCTTTATCAGGGTGTTAAGGACAAAAACTCCGTTTTGGAAACATTAAAAGATGAATTATCATTAGAAAATAAAAATATATGTTATGTGGGAGATGACCTTGTTGATCTTCCTGTTTTAATCAGGGCAGAATTGGCAGTGGGTGTTTCTGATTGTCATCCCATGATTTTGCCCTACGTCCATTATGTCACACGAAAAAAAGGCGGAGAAGGCGCTGTCCGCGAGGTTTGCGATATTATCCTTATAGCAATTGGCAAAAATGAATTAATAATGTCTGATTTTTTGAAATGATGACTGCTGGAAATATCAATTTCAGGTATTATCATTATATTGGAATTTTTTTCTTGATATTTATTCTTCTTTTGGTGATAATCAGGGAACAGCTTAAATCTCCTGTAAGATTGAATGATTTTATAGATTTTGAGCTTGATGCCGAGATTTTTATGGAGGATGTAAGTTACGCAGGATACTCAAAGGACAGCAAAATCAAATTGGTTGCATCCAGGGCATCTTTAATTAAATCAGACAGAATTGAATTTCGTGAGCTTAAGATTAATATTCCCCAAAATGAACAAAAAGAGATTATAATAAAGGCAAAAGAAGGGGATTATAACACCACAAGCGAGATTGCAATACTTAAGGGTGATGTTTCAATTAATCTTTCAGATAAAAATTTAATGACACCTTTTTTATATTATGAGAAAAAAAAAGATATTGTATGGACGGATAAAGGATTTAAACTATCATCTAATGATTTTGACACAGAAGGAAAGAGTATTTTATATAATTTAAAGGATGGAAGGTTATTGCTTAAAGACCAAAAAAGTATAATAAAAGGAGAAAACAGCAACATTGAATAACTTATTTATAAAATCAAAATATCTTAAGATTATATTTGTATTTTTTATTTTTTATATCTTTAATATTTCTCAGGCTTTTTCACAGACTCCTGATGCCACTAAAAATAAGGATAAAGCATCGCCAATTCATATAAAAAGTGACATTATGGAGTCCCAAACAACATCCGGTGATACGGTTTTTTCAGGCAATGTTACTGTAAATTATAATGATATTGTCATTAATGCTGATAAATTAGAGGTTATTTATCTGAAAGCTGACAACAGTAAAAACGAAAAAAAAGATAAAACTGAAAAAACCGATGAAAAAGACAAAAAAGACCCCAAAAAAAATATTGACCGTCTTATAGCCACAGGAAATGTAAAAATAACCCAGAATAAAAAGATTATAACAGGCGCTAAAGCTGTTTATGAAAAAGGCCCTGAAAAAATCACCATAACAGGTGATGCCCAGGCATGGGATGATAAAAACAGGATTAAGGGAGACACAATCATCTATTATGTAAAGGAAGAAAAAAGTGTTGTTCAGGGAAAAGGAAAGGAAAAGGTTGAAGCAATTGTATATCCTTCAGAATAAAAATTAAAAAAATTATCAGGGTTGCTTAATGCTAATGGCTTTTTAATCCGTTATATCTTCCTGTTTCAACCATTTCCTTTAAAACATCTATCCTGTTATCCTTAATTCTTACAAGTGTTTCGCCAATAAGGGCAGCTTTTATCTTGTTTTCCGCAAGTTTTTTTATGTCATTTGCATCCCTTATCCCGCTTTCACTCACAATGGGAATTTTATCTCCAACTATATCCTTAATCCTGAAAGAAGTATTGATATCTATTGAAAAATCTCTTAAATTTCTGTTATTTACACCAATCAATTCACTTTTTGCATTAATAGCTATCTCAAGCTCCTTTTCATCGTGAACCTCAACAAGGCAATCCATTCCATGTTCCTTAGCATTAATCAAAAGCTCGGAAAGAAGCGTCCTGTCAAGGGCGGCGACTATAAGAAGAATTGCGTCAGCTCCGCTTAATTTTGATTCATAAATCTGTACGTGGTCAATGATAAAATCCTTTCTTATAACCGGAAGCAATATCCTTGACTTAACATCCTGAAGATAGGACAGGCTTCCCATGAAAAATTTTGTATCAGTAAGCACAGAAATTGCCCTGGCGCCGCCTTTCAAATAATCCTCAGCAATTTTTATATGGTCAAAATCCTCACAAATTATCCCTTTGGAAGGAGATGCCTTTTTAACCTCTGCTATTATGGAGACACCATTATCATCCAAAAGCGAATTAATAAAGCCATATTGTTCAAATGCAAAATCAATTGGCTTTATGCCATTCTTTTTTAATGCCAAAACCTCTTCTTTTTTATGTTCAAGAATTTTTTGCAATATATCAGACATATTCCTTTGAAAACCTCACAAGCTCATTAAGTTTTTCCATTGCCCTTCCAGAAAGCATCAAATTATAAGCCTTTTCCACTCCCTCTTTAAGAGAACCTGCTTTTCCGGCAAGATAAATTGCGGCTCCGGCATTTAAGGCCACAATATCCATCTTCGCCCCTTTTTTACCTGAAAAAATTTCTTTTATTATTATGGCATTATAAGGAGGCTCTCCCCCTTTTATATCATCTTCAGCACATTTTGCCATTCCAATATCCATTGGATTAATTAACATCTCTTCTATTTTATCACCATCAAAGGCTGCCACATAATTATCACCAATCTGGCTAAGCTCATCCATGCCCCCTGCCCCGTACACAACCCATGCCTTTTTTGCCCCAAGCTCCTTTAATGCCTTTGCAAAAGGCAAAACCTTTTGTTTTTCGTAAACACCAAGAAGAAGGACATTTGCCTCAGCAGGATTTGAAAGAGGGCCTAAAAGATTAAAAATACTCCTTACACCCAGTTCTTTTCTTACAGGAGCTGCATATTTCATGGCAGGATGCAATTTTTGCGCAAAAAGAAAACCAATATTAATTTTTTGAATTGCAAGAGCAACCTGCTCCGGTGATAAATTTAAGTTAACATCAAGGGCTTCAAGCACATCTGCGCTGCCTGATTTACTTGATACGGAACGGTTTCCATGTTTTGCGACCTTAATTCCTGCCGCCGCAACCACAAAGGCGCTTGCAGTGGATATATTAAAGGTCATTGCGCCATCCCCGCCGGTTCCAACAACATCAACAAGAGGTTCGTCTTTTTCAAGAGGAATGAATATTTTTATTGCCTTTTCCCGCATTGACCTGGCTGCCCCGGTTATTTCTTCCGGTGTTTCCCCCTTCATCCTTAATGCCACCAAAAGTCCTGCAATCTGAGCATTGGTAAGTTCACCGGACATAATAGAATGGAAAACAGAGTAAACCTCATCCCGTCTGAGGTCTTGTTTATTGATTAAGTGATTTAATATATCTTTTAAATTCATTTGGTTAGCCTTAAAATAAAATTTTTAAAAAAATCTGTCATGATAATCCTGTTGGCAACTTTTCTTTCTTAATATCGGATTTTAATTCCTGAATAAATAATTGCCACATTTCAGGTAATGAAATATGATAAGCCTCATTAAAAGAAGAATCAAAACCCTGTCCACGCTCTATTGCAACAAGTAAATTCTTAAAAGATTCTTTGTCATATCTATACAAAAAAGCCACAAATAATGAAGACTGCCTGTAAAACATATATGGTTTAAGATTCCAATGATGACCATATCTGGGGGAAAAAAAATCAAGAAAACCCCCCGCCGTGTCAGGCTCAAAGCATTTGCCGGATAAAATTGCATTTTTTGCTTCTCTTTCAGTGACATTTCCTGCGCCACCGCCTTTTGAAACATAAGTTGCCAGTCCCTCATTAAACCATGCGGGGAGTGTCATAAATCCATACAAACCTCTTTTCTGAAGAATCATCAGATGGGATAATTCATGGGTTAAATAGGGAAAAATATTTTCAGGCTGTTCCATTAAGCATGGAGACATGAAGACACTGTTCCTGTAAGTCACCGCCTTTGCGTTAGCGCCTGTAATATTATTAAAACTTTCTGAGGTTTCACATACATATACTTTAATGTCTTTGGTGAATGTTGTGTATTGCTCTTTTTCAACTGTCTGTATCGCAGCGGGAAGCGCGTCTGCGGTAATCTTTGCAAATTGCCCTGCTCCAGGTTCATACAAAACCCTTTGTTCGTCAGAAAGAGGAGTAAAATGTCCGGTGGATTTGGTGTAATGGGCAATAGCCGATATAGTGGAGCATCCGTATAAGGCAAAAAATAAAGATGCAAAGATAATTATTCTGCAAAATGCATGACAAAGCCCTTCTCTTGTTGGCTCTGAGATTTGTAACGCCATATAATCTATATCAATTTTCTAAAATTTCAAAAAATTTCTGAGTAAATCCATACCGCAGGGGGTCATGATGGATTCCGGATGGAACTGCACGCCTTCAATGGGTAGTGTTTTATGTCGCAAACCCATAAGTTCGTCTTTCTCAGACCATGCGGTGGCTATAAGGACATCGGGGATTGTTTCTGTTTCCACAACAAGGGAATGGTATCTCATTGCCTCAAATGGATTGGGTAAACCCTTAAAAACACCTTTTCCGTCATGGCGGATCATTGAGGTTTTTCCGTGCATTAACCTCCCTGCCCTTATTACTTTTCCACCAAATGCTGCGCCTATGCTCTGGTGTCCGAGACAAACGCCAAGAATTGGTATTTTTCCTGCAAAATACTTGATTGCATCAATAGATATTCCAGCCTCATTGGGGGTGCATGGACCGGGTGAAATTATGAGATGAGTTGGTTTTAATTCTTCAATTTCGGCTACAGTTATCTGATCATTTCTGAAAACCTTTACATCTGCCCCAATCATTCCAAGCTCCTGATAGAGGTTATAGGTAAAAGAATCATAATTATCTATTATTATTATCATATTTAAACCATATATATTTTTTTGAGATTTCTGATATTTTAAGCTATTTTTTATATTTTGAAAAGTAAA
The DNA here is from genome assembly GCA_020720325.1 of Desulfobulbus propionicus. Classification (GTDB taxonomy): domain Bacteria; phylum Desulfobacterota; class Dissulfuribacteria; order Dissulfuribacterales; family DYOW01; genus DYOW01. The sequence continues at coordinate 27,374 of DYOW01000004.1, forward strand.
ATATATTTCATACTTCCTCTTGACAAGTATGTTGATTATTACGATTTTATAATGTATATTCTTTTCTAATAAAATGAGGAAAAAATTAAATGGAATTTATTTCAACAGCTACTGAAAAAGATAATAAAATAAAACTTTCCCCATCAAATATAAAAAAAACCATCACACAGAGGATTATTTGTGCCAGATGCGGAAATGATACTGTTTTTTTTGAAGTTGCAAGAGATGTTACAATTACTACCTTCTATATTCAAAACAATGACGGAAGTTTTTCATTAAAGACTGACGATTCAAAGATTATTGGCGATATTAACCTTTATTGCGGCGAATGCAACGAAGACCTGTCAAAATTTCACAATAAATTTGTTGAGATGATTTTCTAAAATAAATTGATAATTGAAAAAAATCAAATATTCAGGGAAAAATACAACGAAATAAAAGAGGGTGATTCCATTCTTACCACCCTCAACCTAAAAAAGACAGAAGAATTTATATTTATTGACCTCCTTGAAAGAAACATAACAATATTTCCTTCAGCGCTTTCCCAACTTCTTACCCGTTCCAAATGTTTTCAGGCTGCTGTTTTTGATAAATGGATAATTCCAAACACCCGTATTATCAGGGATAAAAATGACATGCCCTGTCTTATAAACGATTACTGCGAAAAAAACATAACTAAAATAGTGACAAAATTAGACAGAAAAGACTGTGGCATGGGGATTAACCTATGGAGTTCTCCAGAAGAGCTTAATAATAATGTTATTTTTGGAAATCCTGTTTTCCCTTTTATCGCACAACCCTTTGTTCCGGATTCCGTGGATGTCAGGGTTATAATCCTGGGTGATTACACTGAAAGTTACTGGAGGAAAAATTTCAGTAATTTCAGGCATAATCTTGCAATGGGAGGCAAAAGCGGGGAATTTAAGCTTGATTATCATCAAATAAAAATGTGTAATGAGATAATGGAACGCGGCAAATTTCCTTATGCCCACATAGACCTTTTAATTTCAGAAAACAAGACATATCTTTCTGAAATAAGCCTGAGGGGCGGCATTAAGGGAGCTAAAATCAATACCCCTGAATATCTTGAAAAAATAAATAAAATTGAACAGGATTTTAAGGATAATCTTTAGCGCGCTGCAATATCTTAAAATAATTCAATAAAGTTATAATTAAAAAAAATGAGTGCGTCACTCAAACAAATTTTTTATAAATTTATTAACAAGCCATAAAAAATTAAAAAAATCAATCAAAGCTACAAAGCTATTTTTATTAAAGCAGATTAATTTTTTCCATATAATTACATTTCAATACCTTGCGAATTTTTTAATTTTATGTCATTATACAAAAATGATTGGTATAATTGATTATAAAGCCGGCAATTTAACAAGCGTTCAGAGAGCTTTGGATCACATTGGTTTTTCATCTATTATAACCTCTGACCTTGACTCGTTAAGAAATTGTGACCGCATAATATTCCCTGGAGTTGGCGCTGCTCTTCAGGCAATGGAAGAGCTGAAAAATCTCGGGCTTGCGAATCTCCTTAAAGAAGAATTTGAAAAAGGAAAGCCTATTCTTGGAATATGCCTCGGCACCCAGATAATATTTACAAAAAGTGAAGAAGGCAATGTTGATTGTCTGAATCTCCTTGAGGGTACGGCAAAAAAATTTACAGGGAAAAACATAAAAATACCCCACATGGGCTGGAATAATGTATTTTTAAGGCGAAATCACCCTGTATTTGCAGGTATTCCCGAAGATGCCCAGTTCTATTTTGTGCACTCGTACTATCCAGACCCTGACAAAATAGGATATGTCCTTGGCATAACACGATATGACATTGATTTTGCATCAGTTATGGCCAAGAAAAATCTTGTCGCTGTGCAGTTTCACCCGGAAAAAAGCGGCAAACCCGGTTTAACACTCTTAAAAAATTTCTGTAATTGGGACGGCTCATGCTGAGTAAAAGGATCATCCCCTGCCTTGATGTCAGGGACGGCAAAACAACAAAAGGCATAAAATTTCAGGATAATAAAGATATTGGCGATCCGGTCGCAATGGCGCGTTTTTATTATGAGCAAGGGGCTGATGAGCTGGTTTTTTACGATATAACCGCTTCTAACGAACACAGACCAATTATGATAGATGTTGTAAGAAATGTTGCCGCCCAGATATTTATCCCGTTTTCAGTGGGTGGCGGAATAAGAACAGTTGATGATATGCGGGAGGTCTTGCTTGCAGGCGCTGAAAAAATAAGCGTAAATTCTGCCGCAGCGCAAAATCCCGATATAATTTCCGAGGGCGCCAGGGCATTTGGCAACCAGTGTATAGTCCTTGGAATGGATGTTAAAAAGGTGGAAAAATCCCAAAAAATTCCTTCCGGATATGAAATAGTCATACATGGCGGAAGAAAATACATGGGAATAGATGCGCTCTGGTGGGCAAAAGAAGCAGAAAATCTCGGAGCAGGCGAGATATGCCTTAATTCCATTGATGCGGACGGCACACAGGAAGGCTATGAATTAACCCTGACCGAACTCATAACAACAAATGTAACCATACCGGTTATTGCATCAGGAGGCGCAGGAAAGCCTGAGCATCTTGCTGAAGTATTAACAAAGGGAAGAGCGGACGCTGCCTTAATCGCATCCATGACACATTTCGGAACATATACTGTAAAACAAATTAAAGAATATCTCGACAGCAAAAACATACCCGTAAGAATGTGCTGGTAATGCTTATTCATGATTCAGTCAGGCATTGAAGTCCTAAAAAAAGACCCTCCATCATCCTTAAAAGACAAAAAAATCGGGCTTCTCTGCAATCAGGCTTCAATAGATTCATCTTATAATTATTCATGGCAAATTATAAACTCTCTTTATAAAAACTCATTAAAGGCAATTTTTAGCCCTCAGCATGGTTTTTTTGCGCAAAAACAGGATAACATGAAGGAAAACAGCGACATTATGCTTGATGAGCTTAAAATTCCTGTTTACAGCCTTTATTCCAACACAAGAATGCCTGAAAAAAAACAGCTTTCCAATATTGACTGCCTTGTTGTTGACATACAGGATGTGGGTTGCAGGGTTTATACCTTTATATGGACAATTTATCTCTGCATGAAGGCTTGTAATGAGTTTGGAAAGTCCATGGTTATACTTGACAGGCCAAATCCCATTAATGGAGAACAGATTGAAGGCACAATGCTTGACACACGATACGAATCCTTCGTTGGGATGCTTCCCATTCCAATGAGACATGGCATGACTGTTGGGGAACTTGCCCTTTATTTTAAATTTCTTACAAAACTTGACAATCTTGACCTTAAAATAATAAAAATGCAGGGTTGGAAAAGGAATATGTATTTTGATGACACAGGCCTTCCTTGGGTTTTTCCTTCCCCTAACATGCCAAATCTTAATGCTGCGATTGTATATCCCGGTCAGGTTATTTTTGAAGGCGCTAATATATCCGAGGGAAGGGGAACCACGCTTCCATTTGAGCTTTTTGGCGCGCCTTTTATTGATTGTAATTTTATATCAGGAGAAATTGAAAAAATTCCAGAATTATCAGGAATAATCCTGAGACGACAGGATTTTGAACCCACATTTAATAAATTTCATGGTGAGCTTTGCAGGGGTTTTCAGATACATGTCACAGACAGAAAAAAATATAATTCTTATCTTACATCATTATATCTCTTATATCTAATTAAAAAATTCCACCCCCAGGATTTTTCCTGGAAACAACCTCCCTATGAATATGAATTTAATAAGCTCCCCATTGAGATAATATTTGCGGATAAAACTCTATTTGAGATGATGGATGGCAGACAAGATATAGATTTTTATTCTTTAAGCGCTTATCTCAACAGGGATGTGGCTGAATTTAAGGAAATCAGGGAAAACTACCTGTTATATCAGTAAAAAAATCAATCTGACTTGCCAGTTCAAATATTTTCGGAAGATTATTTTATCCCCAGTTCCTTTTTTATAACAGGCTCTATTTCTTCAATGGTTATGGGACCATTAATCTTTTTAATAATTTTATGTTCTTTATTTAATAAAAATGTTACCGGAAGAGCAAAAACATTGTCATAATCCCTAACAACCTGTCTGTTTGCCTTTAACACCGGAAAATTAATCTTTAAGGCCTTTACAAAGGAAGGGATAATCCTGTCATATTCAGTATCCACTGATATCGCCACAACATTAAAACCTTTATTGCCATATTTTTCCTGAAGACTGATAAAATCAGGCATTTCTGCGCGGCAGGGAGGACAATATGTTGCAAAAAAATTTACAAGAACCATTTTTTCTTTAAAATCAACAAGGCTTATTGTCTGATCGTCATAATTTTTTAATGTAAAGGATTTTGCATCACGTAACTCCGCGCAATAAACACTATTCGTTAATAAAAAAACTGATAGAAAAAGAAAAATAATTTTTCTAAAATACATTAATAAACCTCTTTGTTTGATAATTTTTTGCAATTTTACTATGAAAAAAGCAATCTTTAAAGCAAAAATATAGTTTATAAATTATATAAAAATATAATCTATTTGGGTGAAAATTCAACCTCAGATAAAAGAAGAAAAAAGCAGATTTTATAACATTGCCAGTAATTCATTAAAACCAAATGGTTTTCTCAATAATTTTGTATCCTGCATAACCATATCTTCAGAATAAATATGACCAGAAATAAAGATTATGCGGGTATTTTTGTTTATTTTTTTTATTTTTTTCCCAAGTTCAATACCGTTTATTCCTGGGAGATTAATATCAAGAATGGCTATATCAGGCTTTTTCTCCTGAAATACCCTTAGCGCTTCCAGCCCATCAAAGGCTTTGTGCACATAATATCCCTTGCTTTCCAAAAAGTCGCCCAGAAGTGAAACAATCATCTGCTCATCATCAACAAGAAGAAGTTCTTTTTTATCCATTTTTCCCTTTTAAACCTAATCCCCTTGAATACTTGTCTTATTTTTATCAGACTAAATTATTTTGTCAAGACTAAAAGTTGGCTTTTGGTAATTTGATTATAAAAGTTGTGCCTGTGCCCTCCTGAACTTCAAAAGAAATTTCACCTCCCGCATTTTGAATAATCCCGTAACTTATGCTAAGGCCAAGACCTGTGCCCTGACCAATATCCTTTGTTGTAAAAAATGGTTCAAATATATTATCCCTTATTTTTTCAGGGATTCCCCCGCCTGTATCTGAAAACTTGATTTCTATATAATTATTTTCTATAAGTTTGGCATCAATGGAAAATATCTTTTCTTTATCAATAGGATTTTTTTCCATAGCATCCCTTGCATTGCTTATAATATTAAGAAAAACCTGTTCAATTTGCATTTTGTCTGCATTAATAAAAATCGATTCCCGGGGAAGATTCATCTCTATTTTTATCCCAATATTTTTAAGCTGCTGCGCCACAAACATAAATGTATCTTCCAGCGCTACTTTAAGGTCAAATATAGTAAGGTTTAAATTTTCAGATTTTCTTGCAAATACCCTGAGGTGATCAATAATCCTTTTAATTCTTTCAATCTGCATCTCAATCTTTAAAAGATCTGCCTGCACGCTATTATCAACTTTTTGAATCATACCCTCGTCTGATTTTAGAATAATAGACTGGGAAATAAATTTTATGATGCTTAAAGGCTGGTTAATTTCATGGGCAATGCCAGTCGCCATTTCACCAAGACTTGCAAGTTTCGCTGATTGCATGAGCTGGGCCTGAGTATGTTTCAGCTCCATGATTCTTTCCTGAACCTCTTTTTCCAACGACTCGGTATGATTTTGTATTATCTCTGACATTTCATTGAAACAGTCGCATAATACCCTAAATTCATCATCCTCCATGTATTGAATTCTTGTTGAATAATTTTTATTTTTTGATATCTGCTTCATTGAATCATTCAAATAAAAAATTGGTTTAAGAATGACCTTGCTTAGCCTTGAAAAATATTTATAGCCCAAAAAAATAGAAATCATAAATATAAACAAGATCAGGGATAACTTTATCAGGAGCTGTTTATAAAAACCTCCAACGTCTGCGACAAAGTAAAGACTACCAAGATAATCATCCTTAAAATATATGGGATATATCATGTTAAAATACAAATTATCAAAATGATAATTAATTGTGTTAAGATTATCAGGAACAGACAGCTTAATGTTATTATTTTTATGATTGTATTCCGCAAATATTTTTTTATCAGGCGTAATTACAAGCGCCTTCTCAATATTTTCAACATGCGAAAAAGATCGTAATATATCTTCAGTTGCCTTTTTGTCCTTGAATAATAATGTCGCTGAACAATTATGGGCAATAAGCTGGGCATTTACTTTTAAATGATGTATAATAAAATCCCTGTAAACATCTATCTGCAAGAAAAAAACCGCCAGACTTATAAAAAAGTACATACCCAGCGCCGAGATAAAAAAATTCTTTTTCAATTTTTTAAATATTGTTTTTTTCATAACTCTTCTTTTTAGTCTTTCTTTTTTATCAGTTTTGCCAGATTCAAGAGTCTTGGGTCAATTACCAAACCAGACTTTTTAACAGCTTCTACATTTATCTCAAAGCGTATTTTTTCGTTTTCAATATAAAAATTCAGAACAACACCCTGATCTAATGAATCTGGACTTTCTGTGATTGTGAAAATAGGATAATGATTGATAATTTCCAAAATTTTAGGCAGGTCTTTGTTAAAATTCATGGGAACAAAAAGCACATTGCAAGATTTTATGCCGTCATCAATTTTTTTTTCAGAAATAATAATTATTTTTCCGTCAATATTTCTTTCAGCAAGTTTGTGGATAGTTTTTCCAAATGGATTTTCACCTGCGATACAGATTTCAATGGAGTCTTTTTGATTAATTCCGGGAAAAGAAACAAAATTCAAAAAATTGTGGATATAGGAAGCCTTTAATACATATTCTTCGGCAATAGTAAATGAACTGGCAGGTCTTGCTATTATAAAAAAAAATAAGAAAAAAAGAAAATAAAATTTATGTTTTAAAAATCTTATCATTTAATGATTATTACTTCCCGGATTGCCTGACATAGTTTAATTATAGCGGAGATAATACAAATTAAAATAATATTTTTTGTTATAATATATAACTATTTCCCCAAAAACAACCCTTATTTGCTTTATCGTAACATTATACAGATTGTAAAAAAAAACTTAAAAATATTTTCGGGAAAAATAAAATAAAAATAAAAAATTTGTTTTTAATGAAGACATGAGAAAAAAGCGCTATTGCCTGAGAGTTAAATAAAAATATAGGGGCTAAGGAACGACCTATAAAAAAAAGACATTCTATAAAAAAGAATTTTAATTAAGGGTAGCTCTAAAGTTGCTTCGTTATCGCTCGCAATGACGGACATTGTCATTGCGAGGAACATTGTGGAGAAGCAATCTAATTTTTAGAGGTTGCCTAAAAATATCATGTTTTTTGATTTATACAATGATTTTTATTTAACAGTTGAAGCCATTTCAAATATTGGCAGATACATTGCTATAATTATTGTTCCTACAGTTCCTCCCAGGAAAACAACCATCATAGGCTCAATAGCAGCGGTAAGCGCATCGACAGCGGCATCAACCTCTTCATCATAAAAGTCAGCCACTTTATTTAACATTGTATCAAGCGCTCCGGTTGATTCACCCACAGCCACCATTGATACAACCATAGGAGGAAACACAGAGCTTTCATGAAGTGGCTGGGAAATAGATCTTCCCTCAGACACACTTTTTTTCACTTCATACATAACATTTTCAACAACCTTATTTCCAGCTGTTCCTGCTGCTATATTAATTGTATCTATAATTGAAACACCGCTTGTTATAAGTGTGCCCATTGTTCTTGCAAATTTTGCCACAGCAACCTTTCTTAAAAGAGAACCAAAGACAGGCAATCTTAACATTATCCTGTCAACAATTAATTTTCCCTGAGGAGTTGCGTTAATTTTTTTAAATACAAAACTTAAAATAACAAAACCAATAACTATTGCCACAAAATATGTCTTTAAAAAATTACTAATATTAATAACAAATTGTGTTGGTCCAGGCAATGCTGTGCCACTCTCAGAAAACATCTTGGCAAAGACAGGGATAACAAAAACCATAATAATTGTTAATACAATTACGGATATTGCAAGAACAATTATAGGATAAGTCAATGCGCCTTTAACCTTTCTTTTTAGTCTCTGCGCCTTTTCCATATAAGCTGCAAGCCGGTTCATAACACCATCAAGGATACCGCCAAGCTCACCAGCGGCAATCATATTTACATAAAGTCTGTCAAATAATTTAGGATGCTTTTTCATAGCCTCGGCAAGGGTTGATCCGCTTTCAACATCCTGCTTTATTTCTTTTAATAACTTTCCAAAATAGGGATTTTCCTGCTGATTCGCCTGTACTTCAAGGGCCTGAACAATGGGGATGCCGGAATTAATAAGGGTTGCAAACTGACGTGTAAAAAGAACCCTGTCTTTCTCTGTTACACTGGGGGTTAAAAACGGAAGTCTTTCCTGAAGAGATTTCCCTTTTTCTTTTATTGAAACAGGATTTATCCTTTGTCTAATAAGCAACTGCCGGACAACATTTGCATCACTGGCTTCAACTTCACCTTTAGTTTTGGCGCCCTGAGGAGTTACGCCTTTCCATACAAAGATTTTCATCAATACCTCCCGTTTTTTTTCTTAATAACTAATTTCTTTTCGTTACTTTAGAAAGTCCACTGTAATTTTTAAAACATATTTCACACACAAATAAAAAGATTTTACTGTAAATATTATAATAGAAATTTTTTTCTATTACAAGCATAAGTCTAAGAGGTTAATTTATTGTTAAGTTTATATTTATAAACTATCAGAAAAAATTCAAATAACAATATGATTGTTATAAAAAACAAAAACTGCAGAAAAAAATCCCCGGGTAGCATTATTAAAATCAACAAATAAATACCAGGGTATATTTTTTTTCTGTTTTTTATAAAAAAATCCCTGCTTATTAGTTCTGTCTTTAATAATAAAAACATAATTAATGGCATTTCAAAAAAAATTCCGGAGAAAAAAACTGTCTTTAATGTAAATGACATACAGTTTTGAAGCCTCGGCAAAAATTCCGTGCCTTCCCAGATTAAACCTGATGAAAAACCAACGGTAAAGGGAATAAAAAAAAACCAGGCAAAAGCCCCCCCTGCCCAGAAAAGCCCAAAAGTTAGAGGCATAAATAACTTAAAAAGCCTTTTTTCCTTCTCATACAAACCGGGAGCTACAAAAAGCCATATCTGATAAATTATAAAAGGCATTGAAATAATAAGAGACCACCAGATAGACATCTTTATGTGGGTCATAAATCCCTCGGTAAGCGCTGTAAAAATAATGGGACTTTCTGCGGGTATGTTATTCTTAACAGGCAAAAAACTTATGGAGAAAACAAAATCAGCAAAAGGCATAAGCAAAACAAAAACAATAAAAACAAAGGCAAAAATATATATTAAGCGTGTCCTTATTTCTCTTAGGTGTTTATGAAAAGGTATTTCCATTTCATTTACTATCGTCCTTTTTTTCATCTTTTTCCATAGGCTTCCAACCTTCCATATCAGGCTTTAAGCCGTCATTAACAGGACTATATATATCCTTAAACTTTTCCTCAAGTTCCTTTTTGGGGTCAATATTAATCTGATCTTTGATATCTTTTAATTTATTTAAATCTTCACCCATGTCTTTGTCAAACTCATTCTTGAAATCTTCAGCAGTTTTTTTGAGCTGCATGACAAATTTAGCCATTTGTTTTGCAACCTCTGGAAGTTTATCCGGGCCAAGCACAATAAGAGCGACAATAAATATAAATATCAATTCAGGAAAACCAATTCCAAACATACTTTACCCCGCAAAAACCCTTTTATTTCTACTTCCTATAAGACATAACAACTCATAACTTATTGTCCCTGCCTTATGGGAAAGCTCATCTATGGTTATTTCTTCTTCACCCTGTTTTCCTATAATAACCACCTCATCACCAATATCAGCTTCAGGCGCGCTGCTTAAATCTACCATTATTGCCTTCATGCAGACCCTTCCTATTACAGGACATCTTTTTCCCCTTACGAGCGTCTCTGCATTATTTGAAAGAGACCTCATAAAACCGTCATCATAACCAATTGGGATAACCCCAATCTTTGTTTCACCCATTGCTGGATTGTCACACCCATAGCTTACTGAAATTCCCTGGCTGACAGGTTTTGTTTCAACAATATGGCTTTTAAATTCCATCACCGGTTTTAATTGCAGGAGATTTTTTAATTCCAGAGAGGGATATATGCCGTAGATAGCAATTCCCGGTCTTATAAGGTTGTAATGGGCCCTTTTAAAATTAATAAAACCTGATGAATTTGTAAGATGGATAAATTCGGGCTTCCAGCCTGTCTTTGACAAATCCCTGATAAATTCATCAAAAAAATCAATCTGTCTGTTTGTTTCTATTTCATTTGAATCAGCGCAGGGCAGATGGGAATAAAGACCTGAAAAAAACAAATTTTCCCATTTATTTCTGTTTTTTATAATTTCTTTTAACTCATCAGGATAGAATCCAAAACGAGACATGCCAACATCAACCTTCAGATGTGCCTCAAATACCCTGTTATGTGCGCTTGCAAGATTATTCAGGGTATTAAGCATTTTTATATTAGTAATCCCAAAAATCAAACCCTCTGGCATTTCCATCAAAGACATGCCGGGATATACCCCGGAAAGAAGGAAAATCTTTGATTTTATATTATTCTTTCGTAATTTTTGCGCCTCTATAAGGTCAAAGACAGCAAGTCCCCATATCCCTTCTTCCTCAAGAATCCTGCTTACCTCTGTTATGCCATGACCATATGCATCGGATTTTACCACAGGAAGCATTTCCACATGGTTCCCGATAAATCTCTTTATCTCCCTGATATTTAATCTTAGAGCCTTTAAATCAACACTTACAATATTTAAATCCCTGAATGAACTATTTTCCAAATGCTGCAATTATACAAATCCCCAAAATCATTAATATTGAACCTAAAAACCTGTAAAAAATATTTTCTTCTTTGAACAAAAATTTTCCGTAAAATATAGTAAATATAACATTGGTTCTTTTAACTGCAATCATATAGGCTGCATTAACCATACTTATGGCAAGAGAATGTGTCACTATCATTATTGAGGTTATAATGCCGTTTAAAAGCCATGCCCATATTATACCTTTAAATCCGGGAAAAACACTGTTAATCCTCTCTTTAAAAGAACCCTTTGAAATAAGAAAAAAAACAGGGGGAATTATCAAACCAAGAACAATATAATAAAAACAGCTGAAAAAAACCGGTTCGGATAAAAGAATCACCTTTTTGCCAAGAGAGGCGCTTATGCTGTATATAAATGCAACAATTAACATATAAACACAGCCTTTTTCATGAAAAATTACCTTGAAAGGTCTTAATAATCCCTTATTAATATCCTGTAAATTAAGGAGATAAGCCCCAACAACCACACAAAAAATACCAGCCATACCTGCAAGGTTAATTTTTTCACCCAGAATAATCCAGCCTGTTACAATCATAAAAACAGGTGTAAATGAAAGGAAGGGAACTGTTAATGATATAGGAGAAAATTTAAGGGCTAACATATAGAAATAATAGGCGGTTATTTCAAAGGGCAGCATAATTAAAACAGTTTTATAAAACTCAGGGCTTAGTTCCGGGATTGGAATAAAGAATAAAAGCGCAAGGAGAATGGGAACTGCGGAAGTGGCGCTTAAGAAAACCATCTGATATGGCGTAAATCTTTGAAATTTGGACTTTATTACAGCATCGCCTGATGCATGGAAAAAAGCAGATAAAAGGGAAAGGGGAAGCCATAATAGCCCCCCTGTTAAAAAATTCAAACTAAAACCTTTTTAATTTATACCCTTCTTAATTCCATTAATCTCCTCACCCTTTCCTCAATGGGTGGATGGGTGCTGAAAAGATTTTGGATAAAGCCTGATTTTAATGGATTTATTATATACATCTGAGCTGTGGCAGGATTAACATTCATAGGAAGCTGATGAGCCCACATATCTATTTTTTTAAGGGCAGACGCAAGATTTTGAGGCCTTCCGGATATCTGTGCGCCTGTCTGATCAGCAAGATATTCCCTGCTTCTTGATATTGCCATCTGAATAAGCATAGCAGCAATTGGGGCAACAATTATCATAATAATTGCGGCAAAATTATTTCCGCCTCCGTCTTCATCATCACTGGCGCCAAATAACATTGCCCATTGAGCCATAGTGGTGATTGAACTAATTGCTCCCGCAATCATAGCCGCAATGGAAGAAATAAGAATATCCCTGTTTTTTATATGGGCAAGCTCATGGGCAAGAACGCCCTCTACCTCTTCCCTATCAAGAAGATTCATAAGTCCCCTTGTGACGGCAACAGCGGCATTTTGGGGATTTCTTCCTGTTGCAAAGGCGTTAGGAGACTCATCAGGTATAAAATATACCTTTGGTTTTGGTATTCCAGCATTTCTGGCAAGATATGATATTGTCTGATGGAGTCCCGGGGCTTCAAGCTCATTTATAGGAACAGCGCCGCTCATCTTAAGGGCAATTGAGCCGCTGAACCAGTAAGCGACAAAATTCATTATTATTGCAATTATTAATGCCACATACATACCTGTTTTCCCAGCAAGGACCTGCCCAACCACCATAAAAAGGGCAGTAAGCGCCGCAAGGAATATAAAAGTCTTAAACATATTTGTCATTCTTTTTTTCTCCTGAAGGTTAATTGAAATTTCTATTTAAATTTTATCATTATTTTAAAAATTTCAAGTGAAATTCTGGATTCATTCTATTCAGTCATTATCTTGGTCGCCATCTCCACATCCTTTTTGCTTCCAATAAAAAGAGGTGTTCTTACATGAAGGGATTCTGCCTTGATATCAAGTATCCTCTGTTTGCCATCTGTGGCAGCTCCTCCTGCCTGTTCCACCACAAAAGAAAGCGGGGCAGCCTCGCATAATAATCTTAACTTTCCTTTAGGCTTTGAAGGATCTTTTTTGTCCGCTGGATACATAAAAATGCCGCCGTCAAAGAGATTTCTGTGAAAATCTGCCACAAGAGAGCCAATATAACGCGCATTATATGGCTTGCCCCTTAAATTTTCAGATGATTTGAAATAATTAACCGCCTTTTTTATTCTTTCATCCCAGTACATAAGATTGGATTCATTTATAGAATAGGTTCTTCCTGTTTCCCTGATAGTAATGTTTGGATGGGAAAGCAAAAACTCACCCACTGAAGGGTCAAGGGTAAATCCGTGAACACCCTCGCCTGTTGTATAAACAAGCATTGTGCTTGTGCCGTAAAGAAAATAGCCCGCTGAAACCTGTTCATAACCTTTTCTTAAAAAATCTTCGGTGGCGCACTCGGTTCCTTCGGTTATTTTCCTGTAAATTGAAAAAATTGTGCCAATATTAACATTAACATCTATATTGGTTGAACCATCAAGAGGGTCAAATATTATGAGGTAGCTTCCCTTTGGCAAATCATCGGGCACTTCAATAATATCCGCGTTTTCTTCTGATGAAACAGCGCAGATAACCCCAGACCTCTGCATCCTGTAAATCAAAACCTGATTTGCAAACACATCAAGTTTTCTTACTTTTTCACCCTGAATATTCACATCCCCCGTCATTCCGAGAATATCTACAAGCCCTGCCTTTCTCACTTCCCTTTCTATAATTTTTGCGGAAAAAATAAGCTCTGTAATAAGTCTTGTCAGCTGACCAGTTGCATAAGGGTTTTCTTTCTGATGTATCAAAAGATGTTCTGTCACAGTAATTCCAAAACTTTCCATGTATGCCCCCTTAAAAAAATTTATAATTTGATGTTTTTATTATTGTTAGCTATTGCCTTATAGCTATTCATTAGAAAATCAGAATATTATCATATATTATAAACAAAAAAAATATAATGTCATTATTATTAACCATTTTTAAAGTTCTTTACGCGCAGGGCGCTTTTTAAGAATTCTAAAATTTAATGTTACCTCCTCATTAAAAATGTTACTAAAATGTTAAGACATATTTCCTTTTGCACAAATAATGTTAAATTTATTATTAAATTATTTTTATAAAGCAAAAATAAAAAAAGGAGGTATCGTAATCTTGAAAAAAATTCTGTTAATTTTTCTGTTAATTGGTCTGATTGGGGCTATTTCAGGATTTTTCATCGCATTTGGCCCGCCAAAATTAATGGCAAAAACAAGCTCCCCTGAATACTGCGCAAGTTGCCATGTCATGCAATCCCAATACGAAGACTGGTTTCATTCAGGCGCGCACAAAAAGGCAAAATGTGTGGACTGTCACCTCCCAAACAATAACAAAACAGCGCATTATATCTGGAAATCCATTGACGGCTTAAAAGATGTTCTTGTCTTTTATTCAGGAAACACCCCTGAAAACATTAAACTTACAAACAGAGGTAAAAATGTCCTTCAGGCAAACTGTATTAAATGCCATGACACAACAGTTGAACATATTGACCAGCAAAGAAACTGCTGGGATTGCCACAGAAGGGTTCAGCACAAACAAACCGGCATAAGGGAAAAAATTTAATTTAAAAATAAAAAAATCAACAAGGAGGAATTTTATGAAACAAAAAACACCTGCGACAAAATTTTTTGGCTTGATCATGATTATGGCATTTTTTTCTTTAATCTTAACAGGATGTCAGGAACCACCAAAAACTGAAATGGTAAAAACAGTTCAAATACCCGAAGGTGAAATTGATCCAACAGCATGGGGCAAGGCTTATCCCATTGAATACGACCTCTGGAAAAAAACAGAGCAACCCCTGCCTGCAGGAAAAAGCAAATATAAAAAAGGATTTGACGCTGACCACATAACATATGACAAACTCTCAGAATTTCCTTACATGGCGCTTTTATATAACGGATGGGGATTTGGAATAGGCTACAATGAGCCAAGGGGACATGCCTTTATGGTCAGAGACCAGCTTGAAATTGATTCCTCCCGTGTAAAATCAGGCGGCGCATGTCTTACATGTAAAACTCCATATTTCAACAAACTTGAAAGGGAACTTGGCGAGGGATATTATAAAGGAGATTACAAAGCAGTTGTAGATAAAATTCCTGAACACAACAGAAATTTAGGAGTCGCCTGCATTGATTGTCATAACAGCAAAGACATGAGCCTTCAGCTAAGCCGTGAGATAACCCTTGGAAAGGCAATGAAAGCCATGAATGTGGACAGAAGCCAGATAACCCGTCAGGATATGAGAAGCCTTGTATGCGCTCAATGTCATGTCACCTATATTATGGCAAGGGATAAAGATATGAAAGTCACAGAGGTATTCTTTCCATGGAAGGAAGGAAAATGGCCCAAAATCTCTGTTGAAGACATTATAAAGGTTATAAGAAGCAGCGAGTCTCATAACGAATGGAAACAGGCAGTCACAGGCTTTAAGGTTGGCTATATAAGACATCCCGAATTTGAGCTTTACGCCTATGACAGCATACATTATAAAGCGGGTGTTTCATGCGCTGACTGCCACATGCCCTATACAAAAGTGGGAACATCCAAGGTTTCTGACCACAGGGTTGCTAGCCCTTTAAAATCAGACTTAAAAGCATGCTCCCAGTGTCATGCCGAAGGACCTGAATGGCTGAGGGAACAGGTGTTTAATATCCAGGACAGAACTGTGTCAATGATGATAAGATCCGGTTATGCCAATGCAACAACAGCAAAACTCTTTGAAAAGGTTCATAATGTTCAAAAAGAGGGTAAAACCATTGATATGGAGCTTTATAATCAGGCTAAAGACTACTATCTTGAAGGTTTCTACCGCACAGTGTTTGTAGGGGCAGAAAACTCAATTGGTTTTCACAATCCTCCTGAAGCAATACGCATACTTGGAGATTCCGTTGCTTTTGCAATGAAGGCAGAGTCACTTTTAAGACAGGCTCTTACAAAGGCTGGTGTGGAAGTTCCTATTAAAGTGGATCTTGAACTTATGAAATATGTAGATGAAAGAGGAAAAGACAAGGTTAAATTCAAACCAGAACAGGAATTTAAAGACCCGTTTAATCTTCAGGTAAAATTCTAAAAAATATTTTTTTCTTCACAGGGCGCCTCTGATATATAGAGGCGCTTTTTTACAATTTTTATCATTTTTTAAAAAATTATGATAAAAAAAGGCTTTAACTAATTAACTAATTATCATAGTATAACTTTATATTAAGGAGCCTTTTATGAAAGTTTTTATACTTATAATTTCCATTCTCTTTTTACAATTCACCTTATCATTCGCTGTTGAGCCAACAAAAAATTATTCTAAAACCTCAAAAAAATTTACTTCCAGCCATCCAAAACTATCTGAACAGGAAAAACTCATTGACTGCGCAGACTGCCACAAGAATTCCACACCCAAAATACATAATGAGTGGTATGAGTCCACCCATGGTATTTCAAATGTCAAATGTTATCTCTGTCACGGCACTTTTGAAAACATGAAAAAAATTCCTGACCTATCCAACTGTGCTGTCTGCCATAAAGGAGCGTTTGAACATTCCGGTGGAAAAAAATGCTGGGAATGTCATAAGGCTCATGGTTTCAAGGCTGATAAAAAATAAAAACAGGGAGATAATAATATGAATATATCAAGAAGAGATTTTATAAAAAAAACCGCGGCTTTAACCGCCGCATCATGCGCAGGAATAACCATTCCCCTTTCAATTTGCAACGAGGCAAAGGCAGAAGAGGCTGATAAATGGGTGCGAGGAACATGCAGGCTTTGTGGAGCCGGATGCAGGCTTGAGCTTGGTGTAAAAAATGGAAGGGCTGTTGCTTTGAGAGGTGTTACAGAATCAAGGACAAACCTTGGTTATGTCTGCATGAAAGGAATGCTTTTTTATAAAATTATAGGACACCCCGAAAGACTTACAAAACCTCTTTACAGGGAGAAAAAAAACCAGAAATTCAAGGAAATATCATGGGATAAGGCTTTGGACATCGCAGCAAAGGAATTTGCAAAAACAGCCAAAACATACGGCTATGATTCTGTAGCCTATTACGGTTCTGGACAGTCACAAACAGAGGAAACCTATCTTTTTCAAAAAATTTTCAGGGTCGCATTACAGACAAATAATGTTGAGGGAAATCCACGCCTTTGCATGGCAAGCGCTGTGGGCGGATACATGACTTCTTTCGGAGCTGATGAGCCCATTGGTTCATATTCCTTTATAGAAAAGGCAACCTGTTTTTTTATTATCGGAAGCAATATGGCAGAGGCTCACCCTGTGATATTCAGGCGTGTGATGAGAAGAAAATTAGATAATCCCAAAGATGTCAAGGTAATAAATATTGACCCCAGAATTTCCCCCACATCCCGTATTGCGGATATCCATCTTCAGTTTAAGCCAGGAACTGACCTTGCCTTGATGAATGCCATGGCACAGGTAATAATTGAAGAAAAACTTTATGATGAAAAATTTATAAATGATTACTGTTTGTTAAAACAACAGGGTGAAAAAGATGTAAAAAATGTAACCTTTGAAGATTATAAAAAATTTCTTGAAGATTATACCCCTGAAAAAGCCGCAAAAATATGTGAGGGCAATATCACCCCTGACAAAATAAGAGAAATTGCAAGAATTTTCGCAAAATCAAAGGCAACGCTTAGTATGTGGTGCATGGGGCTTAACCAGAGAATACGCGGTGTTTGGGCAAATAACCTTGTTCATAACCTTCATTTTATAACAGGACAGCTTTGTAAGCCAGGCGCTGACAGTTTTTCCATGACAGGACAACCAAATGCCTGCGGAGGAGTAAGGGAAGGTGGCGGATTATGCCATATACTGCCGGGTCACAGGACAGTTGATAATGAAAAGATGCGAAATGAGTTGGAAGAAGCGTGGGATATCCCCAAAGGCAGACTTCCGGCAAAAATCGGCTTGCATACCATGGCAATGTTTTCCGCAGTAAATGAGGGAAAAATAAAGGCAATCTGGATAAACTGCACTAGCCCTGCCCAAAGCCTTCCA
The DNA here is from genome assembly GCA_020720325.1 of Desulfobulbus propionicus. GTDB lineage: Bacteria > Desulfobacterota > Dissulfuribacteria > Dissulfuribacterales > DYOW01 > DYOW01. The sequence goes on from DYOW01000004.1 coordinate 45,472, forward strand.
AATGCGGACCTTTATAGAAAAGGATTAAACAGGGATGATGTGTTTGTTGTATGCACAGATATCTTTCCCACTATAACCACAGAACATGCAAATCTGATACTTCCCACTGCATTTCATTTTGAAAAAACCGGAGTTTATGGCTGCACCGAAAGAAGGTCACAGATAACCCCAAAGGCAGTGAATCCACCGGGCATGGCAAAACCCGAGGTCTGGATTGCCAGGGAATGGGCAGTAAGACTTGCAAAAGAACTAAACGACCCTATTGCATTAAAAAGCGTTGAGCCATTTCTTGGACTTGAGGACGGATATGCGCTTCCAAAGGCTATATGGGACGAATACACGCATAAAACTACAAAAAACAGAGACAATGACCTTTCCGCAGCTTCATATGAAATCCTTCAGGAAATGCCAGACGGTGTTCAATGGCCAGCATTCACGGCAGACTTTGCCAGAAAGGGCGGAACAGAAATTAAATTTGTCAAGGGCATTGACCCTATGGCTGATAAAGAATCAAAAGATGACAAACCATTCCAGTTCTACGGAAGACCTGACAGAAAACTTTATATTTGGTTACGACCATACAAAGGCGCCGCTGAAGAGCCAGACGCGGAATATCCATTTGTGCTTTCAACAGGAAGAATTATTGACCACTGGCATACTACCAGCATGACAGGAAGGATCACAGAGCTTATGAGGGCAAACCCCTATTCTTTTGTTGAAATAAACCCAAAAGATGCAGAAAAACTTGGCATAAAACCCAATGATATGGTGGAAATAACATCAAAAAGAGGTAAATGCATAATGCCAGCAAAAATTATTGAAGGTCCCATTGAAGGAATGGTGTTTGCCTACTGGCACGATATGCACGATGACAGGATGATAAACAAGGTCACAAAAGACGCCTTTGACCCTGGCTCAAAAGAACCAGAATTTAAGATATGCGCCTGTAAAATAAAAAGAGTTTCTGGTCCTGTTCCGCTTAAACCTTATATTGTTACGATATAACAGTTTGATATTATTAATTTAGTATAGTTTGTGATATGAGATTGCTTCGCTTTGCTCGCAATGACAAATCAATTCTGTCATTGCGAGGAACGAAGTGACGAAGCAATCTAAAATTAAAGATTTTAATATAAATTCTATACTTAATTAATAAAGCCCAAAATTAAAAAAAGGAAATAAATATGCCAATAGGCGGCTTTGTCATACAAACAGATATAACAAACTGCAATAATTGCATTAATAAGCTTAAATCAATTAAAAATATTGATATTCATGGCATGAACGAAAAAGGTGATATTGTCATAGTGGTTGATGCCCCTGATTCAATTGAAATGGAAAATATCATTAATAATATCTCTAAAATAAACGGAATAAATTCTGTTTTAATGGCTTACATGAATATTGAAGATGAAGCTGAAAGCAATGGATGATTTTAATCTGGAATTTTTTAAAAAAAGAAGGGAAATCATTAAAACGCTAATTATTTCCCCCTTGATTTCTTTATTTTATCCTGTTCATGCCTCTTCCGGTATTCTAAGTTCGCCAATAGGAACAAACAGATTAAGACCTCCCGGAGCTGTGTCTGAAGAAATATTTGCGGGAAAATGCATAAGATGCGGAAGATGTGTCGAGGTATGTCCTTATAAATCCATTATCCAGCTTGATATAAAAAACGGTGTTTATGCAGGAACTCCGCTTATAATTGCAGAAAATATTCCCTGCTATCTGTGCATGAAATGCGTGGAGGTCTGCCCCACAGGCACATTAAGGAAAATAAAGCAGGAAGAAACCCGTATGGGGCTTGCGGTTATAAACAAGCATGTGTGTGTCACCTGGAAGGGAGAGACAATCTGCAGAACCTGCTATAATGTGTGTCTTTTTAAGGATAAGGCAATAAGGCTTGATGAACTCAGACCTGTGATAGATGAGAAATTCTGCGCTGGCTGCGGTTTATGTGTCCACGGCTGCCCTGTTTCATATAAAGATAATCTAAAGGCAATTAATATAGAGCCAATCTATTCACAAAATGGAAAATCAGAATAAACCACAGAAAAATAATCCAAAATATTTTAATAAAATTCGTTTTGGCGTATTAACAATATCTTTTCTAATAATTCTTATCAATCCTTTTTTAAACTACTATCTTCATATTAGTTTTATTCAGGGATGGTATCAGAGCCTTGCTGTAGGCAAATTATGGTTTGTTTCACCCCTTGAAGGAATAGAAAGCTTGCTGGTCTCCAAACAATTTTTTTTGCCTTCGGTCATAGGGATGCTGCCTCCTGTGCTTCTTGCCCTTTTTATGGGTAGGGTATTTTGCAGCTGGATGTGCCCCATAAGCTTTTTATCTGAGTTATCCGATAAAACATGGAATTTCTTTTCCAAAAAAAAGAGAAAAGACCTTATTATTTTACCCAAAAACTTGTTATGGTTTTCCCTGATTGGCGAATTGATATTTGCAATGATTCTTGCGGCTCCTCTTTTTGTATTTCTTTCTCCGCCAGGACTTGTGGGAAGGGAGATTATGCTTGCGGTGTTTTTCAAAACTCTGGCTGTTGAGGGGATAATTGTGCTTATTGTCCTTTTCTTAAATTTGATTACAAGGAGATTTTTCTGCAGATATTTTTGTCCCCTTGGAGGGCTTCTTGCCTTTCTTGGACGCAAAAGGGAATTAAAAATTATCAAAGATGACGAAAAATGCATTAACTGCGGTTTATGTGACAAGTCATGCCCTATGGGACTTATGCCTTCAAAAGGCGAGGGAAAAGGACTTTATTGCTGGAATTGTGGCAAATGTGTTGATTCATGCAATAATGGCGCAATAAAAATGAATTTTAATAAATAAATTTTTATAAACTTTAAAATTACAGTCATTGGTATTAAAGTTTATTTATGTTAAATTTTTTAAAAAATTATCTATTTAAAAACATTCAGATTTCAATAAATAAAAAAATTATCATTTATTTATCTGTGATTCTTGGTTTATTCTGGATAGTTTTTTTCTCATATTTTATAAAGCAGGAAGAAATAATGATAAAGGAGCAGTTAAGGCAGCAGGCGCTTGGCATTTATCATTATCTCAGTCTTTCAAGGATGTGGATAGCTGACCAGGGAGGTGTTTATGTTCATGAAGATGGACTAAACACAGAAAAGCTCATAACACCATCACTTTTTACAGATGAAATAGCAAGAATATCCAGAATGAGATTTCCATTTGAGATTAAAATTTCTTTATTAAACACACAAAACCCCTATTACAAATCTGACAGCCTTGATGAAGAGTCAATAAGGGCATTTCAGGAAGGCAAACTAAAAGAATCTTTTACTATAATATCAGGCAAATATGGAAAAAAAGCCCGGTTTATCGCCCCTCTTCACTTTGAAAATGAATGTATTGTATGTCATCAGGATGATTCTGATAGCGCGGAGAAAATAGCCAAAGTTATAGGCGGGCTAAACATTATTATTGATGCAAAGGAAGTCTTTGCCCACCTTGATAAAATAAAATATTTATACTCTGCTTTAGGTTTTACATCCCTTGTTTTTGCATTAGCGCTTGTCTGGAATATGATTAAAGCCTCTGTATTAAACCCGCTTCACCTAATGAATGATGCGGCAAAATCCATAAAAAAAGGCAACTTGGCAACAAGACTTGATTTCAAAAAAAAATGCGCAGAATGGCAGGAGGTTGGAGAAAGCTTTAATCAGATGGTCGCAACTCTTTCTGACCATCAAAAAGACCTTGAAAGAGAAATACAGAAGGCAATCTGCGAATTACAGGATGCATACCTGAAACTTAAAGAAACTGAGAAATACAGGACAGAATTCTTTTCAAACATCACCCATGACCTTAAAACCCCTATAACAGCCATAAAAGGAGCTGTGGATTTAATACAAAAAAACAAAGACAATGAAATTATTAAACAGGATGATTATCTGAAAATTATAAAAAATAACTCTAAAAAACTCTCCAAAATGCTCACAGACTTGCTGGATTGCTCAAAAATTGAAAGCGCTGGTCTGGAATTAAACAAAGAAATAAATGATATTGGAGAGATTATTGAAGATGCGATCCTTATGATGACGCCTTTATCATTACAAAAAAACATCAAAATAAATTATGATCCCCCCCAAAATTTTCTTTTTTTCTGTGACAGGCAGAGAGTTGAACAGGCAATCACAAATATTATCTCAAATGCCATAAAATTTTCTGAAAACAACAAGGATATCAATGTTAATATTTATAGACAAAATAATGAAATTTTCATAGAAATTGAAGATTTTGGCATAGGAATTCCACAGAAAGATCACGACAAAATATTTCAGAAATTTTACAGAAGAAAAAATGAAAAAGCAACAGAGGGAATGGGGCTTGGACTTTCCATAACAAAGGCAATTATTGAGGCGCATAATGGGAAAATATGGATTGAACAACCTTTACATGAAGGCTCAATCTTTTATATAAGTTTTAGACATGAGTAAATCTATCTTAATTATTGAAGACGATAAAGATATTGCAAAGGTCTTAAAAGACCAGTTAAGAATGGATGCTTATTTTGTTTTCTTGACAGAAAATGCAGAAGATGGAATGAATTTTTTTAAAGAAAAGAAACCTGACCTTATTATCCTTGACCTGAATTTGCCTGATATTGACGGAATAAAATTTGCTCAGAACATAAGAAAAATATCCCAGATACCCATTATAATGCTTACTGCAAGGGATTCCCTCTCTGATAAAATCAGGGGTCTTGAAAGCGGAGCTGATGATTACATAACCAAACCCTTTGAATATCTTGAACTTATTGCAAGAATCAAGGCGTGTTTCAGAAGGTTTGACGCTATTTCCCAAAAAAGTCAGCAATTAAAATATGGAAATCTTGTGATTGATTTATTAAAAAAAGAATTACGATTTGATAATAATTTAATCAAACTTACCAAAAAAGAATACGAACTATTAGAATTGCTTATTACTCATGAGGGTGAGGTATTAAAAAGGGATTTCATTCTTAGCCAGATTTGGCCAAATGAAGAACTTTATGCATGGAGCAGGGCTCTTGATGTTCACATAAGGAGATTAAGACAAAAAATAGAGCCTGAGCCTGAAAATCCCATATATATAATCACCTATCCGGGCTTGGGCTATAAGTTTAACAATAATTAGAAAAATTTAATCATGAAAAAAATTTATTAAAGAGAGATATATTTTTTTTAGTTTTTTTCAAAGGTAATCTTCATAAAAATAATATTTGTTGTAAAAATATATTAAATGGATGTGACAATTTTTTTTTAAAAATTTAGAAACGGAGGTTAAAAATGCAATGTGATAAATGTAAATGTTTAATTGAAAGCGGAGACGAAATGCAATATCGTGAGATGATATTATGTGAGGATTGTTACATAGATGCCATGTCTCCAAGCCGAACCTGTGATCCTTGGGCTGTTTATACCGCAAAATCATGTTCGGATGCAGGAACAAATCTTAATGAAGTTCAGTCAAAAATCTTAAAAATTCTCAAGGACACAGGTGGAGTAAAAGCAGAGGCGCTGGCAGAAATGCTTCATATAGGATCAAGCAAATTGCAAAGGGAGATCGCTGCGTTAAGACACATGGAAAAGCTCAAAGCAGCAATGAAAGATGGCGAGAAGGTTATATGTTTGTGATAAATATTCCAAAAACTTTTCTTAATCTACATAAATCCATTAAAAAGATAAGGCACACAATATTTTTTGTCTTATTTTTATTAAATTTTACTAATGTATCTGCCCATGATACAAGTAATGAGGCGCTGGTTGATGTGCTGGCAAAAACAAGTTTGAGTTGGGATGGCTCGCCTTTGCCGGACTATCCCAGGGGCGCGCCTCAGATTTCAATTCTCAAAATCAAAATACAACCTGGGGTTATTCTTCCGCTACATCAACATCCTGTAATAAACGCAGGGGTATTATTAAAGGGAGAGCTTACAGTGATTACTGAAGATAACAAGACATTACATTTAAAAGCCGGTGAATCAATTGTGGAGGTTGTTAATAAATGGCATTTTGGAAAAAATGAAGGAAATGAAACAGCAGAGCTTATAATGTTCTATGCAGGAACAGAAGGCGCTCCAATAACTGTAAAAAAATAAGCGCGCAATAATCTATAAAAAAAAATTAAATCTCCCCTGTTAAAAAATTAACCCTTATTCCGCCAAAAACAAAGGAAAGCCTGCTTTCAAGAGACAGGGACTTAAAAAAATTGATTTTATTGTTTGGAATAAGAATTCCGATTTTCCATCCCTTAAACTTATCCTTAAATACATCAACAAAATCAATATAAAAACTGTCAATAGTTTTTTTATCCAATACCCTTATTCCAAAAGGAGGATTGGTTATAATAAAACCTTTTTCTTGAGGCGGGATTATGTCTCTGAAATCTTTTACATCTGATTTAATTAATTGTTGAATATCATTAAGCTTGGCGTTCTCTTTTAATGCCTTTATTGCCTTTTTATCAATATCAAAGGCATAAATCTCAGGTGAAACATGCTTTTTAGCAGAAAGAATTAATTCTTCTTTTACATTATTAAAAATACTATTATCGAAATTTCGCCATTTGAAAAAAGCAAAATCCCTGTTAACCCCAACTGGTTTATTCATAATGAAATTTAATGCCTCAAATGAAATTGTCCCTGAACCGCAAAAAGGATCTAATAAAGGAACTGTTCCATCCCAACCTGATGATAAAATCATTGATGCAGCAATTGTTTCCCTAAGAGGAGCATCTGTAATAAAGGTTTTATAACCTCTTTTATAAAGCGGCAGACCTGAAGTATCAATACTTACTGTAAATTTGTCATGTAAAACACGAATAATAATAAGAGGGAGTTCTTCCTGATCATTTTTTATTTCAAGTTCCCTGTTAATACGTTTTGTTATCCCTTTTAATACTCTTTCTATAATAGCGTCGCTATGTATAAGCTTGGATTTATGAGAAGTCGCCCTGATTCTTATTTTTGAAATATTTTGATTTATATAAATTTCCCAGGGATATTTGGCGATTCTGTCCGGAATATTGCTGAAAAAAGTCTCATAAAATTCGCAAAGCCTTATCAAAACCCTTGTGGGTGTCATTAACATAAGGTTTGCAAGATAAATCTCCCTTAATCCGCCCTTAAAATTAACGCCTCCTATTTCAATTTCAGGAGAAAACCCAAGGGATTCTAATTCTTTAAATAAAATTTCTTCTAAACCAGGATTAATTTGGGCAAACAGACTAAAGAGAGATGTATTATTATTTAGCATATTTTTTCTTTTAAAATAAAAAACCCCCAATAAATTGGGGGTTAAAAAAATTAATACGGCAGTATCCTACTCTCCCACCCACTGTGTGGGGCAGTACCATCGGCGCTGGAGGGCTTAACTTCCGTGTTCGGGATGGGAACGGGTGTGTCCCCTCCGCCATTGCCACCGTAAAGTTTGTAAACAATATAATAAATATAGATTTGAGAATGTGACTTATTCCTTAGAATATTTATGGTTTTTATATATATATAAAATATATGGTCAAGCCTCACGTCTGATTAGTATCAGTAAGCTTAGTGTATTACTACACTTACACACCTGACCTATCAACCTCGTGTTCTACAAGGAGACTTTAGGGGCTTACGCCACGGGAAATCTAATCTTGAGGTGGGCTTCCCACTTAGATGCTTTCAGCGGTTATCCCATCCAAACACAGCTACCCAGCTATGCAACTGGCGTTACAACTGGAATACTGGAGGTTTGTCCATCCCGGTCCTCTCGTACTAGGGACAGCGCCTCGCAAATTTCCTCCGCCCGCAGTAGATAGGGACCAAACTGTCTCACGACGTTTTGAACCCAGCTCACGTACCGCTTTAATTGGCGAACAGCCAAACCCTTGGGACCGACTTCAGCCCCAGGATGCGATGAGCCGACATCGAGGTGCCAAACCTTGCCGTCGATATGAACTCTTGGGCAAGATCAGCCTGTTATCCCCGGAGTACCTTTTATCCGTTGAGCGATGGCCCTTCCA
>DYOW01000153.1 GCA_020720325.1 Desulfobulbus propionicus
TTATATTTTAAAATTTTAACAAATTAGCCTTTTTAGACTGGGCTCATTAATAAAAAATTAAATTCAAGGATTGGGGAAAATTATGGAATTTTTTAAAAGCTTAAAAATTCAAAACAAACTTTTAATAATAGTAGGTTTTTTTATGTTCCTTGTCACCTTTTTTCTCATTCTTTTTACTTATATAACAGAATTGGGAAAACTTAAGGACAACTACGCTAACCGCGCAAGGGATATAATACTTCAGGCGGAAGCAATGAGAAAAATTGTGGCTGATCAAAATAAAGACGGGGCTTTTAAAGAATATATAGAAAACCTTATGCCAGATCTGAAAGGCAAAGACCCGGTCAAAAAGGCAGAGGCAGTGAAAAAATTCATGACCACTGTTCCTGTGGTAAACGCCATGGTTCTTTTACAGAAAAATTCTGAGGAAGGCGGATACTTAATGAGAGCGCCTAAAAATTCGCCAAGAAACCAGGAAAACGAACCAGATGCATTTGAAAAAGATGTTCTTAGTCAGTTTGAAAATAAAGAAGCAAAAGAGCTTTCTTTTTATACAGAGTATAAAGATCCAAAATCAGGGGAAACAAAAAAAGCAATAAGATTCTTCAGACCAATATTGCTTACAAAGGAATGTGAAGCTTGCCACGGCGACCCGTCAACTTCAAAGTCTTTATGGGGCAACACAGAGGGAAAAGACCCAACCGGAGCTGTAATGGAAAACTGGAGAGAAGGCGAAGCGCACGGAGCCTTTGAGCTTATTTTCTTTCTTGACAAACCTCTTGCGGCAATGACTCAGGGCATGTTTATTATCGGACTTATTCTATTTGCAGGATTGCTTCTTGTGGTGTTTGCATTTTCTTTCCTTAACAAATTTATTTTAGTTGATCCTTTAAATAAAATAATAAAAAAAGCCAATGAACTTGCGGAAGGAAACTTTGCCTCCAAGCTTGAAATCAATAGTCAGGATGAAATGGGCATGCTTGGAAATGCCTTTAAAAAAATGAATGACAGCCTTATTAATATTATTAAAGTTATCAAACAGGAAGCGGAAAACGTAAACAGCGCTTCAAAAAATCTTTTGGACATTGGAAATAAAATGGCGACAGAGAGCAATAATGCCCTTGGCAATGCAAAAAATGCAGCGCAGATAACGAAAAGCTCCAGCAATAACATTGGTTACATCGCAAATTCAGTAAGGGATTTTTCAATTGCATCCCAGGAAATTGCCTCTAATGTGACAAAAGCAGCCTCAATAAGCAATGACGCCAAGTCCAAAATGGATAAGTCAAGCCACTTCGTTCAGCAGCTCGGATTAAAATCATCTGAAATCGGAAAGGCTATAAAGCTTATTGTGGATATTTCCGAACAGACAAACCTCCTTGCCTTAAACGCCACAATTGAGGCGGCAAGGGCAGGCGAGGCAGGAAAGGGCTTTGCGGTTGTTGCAAATGAGGTTAAGGAGCTTGCAAAACAAACAGCCAATGCCGCGGATGAAATAACAGTTATGGTTCAGACCATTCAAAATGAGAGCAACACAGCCACCGAGGCAATAAACGAGGTTCAGGTTATAATTGACCAGTTAAACGATATTGACAACAGCATTGCATCTGCGGTTGAAGAGCAGTCTGTCACGGTTAATGAACTTACCCAAAACATTTCAAGCGTTGCTGACGGCATTAAAGATGTGGCAAATATTGTAAATAATCTTGCTGATGTTGTGGAAGACACTTCAAATGATGCCAACTCCAATATGGAAAATTCAAAAAAACTTGACCAGATATCAAATACCTTAAAAGAGAATATACAAAAATTTAGAATATAGCGCTAGATGGAAATCCTTATATACCCGCATGAAATATTAAAATGCAAGGCTGAGCCGGTTAAAAATATTGATGAAAAAATTCAAAAAATCATCAAAGACATGATTAAAACCATGTACGAAGCTGACGGAATCGGACTTGCAGCCAATCAGGTTGGAGAACTGATAAGACTTTTTGTCATTGACCTCAGAGAAAAAGATGAGGAGAAAATAGGGCAGGTAGCGCTTATAAATCCTGTCATAACCGCCTGCGAAGGGGAAATTTGTGAAAACGAAGGATGCCTTAGCGTGCCGGGCTATCAGGCGCAGATCAAAAGATACGAAAAAATCCTGGTGGAAGGCTTTAACCTGGATGGAAATCCTGTAAAGATTGAGGCGCAAGGCCTTTTATCCCGCTGCCTCCAGCATGAAATAGACCATCTTGACGGGTTTTGTTTTGTTGACAGACTTGGACCCATAAAAAAAGCGCTTTTTAAGAAAAGATGGCAGAAAAGACAATCTGAATAGAGATATTTGTAAAAATTTATCTTATTTTGCAGGCTACAGCTTCACTCCATCCTTGCAAATACAAAAACATGGAATAATGGAAATGAAAAAACTACAACCACCTTATAAAATAATATTCATGGGAACACCGGACTTTGCTGTTCCTGCGC